>JUEP01000022.1 GCA_000817105.1 marine actinobacterium MedAcidi-G3 | reverse complement strand
CATGAGAATGTTACAGAATGCATTAGTGAATCATATAACATAAAGCAATCTAATATGCATAAAAAGTATGAGACAGCTTGTGATCCAAGGCTTAGCATTTTCGTAAAGATCGGAAGGCGGAGGGCCTAAGAGTCCGGTGTCTCGGTTAGTCGCTTGGATATCGGTTCTGAGAGATTCTGGAGCGGCCAAGACTACGCGAGCTTCGGTTGTTGGGTTACCTGCGTCGTCTCGGAATTCGACTCGAAGAATTGTGATGCTTCGTCCAGATGAAAGAATTGTGATTTGAGCTGTTGCTTGGACGGTTGATAAACCGCGAAGAAAATGTATGTCGACGCCAGCTGCGATTCGGTTCGGCTTGACCGTGCGTGCTACAGCGATGGCCGCTGCTGCTAAGGCGCCGCCGGTGACGCCTCCAAAGGCTCCATGAATTTCGGTGGGCATATGCAGGTGCCATGCCTCACCCTCTGAAGAGGCTTCAAAGTACTCCAAAGGTGTCATCAAATAGGCCCCCTCTAATCGGATATATCTAAAGGGTAGGCGTCGTTGCTCTTCGGTTCTCACTGTTCGGGCTAGCTTGATCGCATGGACGGCAAGAACACCTCAGCGATACATCAGATGGAGCGATTGAAGAAGATGGCTGCGGCTTCCGAAGAGAGCCCACTCGTGATGTTGAACATCAACAGATATCGCCCGGAAGTCAACTTCCCAGGAGGGGAAAATTACGCCGCATATATGGAGGCAATTAATCATTCGGTAGGAGAGGTTGGGGGCTCTGTTTTGTGGCGCGCACCGGTCCAGGGCTCGGTAGTTGGCAACCTCGAAGGTTTTCACGAAGTTCTAGCGGTGTGGTACCCAAGCCATAAAGCGTTTCTTGAGTTACCCGACGCGGACGGCGCCAAAGAAATGTTTCGCTATCGGAGAACATGCGTCGAGGAAGCGCACATCCTCGAATTACCGGATCTCACCTAGTTGAACCGCCTAGCTCCAAAGAGCCACGAGCTCTAGTGGAAGGGTTCAATAGTTAGCCAGATTCAGGGGCACAAGGCCAAAGAGATAGCAGCGCAAGAGCGGGTGCTGCGTTCAATCATCTATAGATTATCGACCCTGAAATTTCGGAGGCCGTTTCTCCATGAAGGCTAAAGGTCCCTCCATCGCATCTTCAGTTTTAGCAAGAGTTTCTCCGATTTGAGTTTCGAGAAGTAGGGCTTCCAACTCTTCCAGATCTGCTGACTTCCGAACGACTTGCCGAGCTGCCTGAACAGCTAACGGAGCGTTCGATGCGATAGTTTGAGCGAGTTCCATCGCTGAAGACAAGGTGTCCGACACCGGGACCAGGCGATTGAACAATCCCGAGTGAGCTAGATCGTCGCTGACAATCGGTTTAGCGCCAAGCACCATTTCCATAGCCAAGGCACCCGGTAGATGTCGACGCAGTAGGGCCGTGCCGCCCATGCCGGGGATAAGGCCGAGGGCAACCTCAGATAGACCTAGCTTTACTCCCTGGGCAACTACGCGAAGGTCACAGGCAAGTAAAAGCTCCATGCCCCCTGCGATAGCGTGACCGTTGACCGCAGCGATGATTGGCTTGCCTATGTCGTGCCCTACGAGAGTTGCTCGCCGCAATAATTCTTTATCCTCGGATATCGCTTCTTCAAATTTGTCTTGCGGTTCTCGAGATCCCGTGATGAGGGGAATTGTGGTTCCTAAATCGAAACCTGAACAAAAAGTTGAATTATCAGCCCCCGTCAGGACTACAACCCGAACCTCAGAGTCCGCTTTGATGCTTTCCCAAATTTCTGCGAGAGCCACTATGAGCTCCGGGCTAAGGGAATTACGAGCTTCGGGCCGATTTAGCGTTACCAAACCAACATTGCCCTCTAGCTGATATTCGAGAACTGCCATATCAAATCCCTATGTCTCGTAAGTTGTAATCGCGTAAGTTCGATTTTGTTTCTTCGGTCCAAACGAATTGTTCTTCAAGTCCTCTGAAGGGTTCGTAAACGTAACGATCTTCGTTAGGGAAATGTTGTGACCTAGCGTCAATTCCCCAGGCGATTGCCTTTGATCGTTCAAAGATGTAGTCCTCGTCATACTCTGAGACAGGGTTGTGAACGCCCCCGCTTCTTATTCCGAGAACCGAAGAGCGACGATGAAATCCGAAGTTAATAGTCACTCTGACCTTGGAACTAGTGTTCGCGAAAGAACCATGGATTGCCTGCCGACTAGTTATAGCTACATCACCCGGATCGCAGATGACTGGAATTGCTTGGGGAAGTCGATCCGAACCCGCCTCTTCAACCATCTTCTTGATATTTATTTTGCCGACACTGTGTGACCCGGGAACAACCCAGAGACCATTAGCTGCATCACAACCGTATAGCTGAGCCATGAAATTAAAGCCATGTGTGTGGTTGTCCAATTTGGGGTTGTCCCAATGGGTCCAGCCGTCCTGGTGCCAAGCGACGGAACCACCTAGCCCAGGCTGCTTAAGCCATACGGCTTCGTTAAATGGAGTGAAATCAGGTCCGTTGATTGCTTCGGCGACTCTTAGCAGCTCCGGGTGCCCATAAAGCCGAAGGCATGCGTCAGAAAACTGCAATGAACCCAGAAATAGCTGCACCACGTAATCGGGTGCCTCAGTGGGTGGTGCCGGTTCATTCATTTTTGCTTCGTGACGGCCGTAGGAAGCATCGGTGCCGCCAAGAGGGTCCGATAATGGTCGAACCCAACTGATGTTTCTAGCTGTAAGGCCTACGCCTAATGCGGTATTGCCATGCTTGTCGACTTCAGCATCCTTAGTTACAGGTGCCCTTTCAAGCATGTCTGCTACATCGGATTCGATTTCTTTAAGTTCGTTCTCCTTGATGACGTCTGTGAAAATGTAGAAGCCATAGCGGCTGTAGGAGTCCAGGATGTCGCTATGTAGACGTCCGTCAGATCCAAAGCGTATGGGCCCCCGGTTATCTAGCTCGAGAGCCCGCGACGTACCACGCTCTCGGTAGGTGACCATGGCATCTTCGTCATCTCCGTAGTCAACAATTGGAACTTGTACCAACGGAAGTGTTGTATCGACCATGCCATTTGAATTTAGTCCTTTTTGTTACTGGTGGTTTTCAGTACGACAGGTTCATAGATGGAGACGCCTAACCAAGTGAGTTGCTGTACGGTCCAACTATGCGTCTAGTCGAGAATTACATAGGTGGTCTGCTCAACTATGCGAATTTTGGTGGTAGAGCTAGTCGTTCCGAATATTGGTGGTTCGCTGGTGCGAATTTAACCCTTGCGACAATTTTTTGGAGCCTCGGAAAGTTAGGTTCGCCTCTGGGAAGCCTCAGTCTTCTCTACGCGATAGCGCTGCTGTTGCCGAACTTGTCAATAACTGTTCGACGTCTTCACGATGTGGGTCGCAGTGGGTGGTGGCTGCCGCTTGGGGTACTGCCAACGCCCTTAGTCTTCCTCATGCTGTTCTTCATGTGTCAAGCAGGCGATAGAGAGGCTAATCGGTTCGGTCCACCTTCAGCCGGTTAGCTAAAAGAGTTTGCCAACCATATCTTCAGGTACCACAACCTGATCGAATTCTTCGGCAGTGAGGTGCCCTAGATTCACTGCTTCTTCCCTCAGGGTGGTGCCGTTGGCATGTGCCGTTTGGGCAATTTCGGCTGCTTTGTAATAGCCGATTTTCGTGTTTAGGGCGGTTACTAGCATCAGGCTTTTCGAAAGTAATTCGTCGATTCGTTCTTGGTTCGGTTCGATTCCGACTGCGCAGTTGTCATTAAAACTTTGACAGGCATCACCGATGAGCTGCGCACTGAGCAGCACGTTATAGGCCATAACGGGTTTAAATACGTTCAACTGGAACTGACCATGAGTGCCTGCAACTGCTACTGCTGAGTCGTTTCCGATTACTTGAGCGCAAACCATGGTGATGGCTTCGCACTGGGTTGGGTTCACTTTGCCAGGCATGATTGAACTACCAGGC
Organism: marine actinobacterium MedAcidi-G3; assembly: GCA_000817105.1. Classification (GTDB taxonomy): domain Bacteria; phylum Actinomycetota; class Acidimicrobiia; order Acidimicrobiales; family Poriferisodalaceae; genus MedAcidi-G3. The sequence continues at coordinate 30,516 of JUEP01000022.1, read as the reverse complement.
TCATTTGCTGGAAGCACTATTTCACCGATGCCACATCGAGGGCCACTTGCGAGTAGCCGAATGTTGTTGGCGATGTGCATGAGGCTCACAGCGACTCTTTTTAAGCTGCCGCTGATTTCGACCATGGCGTCGTGAGCGCTTAGTGCTTCGAATTTGTTTTCTGCTGTTATGAACGGGTGACCTGTGAGTTCCGCTATTTTCTCGGCGACTGCGACGTCGTAGCCGTCAGGTGCGTTCAGTCCCGTTCCTACAGCGGTCCCGCCCAACGCGAGCTCTCTTACTCTCTGCAGACTGTCGGAGATAGCTTCAGTGCCCCGTTGTAGTTGCATCGCGTAGCCGCTGAATTCTTGACCCAGTGTTAACGGAGTGGCGTCCATCAGATGAGTTCGACCTGTTTTAGTCACTTCCATAAAGGCGTTTGCTTTGGCCGTCAACGTCTCATGGAGGACTGAGATTTTTGGCAGCGTCTCGGCGACAATCTTTTCATATGCAGCCATATGCATTGCTGTTGGAAAAGTGTCATTCGAACTTTGACTTTTGTTCACGTCGTCGTTGGCCGAGACAAGTTTCTCCCGTCGAAAGTCACCGCCCAGAATCTCTGTAGCTCTATTTGCCACCACTTCATTGACATTCATGTTGGATTGGGTTCCCGACCCTGTCTGCCAAACAACTAGTGGGAACTGGTCATCGTGTTCTCCGGCAAGAATCTCATCACAGGCAGTCGCAATCGCCTGAGCTTTTTCGTCTGAGAAATCGGTTAACTCGGCATTTACGAGAGCTGATGCTTTCTTCAAAGAAGCGAAGGCTCTAACTATTTCTTTGGGCATCAGCTGGCCGCCGATTTCGAAATTTTCAAGGCTACGTTGAGTTTGAGCGGCCCAATATTTGTCGTCTGGAACTTCAATTTCACCCAGAGTGTCTTTCTCTATTCGGAACTCGCTCATGATCGGGGGTCCTCACTTTTCGGGTAAAAAGAACGTATGCGGCTACCCATAATTTTTATATCGTGAATGGGTACCGGTTCTGAAGCCTAGATCTTTGAAGACTGTAGCGGCCTCCTAAAATCGGGTGTTTTATTCTGGGGTAGTTGAATTGATTGCTGCTGTTTGATTGAACGTCCGCCCTATCGAATAAAAGTCCACCAAGTAGATATTGCGATACCTGCTAGAGCCAAAACAATCATTGTCACGATGCTTGACCTTGGGATTCGTCCGTCACTGTCGCTAGGTAGTCGACGCCGCACTTTTTGTAGTAATCGGTCTGCCCAAGCGACATCTCGACTGAGGATTCCCAATCCGATTGCGACAACTAGTAGCCCCGGTCCCGGTAGCGGCATCAAAATCACTCCGAGGATTGTTACGAATGTGCCAGATGCCATCCGAAAGAGCCTGGTGATGACCCCTTTGCGTGCCTCTTCGCGCGTTTCTTCGCGGTGTCCGGTCTCAAACTCCGCTTCGATCGCCGCTTCCTCGAAGCGGTTGTCTGGCTGGTCCACTGAGGACTCCGTTCTTGGGTGGGGTTCTGTCATGCTCATTGGTGTAGATCTAGTCTGGAGCATGGGATTCTCAGAATCTAGCGCTCGAAGCATGGGGGAGGGTTTATGTCAACGTGGCAGATAGGCGACGTTTCAATTACCAAGGTCCTAGAGATGGAAAAGCATTGGCCATTTTCGGCTTTGCTCCCCGGTGCTGAAGACGTCGTCGATGAATTTGAATGGCTGAAACCTGACTTCGTAACAGAAGAAGGGAAGATGAAACTTTCGATCCACGCGTTGCTTATTGAATCCGAAGGATTGACGATCATCGTCGACACGTGTTGTGGAAATAACAAACAGCGGCCGGGTGCAATTGCATTTGACAACCTGGAGACCGACTTCATCGAAGAACTCGAAAAAGCTGGATATAAGCCTGAAGATGTTGATGTGGTGATTAGCACCCATCTGCATGTTGACCATGTCGGCTGGAACACAACTCTCGTCGACGGTACTTGGGTGCCAACGTTTCCGAATGCTGAGTATCTCTTTGTGAAAGATGAATTCGACTATTGGTCCAGTGAGCCTCAGGATTATGGGCCGGTGTTTGAAGATTCGGTGCAACCAATCCTCGATGCAGGCATGGCAACGATTATCGATGTTGATCACGAAATTACGGGTGAAATCGGCTTAGAACTAACGGCCGGTCACACGCCAGGTCATGTCAGCGTAACTATTGATTCTCAAGACGAATTGGGTCTTGTTACAGGAGATATGACCCATCACCCTGTTCAATTTGCGAAACCTGATTTGGCCTCGTCAGCAGACTGGAATCAAGAGATGTCCACCGCAACTCGACTGGAAGCCTATGAGCGTTGGAGCGATGGACGACTCATCATTGGCACCCACTTTGCTGGAAGGACCGCCGGAATTCTGGTTGCTCAAGAAAACAGTTGGCGATTCGAAGTTGTTTAAGGCTGCTTTTGGGACCAGCTAGCCGATGCTCATATCAGCAAGTTGAACTGGATAGCCGAGATCGTTGCTTCATCCATCCCTAAATCAGTCAGCAGAAACTGCTTGACGCCACCATGTTCGGCGTCGAAGAAAGCGAGAGTTTGCTTCATCGCTTCGCGTGGGGCTGACAGGGCCGGTCGAATTGCCTCGATATCGGCTCCTGCGTCTAGAAGGCTCGGCCTGAGCTGTTCTATTCGGCGTTCAGATCTGAGGGCGTTAGTGAGCTCGTAGTCGTCTAGGACAAGTTCACGATCAACGTCACATATCTCCAGGATCAACGCCGCCGCGATGCCTGTGCGATCCTTGCCTGCGGTGCAATGAAATAGCAGCGGCCAGGAGTCGGTATCAGCAGCTAGCTGCAAAAAACTGACGAACTGGTGGCCAGAGGTAGAAAGCATTTCGATGTAACTATCTGCTACATCAGCCGCCGTCACCGACGTGATTTCCCCGGCGCGTACCCTGTCGACGAACTCGGTTTGCTGGGCTATTTCGTCCCCGATTGGGAGTGGGATGTGCGTTGTGACTGTCGCCCACAGACGTGAGATATCTCGATGTGCTTCCGCTGAAGTGCGGAAGTCCACCACTGTGCGGATGCCGTAGCTAGCTAATTCCTCTAGATCGTCTTGCACTAATTCGCTTAAACGATCAGATCGAAAGATGGCGTTTGTTCGGATACGTCGACCTTCCCTCGTGTGGTAGCCACCGAGGTCTCGGCAGTTCATCGCACCGGTTAAGTCGATTACGGCGTTGTTGCGGTTCATTACTGTGGCCGTGGCTCTCTGGGTAATCCGAGAATCCTCTCTCCGATAATGTTGCGAAGAATTTGAGTGGTGCCTCCCATGATTGTGTAGGCGGGGGCATAGATGAGGTTTCGTGAGACTCTGTTCTCGAGCATTGAGTCTGCTCCCATCGCGTAGCCAACGAAGCTGGCTACTTTTTGTTCGAATTCGGTGCACCACGTCTTCGTAACGGCTGAATATTGAGGGAATGGTGTTTGCCTCAATACGTTTCGAAGCACCATGTCTCTGCCGATCTTGTAGCCAGTTTCTATTTCTGCCACTTCTTGTCGGATGAGCGGATTGTCGAGGTCTACTAGCTCCTTGGTGTCGAGGTATAGGCGTTGGTTAGATGCAAGCCGGTCAATGCCACCGCGCTCGTGTTCCAACTGGCGCATCGTTTGACCGAAACTGTTGTTGAGCTCTCCGACAAGATTCTCTGTCGGAACGAGTACATCGTTGAAGAAAACTTCATTGAAATGCGAATCTCCTGAAGCATCTTTAATGGGTTTCACTTCTATGCCGGGTGATCGCATGTCGACGATGAATTCGCTCATGCCTTTGTGTGGTGGTGCATCAAGGTCGGTACGGCATATTAAGTAACAGTAATCAGCAGATTGAGCTCCGCTCGTCCAAATTTTTTGACCGTTTACAATCCAGTTTGAACCGTCTTGTGTCGCTCGGGTATTAATTCCAGCCACGTTCGAGCCGGCATCAGGCTCAGACATGCCAATGCACCATTTGGATTTACCCTGCCGCATCGTTGGCAGGAATCTTTCTTGTTGTTCATCTGTTCCGTATGCGAGAAGAACTGGGCCGATTTGTCTGTCGGGAAAAAACGACCCGGCCATAGGTGCACGTCCCAATAGCAATTGCTCCGTTACAACGAATCGTTCAACCTCGGGCCTCCCATCTCCACCTTTGTCGATAGGCCAAGTCATCCCAATCCAGCCTTTTTCGGCGAGTCTGTGGGTGAATTCGTCGCTGTACCCGACGAGCCATCCATCGTCGGTCTTGAGCAAATCGGAAGTTGCTTCGATGACCCATTGGCTAGCTTCCGCTGCTAAGTCGTCAAAATGTTTTGGCCAGGTGTAGTCCATTGAGACCTGAGCGTAGCTAAGACCCACGCATCTGGCGATTTTGATTGGCGGTTTAACGCTAACCTCGCCCGAATGCGAGCAGTGGTGATAACTGAATACGGCAGTGAAGATGTTCTGAAGGTGCAAGAGGTCCCCGACCCCGCACCAGGTCCTGACCAGGTTGTGGTTGCTGTGGCCTCTTCGGCGATGAATCGAGCGGACTTGCTTCAGCGAGCCGGTCAGTACCCAGCTCCGGGCCCCAAGCCTGACTTTGAGATACCCGGGTTGGAGTATTCGGGAAAGATTCTGGCCGTGGGTTCTGAAGTTAGCAACTGGTCAACCGGAGACGAAGTGATGGGAATAGTTTCCGGTGGGGCAATGGCTGAGATGGTCGTAACCCATGAACGAATGCTCCAGTCGGTTCCTAGGGGTGTTGGCGTTGCTGATGCCGCAGCAATTCCCGAAGTCTTCATGACCGCGCATGACGCGCTTGTTACTCAGGGAGCTTTGCGTTCGGGTGGTCGAGCGCTGGTGCATGCGGGTGCTTCAGGTGTAGGTACAGCAGCCATCCAGATAGCAAAGTCTCTCGGAGCTCAGATAGCGGTGACCTGCTCCTCTGGGAAAGTTGAAGCCTGCAGAAATTTAGGTGCGGACTTAGTTGTTGATTACACAGAGAAAGATTTTTCAGAGGCTGTAGGCGAATGGACTATGGGTCAGGGAGTTGACGTAGTACTTGATGTCGTCGGGGGCGACTATTTGGCTATGAACATTAAGTGTTTGAAGGTTCAGGGACGCATAGTTCAAGTAGGTGTTATGGCAGCTCCTGTGGCTTCATTTGCGTTGGGTGCTTTGCTACCCAAGAGAGCTTCCTTAATTGGAACGGTGCTGCGCTCTAGACCGATTGAACAAAAGATCGAGGCCAACCAGCTTTTCATATCTCAACTGTTGCCTCGATTTGAGGACGGAAGCTTAAAACCTGTTATTGATTCGAGGTTCTCTTTGGATGAAATAGCGGGTGCTCACGCCTATATGGCTACGAACGCGAACGTCGGAAAAATACTTATCGACGTATAGGGCTGTAACTGGCCAGACTCAGCGGTTCGAGATTGGTACGTAGTTGCGTTCGTCGGGCCCGGTGTACATCTGCCTTGGTCGGTAGATCTTCTGCTCAGGGTCATCAAGCATTTCCTGCCAGTGAGCCAACCAGCCCGGTGTGCGACCTATGGCGAACAGGACCGTAAACATATCCATTGGAAAGCCCATCGCTTCATAGATCAGCCCAGAGTAAAAGTCGACATTGGGATACAGGTTTCGATCAATGAAGTAGGGGTCGCTTAGTGCAACTTCTTCTAACTTCATTGCGATGTCCAAGAGAGGATTCATTCCTGTCACCTCGAACACCTGGTCTGCGGTTTTCTTGATGATGGTTGCTCGCGGGTCATAGCTTTTGTAGACCCGGTGTCCGAACCCTTGTAGAAGTGTCTCTCCTGACTTCACTTTTTCAACGTAGGCTTCAACGTTCTCGAAGCTTCCTATTTCGTGAAGCATGTGGATCACAGCCTCATTTGCACCGCCGTGTAAGGGGCCGTAGAGGCCACATGTGGCGGCGGCAACGGCTGAGTAGGGGTCAGCATTGCTCGAGCCCACGGTCCGCATGGTGGTGGTCGAACAGTTTTGTTCGTGATCTGCATGGAGGATCAGGAGAATGTCCAACGCCTTAGTGAGAATAGGGTCTGGTTCGTAGGCAGGGTCAGCTACGTTCCACATCATTCGAAGGAAATTGCCGGTGTAACCGAGATGGTTAACGGGGTACTCGTATGGCAGACCTAAACGGTTTTTGTAGGCAAAGGCAGCCATGGTTGGCATTTTCGCTATAAGCCGGATGGTCTGTATCAGGCGGTTGTGGGGATCGTCTATGTCTTTGGCTTCGGGGTAGAAGGTTGATAGCGCGGCTACTGTCGAAACTAGAGTTCCCATTGGGTGCGCGTCGTAACGGAAGCTGTGCATAAAACGAGCAATGTCTTCATGGACATAGGTGTGGTAGGTGATGTGGTCAACCCACTCTTCAGCTTCGTCTTCTGTTGGTAGTTCTCCGTTTAGGAGCAAGTAGCAGACTTCAAGGAAGTTTGAGTGTTCGGCTAATTGCTCTATTGGGTACCCGCGATATCGCAGGATGCCGTTTGCGCCATCGATGTAAGTGATTTGGCTATTGCAATTCGCTGTAGACATATAGGCCGGGTCGTAAAACCACATTCCCTTGTCGAGCTGGCGAAGGGCAGATGAAGAGATGGTGCCATCCACGATTGGGACTGTGACTGTTTCTCCGCTGCGGTTATCTGTAATTGTAAAAGATTCTTCTGACACGTTTATTCCTCTGCATTCTGTACGTCTTATTTGTCCGCAAAGGGGTCAAGCCCTCAGGTGCGCCGTTGCACGGCTTGATAAACCCCGCCCGGACCGTACATCAAGTTGGAACGTTTCGCCTCTTTCAGTGGGTCAGTTTTTTGCCATCTTTGCGAGGAGTAACTTGAATCGTTCATTTATTGATGCGTCAAGTGGCTCAAAGCGGCGAGTTGTCATGCCTTCGTTGCTGCAGTTGCTCTCGCTTTGAACTAAATAGGTCAATAAGGTCTGTTAGTTCTTTTCTAGTGTCGGCTGGGTCAATTACCGCATCTACGAAGCCTCGTTCAGCGCCGATATACGGGTTTAAATAAGTCTCTTCGTATTCTTCTACCCAGGTTGCGATTGTTTCGTCTGTTTCGCCCCGTTGCAGAATTTGCGCTGCCTGGGTGGCTCCCATAACAGCTATTTCTGCTGTTGGCCAAGCTAGGTAGGCATCGTTGCCCATTGTTTTGGAATCCATAACGATAAAAGCGCCGCCATATGATTTTCTGAGTACTAGTGAGATTCTTGGGACGGTAGCTCTTGCGTAGGCAAACGCCATTTGGGCCCCGTGTCTGATCATTCCTCGCCACTCGAGGTCTTTGCCTGGGTAGAACCCTGGGGTGTCAACCAAGGTGATTATGGGCAAATTGAATGCGTCACACATGGCGACGAACCGAGCGCCTTTTTGGGAAGCTGGAATGTCGAGCGTGCCGGCGATCGCCATAGGTTGATTGGCGACTAGCCCAACAGGTCGGCCACCCATGGTGCCGAATCCAGTAACGAGGTTTGCGGCCCAACCTCCGCGAAGTTCTAAAAAGTCATTGTCATCGACGACGATGCTGATCACATCTCGAACGTCATATGAGCCTGTTGGCGTGTCGGGTAGAAGTTCTCCAGCTTCTGGGGTCTTTCGATTAACAGGGTCTGACGTCACAGTGAACGGCGGTTCGTTTTCATTGTGATTGGGCAAGAAGCGCAGGATGTCGCTGATTGTCGCCAAAACATCGTCATGAGGCACGACGATGCTTGCAGCTCCAGTCTCTCGATAGTGGACGTTAGCTCCGCCTAGTTCTTGGACATCAACTTGTACGCCAGTCATTTGGCGGACAGGAACGGGTCCGCTTACGAAGGCGTATGCATCGTCTGCCATGACGACGATGTCGGCAAGTCCTATGAGTAGGGCAGTTCCGGAGACAGCTGGACCTGTCACTCCTGCCAGAATGGGCACTACTCCAGAAGCTTTAGCGAGAACCCGTGCAGCCCGACCCCATCCATCAAGGGCAGCCACACCGTAGTTTGCGTCGGCGCCTGAAGATGCGAGCAGGAGCACTATTGGAAGGTGCTTCTCCAATGCCAAAGTCGCTGCAGCGGTAAGGGTATCGCCGTCTTCTGGTGTGAGGGCCCCTCGGTGTTCGGGGTCTTCTGCTCGGATGAGCATGACCGAGCGACCGTCAAGGTCGTGTACGCCAGCAATGGCGTGAGCCGGGGTGCCTTGACGTATCTGAAGCGTGCTCGGAGTTGTCACACGACTGAGCGTAGGCCAGTTGAGTGCATCAGTAGTGCTGTTATTGACAAACGCGATCAGAGAGCGGTTAAACCTTCGATACTTGGTGCTCGGTCTCGGACAATTTGTTTGAGGACATCTCTGGTTGCCGATGCCGGGGCCGAAAGCATGCCGCGACGGCGAATAGCCAGTCCGACGCGACGTCGAGGCATGTCTTGGAGTGTTAGAACAGCCCATCCGCCACGGCCGATCCACGACGGTATGGCGGTTACTGGCACTATTGCTGGGGCGTAACCTTGGAAGGCCATTGTTGCGGCTAGGCGTATGCCGTCAAGTTCGGCGATAGTGCGTAGTTCAACGTTTTCTTGACGGGCCTTATCATCAATCAACACCCGGAGATTCGAACCTGGAGGGCTCAACAATAAGTTGTGTTCGGCGAGTTCGCCGATGTGTATTGGTCTGTCTCCTTCGCTGGCGAGCGAATGTCCGTCTGGTGCTATGACGACCAGCTGCTCTTCGAAGAGAGGGGTAGTAAATAATTCGTCATGGTGAAGGGGAGTGTTGATGACTGTCAGATCAAGGTCACCGTGTTCGAGTAGCGGTACTAACGCAGTCGTGGTTGAATCGATGACAGTAGCAATGACGTCTGGGAAGCTGCGGCCTAGTTCGTCTAGTAGAGGCGGCAAGAGCCAACGTCCGGTTGTGCCGATAATGCCAATCCTTACTTGTCCACTGACTCGTGAGGTCATTGACGTCACGTCATCTCGAAGTGCTGCTAGCTCAGTGTTGATGCGCCTAGCTCGTGTTAACACTGCTTGGCCTTCGGGAGTTAACTCGCCGGCGCTTCTGTCGACAAGTATTGCTCCGAGGTCATCTTCGAGTCGAGCTATGTGAGTCGAGATATTCGACTGAACGGTATCCAGGGCACGAGCTGCGGCAGAGAATCGGCCATGTTCAGCTACCGCTGCTAGGGCGTCTAGTTGTTTCAATTCCATAAACCCACACTACCTCTCCATCTGTGTAATAGATCAAAACTATCTATAAGTTCGGCTTGATGAATGACCCATGGGTAACTAAAGTAATTCTTGTCGAGATTGAACGACTTCCCCCAAGTCGCTCGACAATTACGACCGCCAATAGGTGCCCCCCACCTAAGCGGTTAGCCGAGGCGGAGCACCCCTTCCTCCTAACGGCTCTTGAAACCGGCCCGCCCCCCGGGCCGGTTTCCTAATTTTCGGGCAAGTTGGGGTGAATCTGTAGGCGGTAGTTGGAAATTATCTAGACCGAGGCTCGGATGATGTTCAGGGCGGAGCCAGCTTTAAACCATTCGATTTGCTCGGGACTGAAGGTATGGTTGGCGAGAAATGTCCAAGTACTGTTTTGATCGGTAGTTACTTCGACCTCTACTTGCTGTCCGGGCGATAGTTGATCTAAAGAGCGCACAGCGATGCGGTCATCTTCGCCGATTCGGTCGTAGGCTGCCGGATCTGCGAATGTCAGCGGAAGCATGCCTTGTTTCTTCAAGTTTGTTTCATGAATTCTTGCGAATGAACGGGCAATCGCTACTAATCCTCCCCGAAATCGTGGTTCCATGGCGGCATGTTCACGGCTTGAACCTTCGCCCATATTCTCGTCCCCGATAACTACCCATCCTTGGTTTGCCTCATGGTAACTGCGGGCTATGTCTGGAAAGGTTTGAGTTGCGTTGGTGAGCTGGTTCTTGCCGTAGCCAACTTCATAACCGTCGAAGGCGTTTACTGCTCCCAAGTAAAGGTTTCCTGAAATGTTTTGGAGGTGGCCTCGATACTTCAGCCAAGGGCCAGCCATAGAGATGTGATCAGTCGTAAATTTTCCTTGGGCTTTAACAAGAATTGGGAGGTTTTCGTAATCGTTTCCGTCCCAAGCTTCGAAGGGTTCTAGTAGTTGAAGGCGGTCAGATGTTTCGGAAACACGTACTTCAATGTGGGAGCCATCTGCTGGTGGTGCAACGAAAGTATTTTGTCCCGGATCGAAGCCCTCAGGTGGTAGCTCAATTCCGATGGGCACAGACAGCGAAAACTCTTCTCCGTCGTCATTTTTTAAAGTGTCGGTCAATGGGTCGAAGTCGATTGTCCCAGCGAGAGCTAATGCCATCACGGTTTCAGGTGAAGTTACGAAAGCCAATGTCGCTGGATCACCATCGTTTCGCTTTGGGAAATTCCGGTTATAGGAAGTGACTATGACATTGGGTTCGCCAGCGACGTGACCATCTTCTGCGCTTCTATCCCATTGACCAATGCATGGGCCACACGCGTTAGCCAGAACAGTCGCTCCCAATGCTTCGAAGTCCGCTAAGAGACCGTCTCTTTGGATAGTGGCTCTTACCTGCTCTGAGCCCGGAGTTATGAGGAGCTTCGTTTTAGCTGTAATTCCGTTAGCTGCAGCCTCTCGTGCGATGCTGGCCGCCCTTGTGATGTCCTCGTAGCTTGAATTAGTACACGAACCTATTAGAGCGGCGCTAATGCTGGAAGGCCAGCCGTTGGCTTCAGCTTCCGCCCCCAATTCGGCGACTTCTCGGGCCAGGTCAGGTGTGTGAGGTCCATTGATATGGGGGCTGAGAGTCGATAGGTCGATTTCGATCACTTGGTCGTAGTAACTCTCTGGATTGGCAATTACTTCGTCGTCGACTCGAAGGTGTTCTGCGACACTGTTTGCTAGATCAGCAACATCTTCGCGTCCGGTTGATTTCAGGTAACGACTCATTGCTTCGTCATACCCAAAGAGTGAAGTTGTCGCACCGATTTCGGCACCCATGTTGCAGATGGTCGCTTTACCTGTGCAACTCAATGATTCTGCCCCAGGACCGAAGTATTCGACGATTGCGCCAGTCCCGCCTTTGACGGTGAGAACTTCAGCTACTTTCAAGATGATGTCTTTGGGGGCGCTCCAGCCTGATAATTGTCCCGTGAGGTGCACGCCGATTGCTTTGGGCCAACGGACGTTCCAGGCGAAGCCAGTCATAACATCGACCGCATCGGCTCCTCCGACTCCGACAGCAATCATTCCGAGTCCACCGGCGTTAGGGGTGTGGCTATCGGTGCCAATCATCATTCCACCCGGAAAAGCGTATTGCTCAAGAACGACCTGGTGGATTATGCCGCTACCAGGCATCCAAAATCCTGCGCCATACTTCGCGCAGACGCTTTCTAAGAAGTCGTAGACCTCTTCGTTATTTTCGCTAGCAGCCAAAAGATCAGTTTTGCCGTCGTCTCTGGCTTGTATGAGGTGGTCGCAATGAGTGGTGGTTGGTACCGCTACCTCGGGTAGGCCAGCAGTCATAAATTGAAGCCAAGCCATCTGTGCCGTTGCGTCTTGCATAGCCACTCGGTCAGGATTCAGGTCGACGTAGCTGATGCCTCGCTCTAGCTCTTGGTCTTCTGATGCCAAGTGGTTAATCAGGACTTTTTCCGCCAGCGTGAGGGACCGCCCTAACTTTTCGCGTCCCATTGCAGTGCTGTCGGCAAGATTGGCGTAGACCTTCGCTATCAGCTCTATAGGGGTGTTCGCGGCTACTGGCATTTAAGTTCCCTCTTTTATATTCGTGCCGATGAGTGCTCTAAAGAAGATACGCCTTTTAGGGCATTTCGCCACTTGGGGACCAAGTTTAGACGTATGGCCAACGACGGTTATCGTCGTTGCCCTCTTTGTCGTTATCGCTCAACGCCCAACGGCGACGCCATGGAGCACCATCTGGTCCTTGAATTCCTGGACTTTCGTCAGAGTGAGATCGTTGTCGAGCAGCGAACCAGTTGCCGGTAGCGGTTTCGTCGGCAAGCGATTCCACTGCCGATTGAAGTTTCTTAGTGAATCGTCGATTGTTATCTTCGTCGGCAAATTCTAATGGTCTTCCAAAATTGACTGTTGCTTTGGACCGTTTCGGCCAGTTGCGGCCTTTTTGTAGAATGTCGAACGTTCCTCGAATGTGGACAGGAACCACTGGCACCCCTGCTTGTTTGGCAAGGAAAGCGGCTCCAGGCCGAAATTCTTGACCCCATCCATCAGGCGATCTTCCACCTTCTGGGTAGATCACCATGCTCCAGCCAGATCGAAGGAGATCTACTGCTTTTTCGATTGTGTTTCGGTTGATAGAAGTGCGTTCTATGGGTATTGCTCCTATGAACAAGGCAGAGATCGTTGCGGTCGTGCGGTTGCCGAAGAAATAGTCGGCGGCAGCTCCTACAAAGGCCTTGTGCTTCCAAGGTGGAGGCATGGAGGTCAACATCAACAATGTGTCCGCATGACTTTGATGGTTTGCGGCAAAAATTGCGGGTCCATCGAGATCATGAAGGCGATCGAGACCCCTAATAGTTGGGTTTGCGTAATAGCCGATGAGCCCCTTTCCGATAGTGGAAAGAGCTATTCGTCTTGTGAGTCTTGAGGCGTATCTGCGCGCCCAATCTGTCTCATAGTTCCCACCGGTATTAGAGGGCAGAGGAATTTGTCCATCCGGTGTTTCGGCTGCCGTTAAGGGAAATTCTACTTTCCGAACTACGCGAGAAATTGAAGCTTTGCTTCTTCGATCAGTCAAGTGACTGATTGGCTTTCTGCGATTCGGGTCCGTCATTTTCGTTCCTCGAACTAGACGACGTCAGCCATGAGGACTGGTGGGTTGTGTATATGGGTAAGGGTTGGGTCGCTGCCAACAACGTCAGTTGCGATCTCTAGGGCATCTCGCATAGTACTAGCGGAGCGAAAGCCCATCCTTTTTGTGGCCCGTTGATCTCCGCCTACGATGATTACTTGGCCGACGTGTTGAAGAGCATGTGAGCACCAGTACCACATGTAAAACGGATGCACCCCGTGGTAAGCGTAAGAGGTGCGGTAGAGATGTCTGTACCACTCATCTTCGGCGTAGCGTTTTTCGTACTTATGTTCGATCGTTTTGGGATCAGTTGTGTCAGCGAGCACTTCTTCGAAGAAATCGATGTAACTCGGATGATGTACGGGATGGAATTCCCATGGGGTGGGATGACTCATGATTACCACACCACCTTCTCGGACTAGGGGCTTGCCCTTGTACATATTAAATAAGTAACCCAATCCAAGGCATGCCACAAGAATGGGATTCATTATCGAGTTCACGTTGTAAGGGCCCAGGTATGGGAGTCCCATTGAGAGAATGTCGGTCTGTCCCTCGACTCTCACGAGGTGTTGCCTGTAAACGTTGGCAGTAGTCACTTTGTGAACTTCTTCTACTTCGCCAGCTTGGATGGAGGTCAATCCGTAAGGGGCCCGAATGCTTTGGAAGATAGATCGTGCCGTTTTTCTTGGAACCTTGTCGAGAAATTTTTTTGTGCCCAGTAAAAGCATTCGCTCTTTGGCATTCATTTCCCACTCCCGTTTTTGCAAAAAATCCCAGGGAGCCGGGAATGTGTCGTTGTTGAGTGTCGTTTCGATTTGGAAAATCTTGACGCCAGCATCTCTGATGAGGCGACCTTGGCGCCAATTTTTGGTGTGCAGTTCACTGTTCTCTTGGTCCATGAAGGATTTGGACCGCTGCATTGTTTCGACATTGTGATGGTGGCGAATTGCGGAATAACCCGATAGGCCGGTAGCGACGCTCTTATGACCTCCATCCATCGAGACTAGGTTGATGTTGACGTAGATGATGAGATCAGACTCTGCTGCTCTTTTGGAGATAACGACTTCTTCTCCGTGGTCTGTTTCGCCAAGGTGCGATAAGGCGTCTGGGTCCTCAGCATCAAAGTTGTATAGCTGACCGCTGGGAGCGAAAGCATCGTAAACGCGGTCGCCTACTGCGTGACGTAACTCTGCTTCGGTCATTCTTCTGTGTAGAGCTAATGCAGCTATCAGGTGGACATCGTCCACTCCGGCGCTAGCGGCGGTATCAAGCACCTGTTCGATAATTCGACCCCTAATGTCGGGCGCCTGCATTTGAGGTAGTGGTAGAGAGATGTCGTCAAAGGCGATAGTGAGTTTCATTCCCTTGGTAAGTAAGGCTGCAAGAGGAGGAGAATCGCCGAGGGGGTTGTCTAAGGCGTGACGTATGGCGCTGTCTACATCCTCTATTGGTTCGATTGGCTCGTTGGGGTATACAACGCGACTGCCTGAAGGCAGCCTTTCAAACCGGAAGCCTTCTCCGTGATGGAAAACAATTGGGGGAGTGGTCCTGTCAACTTCGAGTACGAGGCCTTGTCGAGCAGACATCAACGAACTCCTTCTCTGGTGGTTAGTAGCTTCGAACGCTGGCCCATGGGAAGTAACGGTTTAGGCCCCCCAGCGGTCTTTGGCCAATTCTCAGTTAACCAACCGCGTTTTTGGGCGATAGTTACCAAGCGGGTTTCTGGGTTAACCGCAACCGGATAACCGACAGCTTCCAGCATCGGGAGGTCAGATGCTGAGTCAGCGTACGCAACGCCTTGTGATGGGCTCAGTCCGTTCTCTTCAGCCCAAGCCACCATTAGTTGTGCACGAACTTCACCCGTCGGGGGTACGTCGAGCATTTCACCAGTGAGCTTTCCGTCTTTGCGGTCAATTCTGGCTGCAATGATGTGGTCGAAAAGAGGGCGGAGCGGTTCGACAGCGATATCTAAAGCGCCAGTGATTAAGACTGTCTGGTGTCCTGCTGCCCTATGTGCTCGTACACGCCTCAAGCCAGCTGGAAAGGATTTGATTAAAATCAGATCGCTTAACATTTCCGCTGCGTCTGCCTCTAGCTGTCCTAGCGGGGCACCTTTATATCGCTGGTAGAAATAACGAAGAAAATCTGTTCGATCGCGTTTGTCTCGTCTCCACAGTCCTGGAGTTTCAGACAGTGTTCGAAGCGCGAATTCAAGGCGTTGTTTGGAGTTCAAACGGCGCGTAGCTAGCCATGCGTAGCTTTCTACAACGTTGCTGGCGATTAGCGTATTTTCAAGGTCGAAAGCAGCAAAATGGCGATCTGGGTCTAGCACGGCCGAGCGGAGTCTTTCTGAGCGGCTTGGTCCAATGCGTTTTTCTGGAGTTGTTTTCACTCTCGCTTGAATCATTACGGTTGGTAGATGCACCTCAGTGATGTAGTGATGCCAATCAATGGCACTTGGATCGAATCCGAATTGAGCTTGGTCCTCGGGTGATAGTGAGTCCCATAGGGAGAGCGTGCGTTGTATCCCATAGAGGGCCTCACATTTCCCATAAGCCCCGTAGATGTCCACGTAACCCTTGATTTGGTTGAGGTTCTGGCGTCGTTCTGCAAACTTGCTTGTGAAGCTGCTTTCACCGCGAATCGGTAATCGGTTGATGACTTTGGCTGCCACGTCGAAGGCTTTGATTACACGATGAAGTTGTTCTTCTAGGCCACTCGACCCTGCGTACTTCCATTCTGTGCCCGCAGTGGGGTGCCCATTGGAGTCGTAAACGGGGTGCTCTCGGAACCACTCCATAGCTGTATCCAGCAGTTTTTTGAATTGGAGTGGATTAGTAGACCCAGAAGCAATTTGGAACACCTCTGGTTCTGGCTCTGGTCCCTTTGCCGCTACGGCGATTATGGCGGCGGCGACCATGTCTACTGGGATGACGTCAATAATTCCCTCTGGGTAGCCAGGAAAGGTATTGAGCTCACCTTTGGCGAAAGAAACGATAAGTGGTTCAGCCATTCGAAAGCCACGTATCCAGCCAGGTGTTGGTTCCGACCATGCAGATTCGATTATCGAAGGACGGACAATGCTGATAGGCACATCTCCGTGAAGTTCGACAAGGGCGGTTTCTCCCAATGCTTTCGAGTAGGTGTAAACATCAGGCCAACCAAGTGAGGTTGCGCGACTTCGGCCCGCTTCGACCATTTGATCGTTAACCCATGCTTCTCTGAGCTGTTCGGTCTTGGCGGCGAGCATTGGTAGACCGGCAGCTCCGAGTTCTTCGCGGGCACCTTTTCGGAACCCTTCGAGTTGCTCAGGTGTGCGACTTCGCGCATCGAGGTCTGCTCGGGTGCGTCTTGCGGCCTCGACTTCCGCCCGCCAGTCAACATTTACTTGGAAAGGAGTGTCCGCCAATAATTCTTCGTTCGCCGCTCCGCGTCTGTTTCCGGCTACGTAGCAGGTTGAAACTGCCACCAGGTGAGGCGTCACGTTTGCTTCTGATAGCAGTTGAATCACCCGGTTGGGCCCGAGCAGGTTAATTTCAATTGAACTATCTAACGGGCTATCGAAACTTACTGTTGCCGCAGAGTGAATCACTACATCGCATGAGACGAATAGGGCACGGTCTTGTTCGTTGAGTCCTAGACCGTCGTTGCTAACGTCCCCCGACACCACAGAAACTCTGCGTTCGCAGGTCTCCTCAAACTCTTCACCCCATTGAGCTCTGAGTACGTCAAAAGCGTCGTTCCTAAAGATCTCGCGCTCGACTCGACGCTGTGCACTGTTGCGGCGTGTTGGGCGGACCAAAAGAACTAGATCACAGTCTGGCGCATTACGAAGTAGGCGTTCCACTAAGGCTGTTCCTAGAAAACCGGTACTGCCAGTTATCGCTATCCGTTTGCCCGAAAGGGACTCACTGATCACACCATTAGTTCTAGCAGAAAACTTACCAAATGGTAAGTCTATGTTGGTTTTAGACCTAGAATGTTTCAGTGCCCGCTCGTACTCGCGAACGAATTCTGGACAAAGCGTTGGCTGCGTTCGGTTTGCGAGGCTATGACTCGACCTCTCTTGACGACTTGGCGTCCGATCTCGGAATTACCAAACAAGCAATTCTGTATCACTTCTCTTCTAAAGAACACTTGTTGACTTCGACTATAGAGCTTGCTGTGCATGAGCTCGGTTCGGCTCTATCTGGGGCAGCGAACCCGCAAGCTCGAGGTTTCCAACGTATTGAAGATCTGGTTCGAGCGACGTTTTCGTTGGCGGCGCGTCGGCCAGAAGTGCTTGGTTTAGTCCGTGTGGTTTCGCGACAGGGTGGAGATGCTTCGGGGGAGTTAGCGTCCGCTATGAGCGTCATGCTTGGTGAGGCGGTGCGGTTTATAGAGGCTGAAATGGTGGCTGGCCGGTTTCGGCATCACGAGCCTCGAATGTTATTGCTTGCTGTGTATTCGGCCGTAGTTGGAGTGGCCACGGAACCTGAAGTGATGAGAGCGCTTGGTCTTGAACCTGATTTGCGTTCGCTAGTGAGAGCGCGAAGGGAAACTATTGAGTTTCTTCGCGCTGCTTTGATTGCTGACTAAGGGCTCTGAGCGGCTAAGTCAGCGAATAGGCGAGCGCATGGGGCTACAGACCTTCCCCCGCAGGAGATGCCGAATCTTATGTAGATGCTGTCGGTGGGGCCGTACTTTGCTAGGTCTTTGCAGGATCGGGCGTCCTGGTTCGCACACAATTCCCAGAGTTGATCAAGTAGTTGGTCTTCACCGGGTGGATTTGTGTTTGGGCTTAGGTCATTAAGGGATGGTGGCTCGCCGTCGTATTCGAGAATCAACGTGCAATAGGTCGTTCCTCGGGCCCCGCAGCTTGTTCCAAATTGAGAGTAGAGGGAGCCACTCGCGGCGGTGAGTCGCAGTTCTCCGCAAGAGGAGGTGCTGCCTTCAGAACAATTTGTCCACAGTTCGTCTAGTTTTTCATCGTCGCCTGGTGGTGGGGTGAGAGGGCTCAGTTCTCCATCGGGTTGATCAACTCCGAGTAGTAGGGAGCAGTCCATGTTGCGGCGACCTCCGCAGCTAAAAGCAAATTGTTCGTAGTCGCTTCCGTGGGGCGCTGAGTAGAAGAGGTTGTCGCAGGCTTTAGCGTCTCCCAGTCCGCATTCTTGCCAGTATCCGTCTAGGACTGGATCGTTGCCGGGAGGAGCGTCTGTTGAGTCAAAGTTGGAAGGCGCCTGTAGAAGTTCTTCTGACACTTGCGGCTTCTCGTTATCGTTTGGTGCTTGAGCGGGTCGATTGTTTGCGTTCGACCGACACAATGCGGTCGCCATACCAACGGCTATCTCCTCTTCGGGGCTGAGATCGTTGTTGAGGTCAGCGAGCTTGAGTTCCCAGCCTGCGAGAAGGCGATCTTCCACACAAGCACGTTCTTGCTCGGTGAGGTTGCTTGTGAATTGTTGCTCCTTGTTAGCTGTGCTGTCTCCGTAGGAGCAAGCCGATATGACTAGCGGCAGCACCCAAATGATTAGGCGGCCTTTCATTAGGCCAACTTGTGTGAAATTGCGCCGACGTCGCGCAGGGCCGTTCCATCGGCTCCATCAGTTTGAAATCTTGCTCCAGGGCTTTCGGTTGCTTCTTGAATCAGGTCAGTTAGTAACCGAGCAAAGGGAACACCTTCGTGGGACCAGAAGTACCAGCTCAAAGAACCTGGGATTGTGTTGATTTCGTTTACCCAGAGACCATCGGCGTTCCAGAGAAAGTCGATGCGGGCAACCGAACGCACCATGACTAGTTGGACTACTTGGTCGGCGATAGTTCGCAGTTCTCCCTCAATGTTGGGAGGCAGATCAGCTGGAAGTTCTCTTGGGGCGCTAGCCATTCCCTCGGGACCGGTTAGGTATTTATCGGCGTAGCTGTAAATGCCGCCGTCTTCTGGACGAAGTGGTCGTTCTACTGCGCTCAGAGTTGTGTTTGGGTAAGTTCGAACTGAGATGTTGAGGTCAACGGCATCGCTTAGGTATCTCTGTGCGACGGCACCTGAACGAAGAAGGGGTTGGGTCTTAACTAGAGCTTTAGCAGTTGCGAGATCTTCGACTACTTCGATACCGATAGAAGAGCCGCCGAACCTTGGCTTGATTATGAAAGGGCCAGGTTCTTCAAGGGTTAGGTCGTCGGTGACGAGATGAAGCGGCAGAGATGGTATTCCTGCGGTCTCCATGGTTCCCGAAAAAGCTAGCTTGTCCATGCCGATGGCGGCACCTCGTTGAGTTGGACCGGTGTAGCTGATGCCGGCTAAATCGAACATTGCCTGAAGGCTGCCGTCTTCGCCTGGCCCTCCGTGACAACAGACGACTACGGCTGAGATATCGATTGGGCTTTGTTTCCCTCGTTTTCCAGCCTTGTAGAAGCCTCCATTTTCGCCGATTTGGATTGATATTGGCTGTGCTGATCTTGGCAAACCATCAGCAAATTCGCTTGGTTCGATATCGGCAGGTACTTGGAACCAGTTTCCGGTCTTAGACCAGTACAGAGCCACTACGTCGTTGCCGGCGTCGGATAAGGCTCGTACAGCCTGTAATCCTGTCAGGATCGAAATATCGTGTTCGGGAGAAGGGCTGCCGAAGCAGACTGCAGGGCGGTTCATTATCTCCTATGAAACAGCAGATAGCGTCCCGGCGGGTGTCACCAACAGATTCTTGTTAAGGGTTCTGCTTACGCGTAGTGATCGGGTAAATCGTTCTCGTACAGTACAGCGTCACCTGCTGTGAGGTTTTCGCGAACCCATCTGATGGCCTCGTCGCGATTTGGTAACAGGTGAACGCGAGCGGTTCCATCTCTTGAACCGTTTACTAGAGCGCGCCTATTTGTCCGGCCGACTATCAGCAGATCATCGGCGATGAGGCTGGCGTCGACTCCAAATCGCCTATTCTCAGGATTCTGTCGATTTCCGAGTTCGACCATCCCAGGGGTGACCACCACCTTGCGATTGGCCTGAAGTCCGGTCAGTGTTTTGAGAGCTGCTGCTGCACCAGCTGGATTGCTGTTGTAGGTGTCGTCGATGATCGTGGCACCTAAGTCGCTAGGGACTATTTGGCGGCGATGATCAGCGGCCGGCAAAGTGGCAAGCCGCAGAGCGATAGTCGCTGCTGGTATCTCTAATGCGATTGCCACGGCAACGGCGCAAGCCACATTTGTCGGCGCAGCATCGATTCTTAAGTTTGTAACTATCTGATGGTTTGAAACCGTAACTGTCAAACCATCTTCGGAGCGCACAAAGACGTCTGCCGTCGAGTCTTTTTCTGAGCATTTGACGACGTTAATTCCGGAGGCTTGGAGGCGTTCTGCTTCTTCAGTCAGTCCATAGGCATCAATGTTGACGATTGCAGTTTTGCTTGTTGCAAAGATCTCGCTTTTAGAGGAGACGATCGTGTCGAGATCTCCGAAACGTTCCAGATGCACTGGGCCGATTGCCGACAAGACGGAAATTGATGGTCTTACCCAGCTCACTAAATCAGCTATTTCGCCCGGGCCGTAGGTGCCCATTTCGGCCACAAAAATATCTGTCCCGCTGTGGAGGTGTTCGTTCACGGCACGGGAAAGCCCTGCACTGTTGTTAAAGCTTGCTGGGCTAGCTACAACGCTATGACTTTCGGATAACAGGTGGCGGACATATCCTTTAATCGTTGTCTTCCCATAAGAACCAGTTATCGCGATCCGGATAGGGTTAATACGCTCCAAAGTGTTGGCAGCTTGCGTGACGTAGCTTCGAGCAAATTTCCGTTCGACCGGCTTCAAGAGTGCCAAAGTAGCGTCAATCAAAAATGGAACCGATATCGCGATCGAGCCATAAAGCACTGGGCTGGCTTCGAACTGCCGCACCGCCAGAAATAAGCCGCAGATTAAGAGTGTTGCGACGCTCGCTACAGTGCGAAGTCGACGTGTCCAAGCTATAGAACTCGTTCGACCTTTGAGTCCCAGCCCGATCGGTCCGAGCGCCATCATCGCCGCTGTGATGATGCATGAACTAGCGAACCAGATGCTGATCAAAGCTGCGCCAACCGCTATCAAAATCATTAACGGGTTGACGATCCCCAGCCTCCACCATCTCAGGGCGAAACGTGATGCAGAAAGAGAAAGGTAATGCTCGCGTTGAGCGACGCGAAGCCAGCGTATGCCGGATAACAATGAGCCGATTAGACAAGCCGCCAAACACAGATCTGTCTCAGTCATGAGAGAGCACTCAAACGTCTATCAATTGCTTCGCGCAACGCTGTTGGAGCACTGGTCGGAACGAAGTGATCGATGCCGCCCAGGAGTGTCAATCTGGCGTCTGAGAGCAGAGCTTCAGCTCGGGTGGCGATCTCTGGGGGAGCGGCGTCATCGCCATCGCCCCAGACAAGGTCAACGGGTGCTGATATAGAGCGCAGTTGCTTCTCATAAGATTCGTTGACGACTGTCACTAAAATGTCGCGCATGAGCCCTGAAGCTGCTCGGTAGTCCGCGCTCCCGTATTTATCTCGCAAACCCTCGAGCACGTGATCGTTAACGAGTCCCCATTTATGCATCAGACGGCCGAAGCGGTAGCGCAATGCCGGTCTACCACGACGATGTGCTCGGTGGAGAAGGGGCACTCCAGTTAGAACTAGCCCTCCGATAGCAGCTGGTCTTTGCTCTGCTAAATGAACAGCGACCCGTCCCCCAAAGCTGTGTCCCACCAGCACCACTGGCGTATCGCAAATATCGAGAATTGGACTCACAAGGTTCGCGTACATCGAAGCTCCACCCACCTCAAGGGGTGCTGGTGACACGCCGAAACCAGGCAGATCGATGCTAATTGCGTCTAGACCTTCCAAGCTCGATGCAAAGTCTTGGTGAGATCGACCCCATCCGTGTAATGCCACAACACGTGGTGATTCGGTTCCCAAGCGGGTACCGAATAACGATCCGTCGGCAAAGCTAGAAAGCGCCACGTAATTATTCTGATCGAAGTTCAGCTACTAGTGGGCGCGGTTAGCTATTTGCGGATCGATTAATTGCTGAAAGAAGCGCATGAAAGCTGGCCGTAACGATATTGGGATGTAGCCCGACGCCCCAATGAACACTGCGATCAGTCGTTTCTATTTCGACGTACGCTGCAGCTGCGGCATCAGCTCCAGTGCCGACGGCATGCTCCTGGTAGTCGACGAGGGTGAGTTCTAACCCGCAGCCCTCGGCCAGTGCGGTCTTAAACGCTGAAAGAGGCCCGTTGCCTTCACCGGTGATCGTCATTTGTTCACCTGACACACTCAATGATGCGGTCACCGTTGACATGTCGGAAGATTCAGAGTCAAAGTTACTTTTGTGACCCAGATAGGAAAATGGTTGAGTTGTGTGAAGATAAGTTTCGTCAAAGGTTTTCTTGATCGTCTCTGGAACAATCTCACCACCTTCATCTGTGATCGATTGGATGACCTGACTGAATTCGATCTGCAGTCGTCGAGGTAGGTCCAACCCAAAGTTGTTCTTCATCACATAAGCGACTCCGCCTTTGCCGGATTGGCTATTGACGCGAATGACATCTTGGTAGGTGCGCCCGACATGAGCAGGGTCGATCGGCAAATAAGGAACTTCCCATACTTCATAATTTTCTGAGAGTGCTTCGAACCCTTTTTTGATGGCGTCTTGGTGGCTGCCAGAAAAAGCGGTGTAAACCAAATCTCCACCGTAGGGATGGCGTGGGTGGACTGGTAACTGGTTGCAGTATTCAGCGATCCGGCGGATGTGGTCTATGTGACTGATATCTAGTTCAGGATCCACACCTTGACTGAATAGGTTCATCGCCAAGGTGACGATGTCAACGTTGCCAGTTCTTTCTCCATTGCCGAATAACGTGCCTTCGACGCGATCAGCTCCGGCCATGACTCCGAATTCGGCTGCAGCTACTCCACAACCTCTGTCGTTGTGTGGGTGAAGCGATAACACGATGGCATCGCGATTAGCCACATTACGGTGGAAGAACTCGATCAGGTCTCCATAAAGATTTGCTGTTGACATCTCAACGGTTGCTGGCAAATTCAAAATAATTGGATCTTGTGAAGTGGCACCCCATTCGGCTGCTACTTGCTCGCATATGTCGATAGCGAAATCTATTTCAGTTCCTGTGAAAGATTCTGGAGAATATTCGAATCGAATGTTCGAGTTACTAGCTTTTTCTCGTAGTTCTCTGCATTGGCGGGTTCCTGTAAGGGCAATATCGACTATGCCATCGAGATCAAGGCCATAGACGACGCGTCGTTGAAGGGTGGAGGTTGGGTTGTATAGGTGAACAATCGCATTTTCGGCGCCGGCAATGGCCTCGTATGTTCGTTCGATGAGTTCTGGTCGGCTTTGAGTAAGTACCTGGATCCATACGTCGTCGGGAACTAATTGGTCTTCGATTAACATTCTGCAAAAATCGAAATCTGGAGCGGAAGCGGACGGAAAACCGACCTCTATTTCTTTGAAACCCATTTCTACTAAGGCTTCGAACATTTGTTTTTTGCGAGGAAGGTCCATGGGGTCTATCAGGGCCTGATTGCCATCTCGCAGATCAACTGAGCACCATAAAGGGGCTTGGGTTGTTACTTTGTCTGGCCATGTACGATCCGATAGCTCTGGCGCATACGGATAGTGGATGTACTGACTGAAAGGCATCGAACTGGGCTGTTGCTTACTTATGCCCTTCACATCTGCCATGAGTTGTTCCTCCCTATGTGGATTGTCTCGTCCCGGTCTGTTCTTCTCGCCGTCAGCTGCCCCGAAAAGCAGAAGAACCCCCCGGCCTTGCGGCACAGGAGGTTATGGCGAGGGCTTCTATGTGTAGCCCTCGCCTATGTAAGAAGAAGTAGTCCGCGTAGCGCTCTATTCACGTTGCTAACCATAGCACCGGAATTCTTTTTTGGGACATACAGGTTCGCGGTGACTTGAGACACCAAATTCACCCTAGGCAGCTTTGGGTTCGGCTATGAGCCTTGAAAACAAGGTGTCTTTCATTCCAGCGGTTGAGACAGTCGCGCTGTGCACCCCTAGGGATCTCATTGACTGCCGCAAGATTGTTGCTCCTAAAGGCATTAATTGAGATCTCTTAGCGTTCATGCCCGGGAGCGCTAATCGACTATTTGTTGATAGTTCTGAGAAGGTTTTGATTAGATGACCTAGATCGGAACAATCAATCGATAGGCCGTCCAGGCTTTCTGGCACTTCTGACCTGCGAACTGTGTTTACGAGCTTGGCCAATGCAAGTGGCATTCCGCCCACGATCACGAAAGAAGAGTCCTCAGTCTGGTTGATTTCTGCTGTGATGGATTTCAGGCTTTCCGCAATGTGATTTTCAAGTCGAACTCTTGTCGAAGTTTCTACGAAGCCATTGGTTGATGCTCGCGGAGCGAGAACACTGGTTCCTAAGGGCCAGCTGAAATTATGTTCTGGGCGTCTACTTCCAAGTCTGCCACTTGCAATTCCTAGGCTCCCGCCGCTGAGGGCGATAGTTGTTAGATCGTCAAGGTTTAGTAGGCGGTCTGCGGTTGCCTGCCAAATGAGAATGTTTTCTTCCTCGGGAAGCAAGATTTTTATGGGGCATCCAGCTTCTCTTTCTATATGAGACGCGACCGCCGGACCGTTAGCTGCCAAACGAAAAGACTCAGTAGCTACTGCAACAACTCTTTGACAATTGTGGGCCTTGGCGGCAGTCATAAATTCTTGGGTCAGTCGCGTGGCAGCTGAAATATCATTTTGGGTGAACGAGCCGTTGGAGCTGACAGAGGCGCCCAGGTGAAGGTGATGAGTTCTTCTATCAACTTCGCCGCCGGTGTTAACGGTGAGCCGGCAAGTGGTGCTTCCCAACTCAATCAAAGCGACTCTCACCAGCCTGAGGCTAGAAAGGTTTGGAGCTGTAGTGGTGGACCCAAAGATGAGTCACTTGAGAGACAGGTTTAAACGAGTTCGAAAGAGAAGTCGGGAAGTACTTGTACCGACCGTCCTACGTGTTCTTCAGTCATCATTGACTCCATCAGCGGTAAATCGCTGGTGCCTGCCCACTGTCTCCCATTAGGTGTGCGGACGGATGCGAGTCCACGCTCGGGACCATCAGCCCCATGCATCACTGTGTAGGCCTCGATAGTGCCGCTACCGACGTGTTCAGCATCTAAATCGACGCTCGGGAAAGCATCTATTTCGGTTTGGCAGTCCTGATGTTTGAACCCGTTGCTAGGCGGAGTGGTGCTGTACAAACCGAATGCGTGTTTGGTGATGTAGCCACCGTTGGCTGAGCACAGACCGACGGTGCCAGCGTCTTCTCTCAAGACGTTAGCCATCGTCGCTATCGAATGTGTGACGTAATTGTTGAGGGGGCCACCCGCAAATGTCAGGCCGCCTGTTTGAGTTAGCTGCCGGTCTATTCCTAGTTCCATCTCGGTAGCAGCTATCTGCACAGCTGACGGAAAGCAACTGTATAAATCGACGTGATCGATGTCATCGGGCGTTACGCCCGCCAATTCCATTGCCTTTCTCCCTGCCACACGTATCGCTGGCGAAGAATGCAGATCAGCTCGATTGGAAACAAAGTTTGTGTCTGCGCCGTCTGTTCCCGAATGGGGAAATAGCCAACGGTCTCGAGCAACGCCGGCAGTTTCCGCTGCCTCAGCTGAGCACACAATGAGTGCCGCTGCTTGATCAAGATCCCAATTCGAGTTCATTGCCTTGGTGTAAGGAAAGCCAACTAGGCGGTTGGAAGGTCCAGGGTTTCTAATCTCTTCAGCAGTCATAGAGTTTTGAACCCACGAATAAGGGTTCGCGCAAGCTACGCGATTAAAAGTTTCCCAAAGTTTGCTGACACGATCTCGGTGCTCGTCGATGGTCTCTCCTCTAGACGCTCGAAAAGCGGATTCGAAAATCGGATAAAAATTGATAGGCATAGCAAAGCCGCGTTCGAGTTCCACTGGATGGCTCATCGTCACGTCTTTGCCCAAGATTTCGTCGGGTTCTACCCCGGTTTGGTCGGTGTAAGGGATCCGTTGACCGGCGCGCTTTGCTCGTCTTCGACTCCAGATTCCTTCGGCGCCAACGATGAGAACAATGTCAGCTTCACCACTTTGAATCCGTAGCGATGCCTTATTCACGAGCGACTGAGGGGTATTCCCCCCGTCCGTGGAAATGCCGGTTCGACTGTTATTGCCGAATGCCTCGCAGAGAAGAGCTGCTGGGTCGGGATACGGCCATGCCCCTTTAACCACCCAGGTATCTGTGGCTTTGTCCAATAGAGATCGAGCGCCGGCGTCATCAGCGGCGGCCTCAAGAGCTACCCGCATCATAGCGACGGGCTCCAAAGCCTCTAACGGGTTATCTGGACGTTGTTTTAGTTGACCTGTGCCAACTAAAACCGGAGTACGAGGGTCAACTGAATTCATTGGTTTACCACCTCAGCGATAGTGCGGAGCAGCGGGATAGGGCCGCTTACTTGAAGAGTGGTCACTACCGTATCTTTCCAACGCTGCAGGTCGTCTGCGATCTTGTCAATCGGTCCAACTAGAGCGACCTCTTCTACCAGCGATAGAGGGATCGACGCGGCGGCTTCATTTTTGCGACCATTTAAATAACAGTCTTGGACCTCGTCTGCGACGTCTTGGTAGCCCATTCGGCAAAAGACGTCATAGTGGAAGTTGGCCCCTTTAGCGCCCATGCCGCCCATATATAGAGCCAACATCGGCCTTACTTTGTCAGCTGCGCGTTCGACGTCGGCATCTGGAACTATTGAAACAGGGCAAACAACCTCGAAGTCGTTTTCTTCAGGGATCCTTCCATCGGAACCGATTCGGGTTTTCCCAGCCTTACTGAAGCCTTCGTTTAACGCATCGGCATAAAACTGGTTGTCTTTTGGTGCAAAGAAAAGGGGAAGCCAACCGTCGCAGAGTTCTGCTGAAAGCGCTACGTTTTTTGGCCCTTCGGCTCCTAAGTAAATTGGGATGTGTTGCCGCAACGGATGCACTGTTGACTTCAGTGGTTTCCCTAACTCCAAACCGCCCGGGAAAGGCATTTGGTAATGGTCGCCTACGTAGGAAACTGGTTTTTCTCGCTCGCAGATTTCTCGAATAATGTGGACGTATTCTCGGGTTCGAGCTAATGGCTTTGGGTAGGGCTGGCCGTACCAGCCTTCAACTACTTGCGGGCCACTAACTCCTAGGCCGAGTATGAAACGACCATTGGTGAGATGGTCCATGGTTATTGCTGCCATTGCGGTAGCGGCCGGGGTTCGGGCGGACATTTGAACGATGCCCGTTCCGAGTTGAATATTTTCTGTACGGCTTCCCCACCAAGCCAATGGAGTAAGGGCATCACTTCCATAGGCTTCTGCTGTCCAGAAGCTATGAAAGCCAAGGGCCTCTGCTTCTAGGATCGTTTCTTGGGCGTCCGATGGTGGGCCAGCTGCCCAATACCCAGCTCCCGTTGCCAGCTTCATCTGTCACTCCCGCGCTTGAAAGGCTCTCTGAAAGAATGTTTTCCTAACTGCTTCTAGCACATATCGCATTCAATGATGGTGGTAGCGGGCCGAGGTGCTTCTACCCTCAAGCGTGTGTCGTCAAACGAACAGATAACCGCGGAAGCTGAGAGGCGCAGAACGTTCGCGATAATTAGCCACCCTGACGCAGGAAAAACGACTCTCACAGAAAAGTTTTTGCTTTACTCGGGCCAAATTGCGGAGGCAGGTTCGGTCAAGGCTCGGTCGGGAAGAAAGTCAGCTACGTCTGACTGGATGGAATTGGAGCAACAGAGAGGTATATCGATTACCTCGACAGCTCTGCAGTTCGATTATCGAGATCGGGTGCTGAACCTTTTAGACACTCCGGGTCACCGGGACTTCAGCGAAGATACCTACCGGGTTCTCGCAGCTACTGATGCGGCAGTGATGGTGATTGATGGGTCCAAGGGAATTGAGTCGCAAACGCTGAAGCTGTTCGAGGTTTGTCGACAACGCGAAGTTCCGATTCTGACCTTCGTCAACAAATGTGATCGACCTGGCCGACCCCCTCTCGAACTCGTAGACGAAATTGAGAAGATGTTGCAATTGTTGCCGACACCTATGTCTTGGCCGGTTGGCGTGCCGGGAGACCTGAAAGGAATCGTTGATCGCAACTCAAGCACATTCGTTAAATACGATCGAACCGCGCATGGAGCAACTGAATCACAAGAACGTGTGACATCAATCGAAGAGGTTGATCATTCAATTAACGGGTGGGAAGAGGCTAAAGAGGAATTAGAGCTGCTGGATGCCCTTGGAACTGAAGTTGACCTCAAAGGATTTCTTGCAGGTGAAGTGAGTCCAGTGTTTTTCGGTTCAGCGCTTACCAATTTTGGAGTACGACTCTTACTTGACGCAGTTGTTGACCTTGCGCCTTCACCTGCCCCCAGATACGACAAAAATAACGCGCCGAGACAAGTCGATGCCCCTTTTTCTGCGTTTGCGTTCAAGGTGCAAGCGAACACAGATAGAGCTCACCGTGACCGCATCGCTTACGTTCGGGTGTGTTCGGGTCATTTCGAGCGAGGTATGAACGTCACTCAAAGTAGGACTGATCGACCTTTCGCTACCAAATATGCCCATACGATGTTTGGGTCGGATCGGTCAACGGTAGAAGAAGCTTGGCCTGGAGATGTGGTCGCCCTCGTCAACGCGAGCGATGTGCGAGTCGGTGACACTCTGTACGCGGACACCAAGGTCGAATTCCCACAAATTCCGTCTTTCGCACCTGAAATTTTCAGAAGAATCCGGGTGACCGACACCAATCGTTTCAAACAGTTTCGACGTGGATTAGTTCAACTCGATGAAGAAGGTGTGGTTCAAGTCCTAAGAGATCAGGAAATGGGTGACGTGGAGCCCGTATTGGCTGCAGTAGGCATGATGCAATTCGAAGTCGCCACTCACCGGCTGCAAAACGAATTTGGCGCGCCAGTCGAATTGACTAATGCCCCATTTTCGGTGGCTCGTCGCACAGACCCAGAATCAGCTGATGAGTTACGGAGGCTCCCTGGGGCCACTGTTCTAGCCCGCAGCGACGGAGCGTTACTTGCATTGTTTGAAAACGAGTTCTACCTCCAACGAATCCAAAATGAAAAAGAACACTTGACCTTGGAGCGAGTGTTAGCTGAGCAGGAATGGCTCAGCGATGGGAACAGTTGAAAAAGTATGTGAGCTTATTCGGTGGGTAGTTGATCGGGCATAAGGGGACTTCTGCCAACTAGGTACGAGGCAAGCACTTTGTCGTCGCAGACTCTGCACAAATAGACAACTTGGGTGGCGACAATAGACAGTTGGCTGCCTCGGGACTTCTCAACGATGGCTTTGACTGCTCCCTCCATATCGGTACCGCCGCACCGATCACAATCAGGAATCGCATTGGGGTCGCGTTCCCAGCGCTGACCACAAAGCTGGCACTCAACTTCAATTAAGTCGTTGCGCGGTTTCCCGATCAGTTCTTCGGTTTCACCACATGCAGGACATTGCAACTCATCCACCCCACTACCGTAGCTTGACACTTGTAAGTTGCAGGGTGGAGACACCGTGACTGCTGATAGCGACCACTACTTAACATTGGGAGTTAGCTCCGATGCTGACCATGAAGTAGTTCGGCGCGGATGGATAGCTGCTGCCCGTGCTAACCACCCCGATGCGATGGTCGGCGCGTCACCAGAAGAAGTCCGGCGGGCAGAACTTCGGATGCATGAGATCAACGAAGCTTGGCGCGTTCTCGGCTCCGAACCGCTAAGAAGAGCCTACGACCAGGAGCGCGACGAGAAAATGAGGCTTGCTCACGCCGAAAAAGAATGGCTGCAGGAGCAATGGTCCGACGAAGATGGCGACCTTGATGATTTCCAACATGAGGGATTCGAAGTACGAAGCCCGATAATCGCTATGATTTTGCGGTCGATTCCATGGTTGCTTATAGCGGCAACTGGAGTCACAATCTTTGTGTTCTCTGCGTTCGCCACTGGAAGCGCCCCTAAACAAATACCGGCACAAGGATGTCTCGCTCAGTCAGAAAACGGTGAGATCACGAGACCGTATGACTGTGGTCAACCCGGTGCATTGCGTATTGTTGCTGAACCATCAGGACCCATAGAGAGTTCCTATTGCCGGCAGTATGCGCTCCACCCCAATTCGTACGGCATTCAAGACCCCCAAAAAGCGAACAAATATTATTGTGTGGAGCCGACCGGCAACTAGTTGCGCTTAGGAAACAATCTTTTCTGCGAACAGCTCTTGTATCTCTTCGTTCTCCAGGCCAACTTCGGAAAGAATTTCAGTTGTGTGTTGGCCTTGTGCTGGGGCCGGACCCTTCACCGACATTTCAGATCCTTGCAGGGAAAACGGTGGAGAAACGGTTCGAAAAGGGGGAGTGGTATTGGGAACTTGTTCGAATGCTTGCAATGCTTCTGCCTGAGGGTCATTGATGACTTCGTTAAGGTTTTGTATGAGACTCCACACCATTCCGGCTGCATCGAGGCGTCCAGCCCAAATATCGGAGCTTTGAGAAGCGAAGATTTCGTCACACAGAATCATCAACTCTGGACCATGGTCAGTACGGCTGTCAGGGTCAGCAAATCTGTGGTCTTCTAACCACTCGAGTTGACCCATAGCTACGCAAAATGATTCCCAATAGTGATCTGCGGGC
>JUEP01000021.1:30800-34758 GCA_000817105.1 marine actinobacterium MedAcidi-G3 | reverse complement strand
TGAAGGCATACCATCAATTTCTTGTTTGGGACATCGTGAAGAGACCGGTTATAACCAGATTGCTCGATCGTATTCTCAATCCGCTCATTGGTAAATCAGTAGTGCTGTACGCCACGAAACCGAGGTTGGAGCTAACAAATGCAGCCTGAGTCGACGGGTACCTTGACCGCTGAACAAATTAAGGCGACTGCTTCGACCATCATCGACCAACAATCTCCTGATGGCATGATTCTTTGGTTCCCGAATGGACACTCTGACACTTGGAATCACACTGAGGCTGCAATGGCCCTATCGGCGGCAGGTTTCATCGAGCCCGCCGAGCTTGCCTACCAGTGGCTAGCTAAAAATCAGCGTCCTGATGGGAGTTGGCATCACTATTACCTAGCGAACGCAATTGAGGACGCAAAGGTCGATACGAACTGTTGCGCTTACGTAGCAACAGGGGTATGGCATCACTACTTGACCACAGGTAATGACGTTTTTTTGAAGGAATTGTGGCCAATGGTCAAACGAGCACTCGATTTCGTTGTAGGCCATCAAACAGCTTCCGGTCACATCCCTTGGGCAATACACACCAGTGGCACGGCCTGGTCGTATTCACTAGTGACCGGCAGTTCGTCGATTTATCATTCCTTACGTTGCGGCTTGGCAATCGCTCTTCACCTTGGCACAGACCAGCCTGAGTGGGAGTTCGCTGCAGTCCGCCTTTCTAGCTTGCTACGCAACAATGAAGAGCAATTCGAACCTAAGAAAAGATGGGCTATGGACTGGTACTACCCGGTCCTCACCCGGGCTTTGACCGAAGATTCAGCTTCTCAACGCATGGCTTCTCGATTAGACGATTTCATGCTCGGCGATCACGGCGTGAGATGTGTGTCAGATCAGCCTTGGGTCACAACCGCCGAGACATGCGAGTGCGCGATGGCTTATCTTGCAATCGGAGATGAAACAACCGCGCACCGGCTGTTTCAGAGCATCCAACCGTTACGAGATCGGGACGGAGCCTATTTCACGGGGATGGTATTTCCAGAAAATATTACTTTTCCAGATGGCGAACGCTCAACGTACTCGAGCGCCGCGGTGATACTTGCTGCCGACGCGTTGACCAATCATTCGGCTGCATCGCAGTTAGTGCTCGGACATGGCTTGCCACTGTTAGGTTCCTAGAAATGGAATCTTTCAGGACGTGCGGCGTAATATTTGAAGGCTTCCGACGCTAGAAAATAATCCAAAACCACCTTCTTCGAGGGCCCGACAGTAGATCTCGTAAGGAGGGCGTCCACCGTCAGCTGGGTCAGCAAACACATCGTGAATCGCCAAAAAGCCGCCATCTATGATCTTCGGAGTCCATTCTTCGTAGTCAGTATGGGCGGGCTCCGTACCATGACCACCATCGATGAAAAGCATAGACACCGGCTCTGACCAACGTTTTGCGACTGTTTGAGAGTCTCCAATAATCGGAACAACAACATGTTCAAGACCGGCCCGTTCAAGGTTGCGTCGTAATTCCGGCAATGAATCAATTTTTCCAGTACCGGGATCCACCAACTCGACTTCATGATGCTCCCAGCCTTGCTGCATCTCTTCAGATCCACGGTGGTGGTCAATGGTGAATACCAATGATTCATTTTCGAGCGCTGCGGCTCCAAGGTAAATCGTCGACTTTCCACAGTAGCTACCTATCTCAACAATCGTGTCTGCAGACGTCATTCGAAGGGCAGTTTCATAGAGGCCCATCCCTTCGTTGTGAGGCATAAAACCCCGAGCTTCACGCGCTATGGCTTCTAAGTCTGTTCGCATAATTCAGCAGCTACCGTTTGAATAAAAACTTTTCCAACATAAAAAATTTTCCCACCCAAAGAATCCCGAAACCCGTCAAATTCCCAGCCATAACCATGACAGTCGAATCCCACCACAAGTCTGCAAAGGTAACAAAAGCCGAGGAAAGCGCTAAACCAACGACGCTGTAAAGCCAAAAAGGCAATATTTCATCTCGCACAGAATGGGAGTCATTACGTCCCCACACCCAAGATCTGTTCAGTAGATAAGCGGGAACAGCTCCAACAGTGACAGAAAAGACATTAGCTACTAACGCCGGCCAGCCAACAATTACTAGTCCAAACCACAGGCAGGTTTGTGTGATGATGACAGCTAACGCTGACACGCTTGAATAACGGAAAAGTTTGATTCGTAGGGCCCAAATTTGGTTCTGCACGTGCCGCAAGCGAAAAGTTTACGATCTCGTCTACTGATCTACATCAGGACGGTAGCAAGTCGCCAGCATAGCTATCGCCGAACCTGCTCCCCCAAGCCATGTAGCAATAAACCACCCAATGCCGCTCATTTCAATTCCTAACCAATTATCTACAGACCACGACCCGGGTCCTAACAAGGCTAAAGATGAGGTTGTCATCGCAAGAACAAAAACATATTCCCATCCATCCTTGATGATGAAGAAACCGTTCTTACGATGTCCAATCCAACCAGCTGCAATCATGACTCCGACGTAGCCCATACCGCTAAGGGGCATTAGCAAACCAGCAGCAACTCCAAACCCAAAAATAATTTCGCCTGCAGCAGCTAGATGGGCATGCAGCAGCCCGGGTGAAAGCCCTTCACTTTTGAACCAACGACTGACACCATCGATACCACCTCTGTATTTAGCGATTCCGTGGAGTACAAGAGTCACTCCGACCGTGAGCCTCAAAAGCAGCAGACCCAAGTCGATCGCATTTTGATCCATCTTCAACCCCCTGCTGACAACCGTACTCGGGTCTGATTCAGTCAGTCGTATTCACTAAGTGATTCGCTGCCATTGAGAAGTAATCCAGCATCTGCCGATGTACTTCTATCTCAATTTCTTTTTCGTCTAGGGCTGCCGTCATATGTTCATACCAACGGTCCCGCTCAAGAAGCCCTACCCGAAAATGCGCGTGGCGCATTCGCAACCTTGGATGACCTCGATCCCTCGAATATTGGACCGGCCCTCCCCAATATTGCGCAAGAAACAGCGCTAGCCAGTATCTAGAAGGCTCCAAATCATCCGGGTACAACGGACGTAGCACCTCGTCATCAGCCACTCGAAGGTAAAAGCGCGTGCACAAATCATGAAACCAGGCCATACCTCCTACTAGGTCGTAAATACTTTGTTCCCCAGTATCTTGCATTGGCCTAGGCCTCGTAGCGGTAAATATTAGTTTCGCGGGCAACAAACCCTAGGCGCTGATACAGCCTGTTGGCAGCTGCACGTGACGGTCGGGAGGTTAAGTCAATAGTTTTAGCTCCAGCCTCTATAGCTATCTCGATAGCTCGCTTATTCAGTGCTTCGCCCACACCTCTACCCCGGGCTTGTTCATCAACCACAACATCCTCTATCCAGGCTCGTACACCTGTAGGGATTGGGAATACGACCAGCGTCATCGACCCTACAATTGTCTCACCCTCTCTAGCTAAGAGAACCGTAGAAGCGTCATGATTGAGAATCTCTAAGAGTTGCTCTTTGGTCGGAAAAAGCGACGAACTCGATAATTGCGGCATCAGCCGTTCAAATGCTGCAACAACAGTCTCGTCGACACTTTCACAAATACTGATCTCTATGGGCATCGCTCTATCCTTCGTGGAGATCCCCATGGTACGGATCGCTTGATCCGCAGATAACCTTTTCTTCGTGGAACACGTCGAGTGGAGCGAACATCCTGCACTAAAAGAAGCGGTGCTCCTCGCGGCTTTCACTGGTTGGAACGATGCTGGGGATGCAGCAACCGAGGCAGTTGGTTATTTGACACGTCGGTACGAGTGTCAACGTGTAGCAACAATAGACCCTGAATATTTCTATGACTTCGCTTCTGTTCGTCCCTCTGTTCGCCTGGAGGGAGATGATCGGCGAATCGATTGGCCGGTAAACGAGGTGAGAGTTGGTGCGCTCGACGACGGCCGTCCACTCGTAACAATTGTTGGC
>JUEP01000021.1:0-30791 GCA_000817105.1 marine actinobacterium MedAcidi-G3 | reverse complement strand
GTAGCTACTCAATTGTCGGCCTCTACTGTGATCACTCTGGGAGCGCTTCTCACCGATACTCACCATCAAGCTCCGGTAGATGTAATTGGCGCCTCGAATAACGAGGTAATCAACCTTGAGTTAGGACTCACCCCTTCACAATATGAAGGGCCTACCGGAATAATCGGCGTGCTAAATGACGCCTTCCATCGCGGGGGCTTCGACAGCCTGTCTTTTTGGGCTGCAGTTCCATCGTATATTGGCCACAATCCATCTCCCAAAGCAGCGCTCGCTCTGGTACAGCAACTAGTCGAATTCCTGGATATTCCCCTAGGCGCAACTGACCTTCAAATTGCAGCTGCTAGCTATGATCGCCAGATTAATGAACTAGTCGAAAGTGATGCGAACTTGGCTGAATATGCCCAGCAATTACTTGATGAAGCGACAGACGAGCTCACTGACATGGCCGATAACCCTGAAGCAATGATTGACGAACTGGAAGAATTCCTTCGGCAACAAGACGAATAAGAATTCTAGGCAGCTCTCTAATTGCCTTCTTCTTCCCAGGGTTTAGACCGCGGTTGGTCATACCTAACTTCGCTGAACTGCCCTTCGATAGCAGCAAAGGCATCTTCGACCCATGTCTCCAAGCCAGCTAAAGGCTCTGGCAAACAGTCTCGGGCAAACCATCCGCAATCGCTAGTTTCTAAAGGATGAGGTTTCAGTTCCCCCCCAACAGAGCGGCAATGAAACACCATCGAATACAGCGGAATACGAGTAAATCCCTGCCGCATCCCATCAACAATAGAAATTAGGGAAACCGGTTCACAGTGGATACCCGTTTCTTCGTAAACTTCCTTGATCGCGACTTCCACCGGTGAGTAGCCGATATCGGCCCAGCCAGTTGGGTAAAGCCATACTCCACTATCCGCTCGCTGGACTAAAAGAATCTCATTCTCGGCATTGCTGACAACGGCGCCCACGGCAGCCTTCGGAGTTACATATCCGGCAACCCCGTCGCCGACCATCCGCATCCATTCGTGAGCTACGTCACTAGGTTCAAGGTTCCCATCAGCGGCACCATACATTTCGGAAGCAACTTTGAGAATCTCCTCGTAGCGCTCCTTTTCATAGAGGCTCTCACTAAACCCCAACCCAGTGCGGGCTATTCCAGCCAGGCTTTCAGCCCAATTAAGAAGATCTTGACCTGTCGCTGATTTTCCCATTAAGGCGAGGCTAGTCGCGCTCAAGGCCCAGAGTTACTCGACCTTCTTCAATGAATACCTCAACGCTGCTTCAATTTCTCGTCTATGTAAGTCGCCTAGGGCCGGTCCGTCTGAGCCAGTTACATAGAAGGCGTCTACAACTTCATTGGAAATTGTTTGAATCTTCGCCGAGCGGATATCTAACCCCATTTCTGCAATAGCCCTTGTTAGGTGATACAGAACTCCTATGTGGTCTTCCGTCCGCACTTCAATAATCGTTGCATCAGTTGCCGACTCGACATCAAACACAACACTGGTCCCAACTTGTTTTGCAGCCAGAGCAGTCCGTCTTCGATAGACACGCGCTCTTTCCGCTATACGCGCATCTATCGCAAGGTGACCGTGCAAACATTGATAAACGTCATCAATAACCCGGTCCCAATCCACTGGTGTGTCGGGCACAACGACTCTGAATTGAGAGACGGCCATGCCTGCATCACTCGAATAGGCATCTGCCTGCAAAACATCGAGTCCTCGCAAGGCCAGTGCCCCAGCAGCCCTGCTAAAGATACCCGCCTGATCATGCGCAACAATCGTGACCGTATCTCCCGACCCTTGGACAACGGTTTCCTCTTCGGCCATCAGAGCTTCGATTTCCTCAGTTATAAATGATCGTCTCCTACGACGAATCGAGCCATCGCTGGACATGAAATCAGCTGTGGCTTCGGTAAGCGTTTCGACCAGATGAGCTTTCCAATCACCCCATGCCGTTGGGCCGGTAGCGATTGAATCAGCTTCAGTTAATGCAGCTAACAACTCTAGGAATTCAACCGTCTCTACCTTCTCGGCAACGGTGCGGATCGTCTGAAGGTCTTCAAGATCTCTTCGAGTCGCCGTATCGGGCAACAACAGGTGATTTTCCACAAGTCGACTCAACAGATCAACATCTTCTTTCGGAAAGCCACAACGAGACGCTATAGACGCAATAAGTCCCATACCCGCCTCAGTGTGATCACCCGGGTAACCCTTACCAACGTCATGCAGGAGCGCTGCAACTAACAGGAGGTCGGGTCTTTGCACTCGGTGGGTAAGACGTGCTGCCTCTGCAACAGTTTCGAGTAGGTGACGGTCGACAGTAAAGCGATGGTAAACGTTTCGTTGGGGGCGTGAACGGTTCGGAGTCCATTCCGGCAGCAAACGAGTCCAAACTTCGAAATAGTCAAGAGACTCGATCACCGGAATCGATCTCTGTCCTCCTTTAAGAAGTTCGACAAACAAGTCGCGAGCACCTTGGGGCCAAGGATCAGGAAGATCGACTTGGCGGTCAGCGAATAGGCGGAGGGACTCCCTTGCCAGAGGCAGACCCGAATGCATAGCCTGCACTGCTGCATACAAAACTAGAAGAGGATCTGTCGATGGATCACCCAAGACCAAAATTTCGCTATCAGTAACTGTTAGACCGGATACCTCTAATTCGACCGAGACTGCTTCGGCTGACTCTCGATCTAGATGACGCCATGTTTCGTCACTCAGATAGGCGACAGTTCTAGCTGCAGAAGCTACTCGCCCCATCAATACGTCTGCGTCGCGATCTCCCAATGCTGCGGCAACAGATTCTTGGTCTTCGAGAAGGAGCACATCTCCTCGTTTTCGACTCAATCGGTGCAACTCAACTCGTGCTTCGAGTAGGACTTCGTAGGCCTCGGCCAACCGTTCGTGATCGTGGACAGGCACTTCGACGCCAGCACGAACCGCCCAGTTGATGGCGTGAACATCTCGCAGCCCTCCACGGCCTTCTTTCAGGTCCGGTTCCAATAAAAACGCGACCTCACCAGAAAGCAAATGACGACGTCTGACGTTACGCGCCAATTCGTCCAGACGATCAAGGCCATGAGCAACCCATTGTTCTTCATTGCGGGCTAACAAATCTTGCAAAAGATCCGAATCTCCAGCGATAAGTCGGCCATTTAGCAAACTGGTTGCTGTCTCAAGATCAGTCGATGCAAGTCTCAAAGTTTGGTCTACCGACCTCACCGAATGACCCAATCTGAACCCTTCATTCCATAGCGGATACCAAAGCCGGTCAGCCAGAGAATCAATATCATCTCGGTCTTTATGTATCAGCATTAGATCAAGGTCGCTGGAAGGACAAAGTTCGGCGCGGCCATATCCGCCCAACGCCACCAAGGCCACACCATCGTTGTTTTGAATTTGAGTTACATATAGCTCAGCTAAAAACTCGTCCGTGACGTCCGACAACGCTTTCGGAATTTCTCGCGCAGACAAGGCTTCATTACTAATTACGTTTTCTCTCAGTTCGACCAGACTGCCATCAGCCATCCGAAACCCCGAGAAGAGCCGGGAGACGTTTGAAGAAAATCGAGCGGGGAAGCGCTTCTGCGCATCCAGCTGCTCTCGCTGCATCCAGTGTTTCTGTGTCGACATGTGGAGCAAAGCCAATGACTACGGGCTCGGAAGGCAGGTACTCAAGAACTTCTGAACGCGCTAGGTCAACAAGCACCAGGTCCGCTTCGACCGACTTCAACTCCTCCAAGTCTTTTAGGATTTGAACACTGTCTCCAAACCGACTGCGGTCCATCAAGTTGGGTATGTAGGCAGCTACGTGAGGCATCAGGTGTCAGTTTCTCGGCGTTTTGTTAAATGAAGATGGGCTTTGGTCGCACCCCAAGCTATTCCTAATTCATGACAAGCCTGTCCGAAGTCCAAGAATGCCGTTGGAGTCAAGCCGTAGATATCTTCAGGAAAAGTGGCTTCAAGATAGTCGTCTCGTTGAACTGGAGGAACCCCATATAGAGTCAAAACTTCGGTTGGGTATTGTGAAGCCCTGCGAAGTATTGACATCGGGTTAGTCTGCTGCGCCGAAATATCGGATTCCAATAGTTGCCGTAAAACAGGAAGTATCTCTGTTGCACAGCGTTCTCCTGCCAGTCGGGCTTGATCAGCTATCTCTCGAGACCATTTTCCATTCCATGCCTGATAGATCTCACGTGTCGAATTTTCGACCCAAACAGGCAAGGAGACTTCTAATTCCTTAGCCAGCTCCGCTCCTATTTCTTGTAATTGATTCATTGGATCGAATGATTCAGATTGCCAGAGCGGAATCCTTCCAAGTCCAAGGTGACATATTGATAGCCAACCGACTGGACGGCTTCAACAATTTCAGCTCTAAGGTCCACTGCCCTCGAAAGTTGGTCAAGATCTATTTCTAGGCGAGCTATCTCTCCATAATCTCGTACTCGTAGCTGGTCGAAACCCAGATTTTTGAGCGCAGATTCAGCTCGATCTAATCGCCGCAGTAACGAAACACTCACTTGCGTGCCGTAAGGAATTCGAGACGCTAAGCATGCAGCAGCCGGCTTATCCCAAGTCCGAAGCCCTAATTTCTTACTGTGTTCTCTTACATCTTCTTTTGAGAATCCAGCGTCAACCAACGGAAACCTGGCGAGACGCTCTTGAGCTGCTGATTGTCCCGGGCGATGATCCCCGAGGTCATCGATATTTACCCCTAGAACAACAGTCAATTCTTTTTGACACGCAATAGGTTCCACAACATCCATCAGAGCTGACTTGCAGTGAAAGCAGCGATTTTCGTCATTGATTCGGTAGGCCGCATTATCCATTTCGGCAGTCTCTACATGAGACCAGTTCAACCCCCACTCTTCGGCCAGAGAAGCACAATCTTCCAATTCACTCTGAGCGAGACTCGGTGACACAGCAGTAAAGCATTGAACAGCATCAGAACCCAATGTGTCATTTGCAACCCAGGCAAGAAACGCGGAGTCTGCCCCTCCGCTGAAGGCCACTAACACGCGTTCCAACTCCAGAAGATTTGTTCGAAGCGCTTCGAGGTCCGCCGGCATTACAGCCGATCGTTGGGAATAGCGTAAAACTGTTGTGCGCCTTGAGTGATTGTCGGCACTAGTCCAGCAACCGTCGGGAGTATCTGCTCTGCGTAATAC
Source organism: marine actinobacterium MedAcidi-G3 (assembly GCA_000817105.1). Classification (GTDB taxonomy): domain Bacteria; phylum Actinomycetota; class Acidimicrobiia; order Acidimicrobiales; family Poriferisodalaceae; genus MedAcidi-G3. Next base: position 25,627 of record JUEP01000021.1, on the reverse strand, counting down.
TTTGCTACGGCAATCTTGTCGCTGAGAAAGTCAACATCTCCCTCACCGGAATCAAGAAGTTGTTGGGCTATCTGAGCGGATCGCGCTAGATAGTATCCACCAACAATCACCCCGGTTAGCCGCATAAATGGGACAGAGCCCGCTGCTGCGTCGTTAGGTTGACCAGCTAGTCGACTTCCGAGCCATACCCCTGCTTCGCTGAGTTGTTCCTTACCTGTCAGCAATGCTTGACCCATAGAGCTATGACGATCATCTTCAATAAGTTGTTCCGCTAGGCCACCTATTTCGGAGACAAACTTTTCGAATACCTGGCCTCCAGCAAGGGGCAGCTTTCGAAATACTAAATCAGCTGCCTGAATCCCGTTAGTACCTTCGTAGATCGGCGCTATCCGGACATCACGCCAATGCTGAGCAATTCCAGTTTCCTCGACGTAGCCCATTCCCCCATGAGTTTGGACCCCGAGCGAGGTCATCTCTACGCCAAGGTCTGTTCCCCAGCCTTTAGATATTGGGGTAAGTAACGCAGTCACAGCATCCCAATATTCACGTTCTGTTCCATCTCGGCTGCTGTTCGCGAAATCGATAGCAGCCGCATTCGCGTACATAACGCACCGCATGGCCTCCGCGTTAGCTCGCATCGTCATCAACATCCGACGAACATCTGCGTGGTCCGCTATTGGTGATGACTCCCCTGCTTCGAGTTCGGCTCCGATAGCTTTCCCTTGTTTTCGGTCAACTGAGTATTGCCGAGCTTGCTGGTACGAACGGTCAGTGAGCGATAAACCTTGAAGCCCTACGGACAGCCGGGCGTTGTTCATCATCGTAAACATCGCTCCCATACCGGTGTTCTCTTCACCGACCATCCATCCCACAGCACCAGCTTCATCGCCATAGGACATAACACAGGTAGGACTGGCGTGTATTCCTATTTTGTGTTCACTAGAAACGACACGTAGATCGTTTCGTTCTCCAAGGCTTCCATCATCGTTCACCAGGTATTTAGGAACAAGGAAAAGACTTATTCCTTTAGTTCCCGGCGGAGCGTCCGGTGTTCGGGCCAGAACTAGGTGAATAATATTTTCGGACAGTTCATGTTCGCCGTAGGTAATGAATATTTTGGTACCGGAGATCAGCCAAGTGCCGTCTTCCCCTGGGAGCGCCTTGCTCGTAAGCGCTCCCACATCGGAACCCGCTTGAGGCTCCGTCAGATTCATAGTTCCTGACCATTCGCCGCTAATCATCTTTGGAAGGTAGATCTCTTGCAAGGTTTCGCTCGCATGATGACTGATGGCGTCGATCGCTCCCTGTGTAAGCAATGGGCACAGGCTGAACGCCATATTTGCGGCAGTCATCATTTCTTGAACCGCTAGACCAACGCACCAGGGCATTCCACCCCCGCCGTAGCTCTCATCTAGGGCGATACCGTTCCACCCAGCTTCGACGAACCTCTCATATGCATCTGCAAAGCCATCTGGATGAAAGATTTGGCCGTTCTTAACCACTACTCCCTCTTGGTCGCCTTTTTGGTTAAGCGGAACTAGTTGTTCTTCCATAAAACGGGCCGCCTCACCTAAGACGCCATCCACCGTTTCCAGGTCAGCGTGCTCGTAGCCTTCCCGGCTAGCAAGCTCTGACAAATTAGCAATGTGCTCTAAAACGAACATCATGTCGTTAGTAGGAGCTTTGTAATCAGACATTATTGCCTCCTAACTACAGGCTATTAGGCCAACAGCCGATGAGGAATTACAAAATAGTGCTGAGAGGATAAAAACATGCAACCTAAAAAATTTAGAAGGTTCTTAGTATCTGGTCGAGCAACGGTTGGTTGGCTGGCAGTTTTGGCTCCGGGCATTATGAGCAAAGTCTGGCGACTGAACTCTCCATTAGCCAGCGAAACTAAATATCTGATTCGGTTTTTCGGCATCAGGAACGTCGTTCTGGCGTACCAGCTGTACCAGGCTGACCGCCCAGACGCCGGTCCTGAGGAGTTGGAAGAAGCGCTTCGCCAAGGAATAGTCATAGACACCCTCGACCTAGCTTTTATTTTATTTTCGAAAAAACATAGTGAAAGCAGGTCTTTTGGGCGCACAGCACCAGGTCTTGCTGCTGCTGCAGGCATCGTTTTGGGAATGCTGTCCAGACAGAATCGTGAAGTGCCCGAGAACTCTCAACAGTGAAAATCAAAATTATTTATCGCGTTTTGAATTTTCAACTTTGCTTCTGATTCCTTAGACCCTTAACCAGAATAACGATGACCCAGGTACCAACTTCGAAGAAGAGGTATCCGCATATGGGTTAGTTCAGCTCTTGAAAACACTTGGCCGCTTAACAGAATCGCTTCATCTACCCTTTGGAGCCCCCATCGAGTATTTCACTTCCAAAATAAGCAAACGGTAGGAGTGAGGGATGCTGCAGCTTCGCGACTCAACGGTTCATGGCATGCAAGCGCATTAAAGAACTTTCCACCAAAGGCTTAAACCGTGGTACTTCCGATGACCCGCGGCAAAAGACTGGATGGTTATATTTCTGTATTAAAGACGAATGAGTTCTACGAAAACTGACATTCACCCATTCATTACTTGCTGGACAACTATTTCCACCTCTTCAAGCAAGCCGGTGTAGAAAGCACCAAACTCGCCATAAATTGCGGAAGCCTCGTCATATCTCATCGTGTAGACGACCTCTTTCAAGTCGTCTAGATGTTCAGCGAAAAGTGTTACTCCCCACTCGTAGTCATCAACTCCAGTGGACCCAGTAATTACTTGCAAAATTCGACCGCGAAAGTTTCTCCCAGATTTTCCGTGTTCATACATGAGCTCTCGTCGAGTCTCGTAGTCAAGCGTGTACCAATTTCCTAGCTCTTCTCGACGTTTAGACATTGGGTAGAAACAAACAGCGCGTTTACCCTCGGGTGGAAGCTCAGGGTGTAATCGAGGCATCTTCATTTCCTCTGGCAAATCCGGTGCATATTCAGATGTCTCGGTCATTGAGACATAGCTATCAGCCACGACAAGCCCAGCATGCTGAAGCTTGCTTTGTAAGCTGCGGAGCCTCCACAGATCGGGTCCCAGTGCCATGAATCCGATATCGGCTTTATGTCCAAAGAGGGCTAAGCAAAGAACTTGATGCTCGCTGTCTTGGACTTCTTTGACTGCAGCTATTATTCGTTGTTCATCGGTAGTGTCAGTGAGCTTGCAGAATAAGTGGAGTACACCCCACCCAACTGATGTCGAAACATATTCTGGCTGGGTCATGCATTGATTTTAGGGGTCTATTGCTCGATCTCACCGGCGTAAACGTTCATTGAATCCTGGCGGGCAAATCCGATTAGCGTCATATTGGCGGTTTTTGCTAGATCGACAGCTAACGCACTCGGAGCAGATACCGCGATAATCGTGCCAAACCCTCCGGCCCATGCTTTCTGCACCATTTCGAAACTGGCCCGCCCACTCACAAAAAGACCAAGTTGTTTCGAATCAGATTTACTTTGAAGGACTCGATTACCGACAACCTTGTCGACAGCGTTGTGTCGACCAATGTCTTCGCGTATTACTTCAATAGCTCCATCACCACCGAATACAGCTGCCGCGTGAAGGCCTCCGGTGCGGTTAAACATTTCTTGACGGTCATTAACTTCCTCCAACACCCGCTGCAATGCGCCAACTTTGAAGGTCGTTGACTGATCTATTGGGGTCATTCGACGAGCCAATTCAGTCAGTGCAACCGATCCACATAGACCACATGAGGAACTGACGTTACCCAAACGTGGCTGTGGAACCGGGGCTTTTCCTCCGGTCTCAACGGTCACCACGTTGAATTCATATTCCACAGCTGGGCCTTCGCCGCAATAACGAACCCCCGTTACTGACACGCCATCCAAAAGATTTTCGGAAGCGCAAAAACCTACGGCAAGTTCATAATCGTGGCCTGGAGTACGCATTGTTGTCGCGACCAAATTTCCATCTAGCCGAATCTCGAGTGGTTCCTCCACCACGACTTCATCTGGAAATCGTGTTACATCTCCGCTGTGAATTTGTTGGACTAAAACCTTTTCACTTCGACCCCGCCGCATGTTGACAGGTTACTGCTGACGTTGGGGTTCCTCACATAATGGTGTTGTGTCCTCTTACGAGGACGGGACCCGCTCTAGCGATGCTTCAAGGTGTTGTTGTATTGGTTCGCCACCTGCAGCCATCGAAACGTTATACGTCAATACGTTGTCAGCGATTCTCAGGAGGCGTTGCACTTGTTCCACTGGCTTTGCTGTAGCGGTACCGGAAACCTGCGTCGCATGGAGGTTGATAAGACACGACTCAGGGTTTGACGCATAAAAGCCATCGTGGACTTCGACAATTCCTGTTGGCTGTGCGACCACCATTTCCAGCTTCTTGTCGTCGATAATCCTTAAAAATCCCTGTTCGGAATGCAGAGGTTGGCTGTCGAAAACGTTTTGGGTTTTTTGGCTGTAGGTGAGAAACGGTTTGCCTACATGCGAGAAGGTGACTTGTTCCCGATATTCGAATTCAGTAAGGCCAGGGTATTGTCCCCTTCCTGAACCATGCCATTCGCCGAGAAGCAAAGCTAAGGGTTGACATGCTTCATGAAGAGATACTGGCATATTGACCCCAATCCTAAACTGCTATCAGAAGCAGTTTAGGATTGTTGAATGATGCCATCCGGTGGATTCTCTCATATCGCGCTATTCAAATTTGAGAAGATCAGAAGTCCATATCAGGCATCGCAGGCATTCCCCCGCCGTCCTCTTCTGGCTGTTCGCAGATAACCACTTCGGTGGTCAGAAATAATGCAGCGATTGAAGCGGCGTTTTGTAACGCTGACAAAGTGACCTTTGCGGCGTCGATAACTCCAGCTTCTACAAGATCTTCGTATTCACCAGTCGCAGCATTTAACCCGTGACTACCTTCAAGGTCCTTCACGCGGCTCACTACAACTCCGCCTTCTAGGCCGGCATTTTCGGCTATCTGTTTGAGGGGGCCTTCAAGGGAACGAGCAACCAGATTTGCTCCGGTTGCAACATCACCATCTAGAGATGCGACAGCAGCTTCAACAGCTTTTTGGGCACGCAGAAGCGTGACACCGCCACCCGCTACGACTCCCGACTCGATAGCCGCCTTCGTGGTGCTCACAGCATCTTCGATCCGATGCTTTTTTTCTTTAAGCTCTACCTCGGTGGCGGCACCTACTTTGAGCACAGCTACCCCACCAGAAAGTTTGGCAAGTCGTTCTTGTAATTTTTCACGGTCATAATCGGAGTCGGTGTTGTCGATCTCATTCTTAATTTGCTCTATACGGCCAGCAACATCGCTCTCATCACCGGCTCCTTCGATAATTGTTGTCTCATCTTTGGTCACGATGACTCGTCGCGCAGTGCCAAGTAAGTCCAGAGTCGTGTTTTCGAGCTTTAAGCCAACATCTTCGCTCACGACCTGACCCCCGGTCAGGATTGCCATGTCTTGCAGCATCGCTTTTCTGCGGTCACCGAAGCCTGGAGCCTTTACCGCTACCGATTTAAAGGTGCCACGAATTTTATTCACAACGATTGTCGCAAGCGCTTCACCTTCGACATCTTCAGCGATGATGACCATTGCTTTACCAGCCTGCATGACTTTTTCGAGAACCGGTACAACGTCGCGTACAGCGGTTATTTTTCCTTGGACAAACAGGAAATAAGGGTCATCTAGGACTGTTTCTTGACGGTCAGCATCAGTCACGAAATAAGGGGATATGTAGCCCTTGTCGAAACGCATACCTTCGACCAGATCCATTTCCAGCCCAAAAGTTTGGCTTTCCTCAACGGTGATGACGCCATCCTTGCCAACTTTTTCGATCGCCTCGCTGATGTGGTCACCAATTTGTCTGTCCGCCGCCGAAATTGCGGCAACCTGAGCTATCTGTTCTTTAGATTCAGTGACGCTTACGGCCATTTCCTCTATCGCGCTCACTGCAGCGGCAACACCTGTTTCGATGCCTTTTTTAAGCGCCATAGGGTTTGCTCCAGCCGCAACATTGCGCATGCCTTCGTGAACCATTGACCATGCAAGCACCGTTGCTGTGGTCGTGCCGTCACCAGCTACATCATCAGTTTTCTTTGCGACTTCTTTAACTAATTCGGCACCAATACGTTCAACCGGGTCTTCAAGTTCAATGTCTTTGGCTATCGAGACACCGTCGTTGGTGATAGTTGGAGCTCCCCACTTCTTGTCTAGGACAACATTTCGTCCTTTGGGCCCGAGGGTTACCCGCACAGCATCTGCCAATTGGTTCATTCCCGCTTCAAGAGCTTTGCGTGCCTCATCGTCGAACGAGATCATCTTTGCCATCTGAATTTGACTCCGTTATCTGTAGTTCAGCAAGCCCGTACCCGGCTTAGCTAGTAGTTGGTTCTTGCTTGGGCACTAAGGCGTTAGCACTCTCACCAAGAGAGTGCTAATAGCCAATCAGCGAACACCCCACATTTGCAACCTCTAAGCAAAGGATTCTGTCAGGAATTGCCCGTTAAATTCTCGCAGAGGCCCTATTCGCGAGCGCGCTAGTCGAGGAGCGAGATTCGTGTATCCAATCAGAGTTCACTAGATATTTGTTTGCCTACCTCTCGCAAGCACCGGGTTGTTTCCGCGTGGGCTACTTCCGCTCCGAAGTTTTCGACTAGGGAGACAACCTTCATCCCGACAGGAAAGTCCGCATCCAAGTCGCATGAGCCAACTACAGCTACAACCGGCACTTGATGCCTCTCCGCCAACGCGACCACCCCGCCGATGACCTTGCCATTGAAAGACTCTTTATCCAATCGCCCTTCACCGGTAATAACCATGTCAGCCGATGCAACTGCATCTTCTAAAGCCACTTCTTCGGCAACGAGGTCGAATCCCCTTACTAACTCAGCACCGATCGCGGCAAGGCCCCCTGCGAGACCACCTGCAGCTCCAGACCGTTGCAGGCCTGCTACCTCAGTACCGTACTCTTCGACGTAGATTTCGGATAGCCGCTTTAGCCTGCGTTCTAGCAATTGAATCTGAAGCTTACTTGCCCCTTTTTGTGGCCCGAAAACGGCAGGAGCGTCCAAGAATTTGGTCTCAACGTCGCATGCAACTAACAAGTCAATGCCCGCAAATCTAATTAGCGGTTCCATCGCTCGTAATGCCCCCAGACCTCCGTCTGTCGATGCTGATCCCCCGACACCAATAATTATTCGTTTTGCTCCAGCTGCCTTCGCTTCTGCGATCAGTTCTCCGGTACCCGACGTGGTTGCCGATAAGGGGTCATTGCCGTTTGCTCCACCAGCCAGAAGTAAACCGCTAGCTTCAGCCATTTCGATGACTGCTTGGCCTTGAGCGATTCGCCATCTTGCTGATACAGCATCACCTAACGGGCCTGTCACCTGCGAAACTCGGTTAGAGCCGCCTAAAGCGTCGAGTGTTCCCTCACCGCCGTCGGCCAGAGGTATTAGTACACGCTCGACAGAAGGTTCCAAAAAACCATCCGATATTGCCTGCGCCGCTGTCAGCGCCGTTGCTGTTCCACGGAACTTGTCGGGGCAGATAAGAATACGCAACGGAAATTCTGCAGACCAAATGCCTTATTCGGCACTCGCTTTATCTATACCCAAGGCAATCAAGATATGCGGGTCTTCGAAGTCGCCAAAAGCACTCAAATCTTGAGGCATCTTGTAAACATCGTTCTTGTCATCCAAGCCCAGCAAAATAGCTATGTTGCCAGCTTCGATTATGTTTCCTGGCTTGTAGTGAACCCTGGTCCGGTCCAGCGCTGTCCCTTTCATATTCATAGGTGATTTAGTGATGAACCCTTTGGTTTTGAGGACATCAGTTGTGCGCCCAGCTGCTCCTCTCACCGAGGTTGAATTCGCCACTTGGACCGACACTTCAGCGTTGGGTCGACCTTCGAATCCAACCATGGTTCCGGCGTCTGAGTCATCCGCATCGCTTGCTGTCTCTGGATTTGTTGTTGCAACACTTATCCCTGGCAGAGTTGTCTCCGTGGAAGACTCTCCGCCATCTGCCTCTGCGCTTACTTCACTTTCGGATGTTTGAACCGTGGTCGGCGACGCTGATGGCGCAGTATCGAGGGTCGGGGTATCTGTTCCTCGCAATAAATAAATGCCTACTACGACGGCAACGACCACCAACAAAGCTCCTCTTATCGCAGCAGCATTATTGGGTCTTGACATGGGACCGTTCATTGGGCGACCTCCTGGTCAGCTGTACGACGGGCGGAATGTTGTTTGCGTCGACGATCACGTAACCGCCTTAATCGTCGCACAAGTAGCGGCTCTGCAGCTAACGCCTCATCGGAAGCAATCAACTCATCTAACGCAGCAACATACTCTGCTTCAGTTAGCTGGAACCTTTCACGCACACCTTGGTCCTTGGGAATCTCCGCCTCCCACCATGACTGCTCAAATTCAAGAATATCTCGGTCACGTTGGTTCAGTTCCTGACGAGGTGATTGTTCCAAGTTCACTATTTTCCTTCCGGTATCACAGAGCCCGAGGTGGGAATCGAACCCACAACCTCCGCTTTACAAGAGCGGTGCTCTAGCCGTTGAGCTACTCGGGCCGTGCATGCCTAGCGTAAACCCCAACGGGCAGTTAGTGATGTCGTTCAGCGATCGATTTCTCTTTGTCGTTGTATTTCATAAATGGTTATGGCTGCTGCATTGGACACATTGAGCGATTCGATATGGCCAATCTGGGGTATTGACACAAGTTGGTCACATCTTTTCTTTGTTAGATGAGAAAGTCCTTCGCCTTCTGCACCCAGAACAATCATGAGTGGCTCTGTGGCTACTCGCATCTCATAAATCGAATTTGTCGCATCGGCATCAAGCCCAACGATCCAAAGACCTTTGGCGGACACTTCCTTCATCACCGCTGGCAAACCCGCTACCAACGCGATGGGTAAATGCTCAACAGCACCTGCCGCCGCCTTTACCGCGGCGGGCGTAAGTCTCACAGCTCTATGGCGGGGTAGAACAATTCCGGTGACTCCAGCGACTTCCGCTGTTCTAAGAATTGCTCCCAGATTTCCCGGGTCGGTAACTCCATCCAGCGCTACAACCAAAGGGAGTTCACCTGATGATCTAGCGATAAGCGTTTCGACCTCAACCGGTCGAATCGATTCTGCCTGGGCTATCACTCCTTGATGTGACTCAGTTAACGCGTAGTCATCAAGTTTTCGAGCAGATAACTGCCTAATAGGAACTCTTCGTTCTTCACATAGGTCCGCTATTTCAGCGAGTACTGCTGTTGTATGAACGTCTTCGCTTATGAGTACTTGTTGCGTTCGTCGCGTTCCCGCTCGTAACAGTTCCCGAACTGCTTGTCGCCCCTCAATATGATCTCCACCCAAGTTGTCGGGCCTATTACGTGCTTTGGGCGGATCCTTCTCCCGATCGTTTCGATGATTATTTGCTCCAGGTCGGCGTCCTCGCGTGTTGTTCTTACCGTTCCGGCTCGATTGTTTATTTTTGCCTGCCTGATTTCGTCCACGACTGGGTTGAGGCCTCCGCTGGGATTGACTCATTTTCTCTCCAATAAGGCCACTGCTATTGCTACAACTCCCTCGCCCCGACCTAAGGCACCAATTCCTTCAGTTCTCTTTCCACAGACAGTGACAGCGCCACCTGCCGCATTTGACAAGTTACTTTCCATCTCATCTTTGACGGGAGCTATCTGAGGCTGGTCAATAATCACGGTGCAATCGGCGTTAGCGAGAGTCCAACCAGCATCATCGACCATTTTGGCAACCCGTCGAAGCATTTCAAGGCTGTCTGCCCCGTGAAATTCTTTGCCTGTATCAGGGAAAAGTTGACCAATATCACCCAAACCTGCTGCTCCAAGCATTGCGTCAATCACGGCATGAGTTATGACATCAGCGTCGCTATGGCCTGCAAGACCTCTATGCCCAGGAAAATGAACGCCTCCGATCACCAGGGGCCGGTCATCATCGGCCCAGGAATGCGCGTCATATCCCTGCCCTACTCGCATCATGAGATTAGTCCCATAAGCTCAGCGGCGATGTCGAGGTCTTGAGGCGTCGTTATCTTGATCGCAGCTAGCTCTCCCGGAACAATGTTCACAGTTCCTCCTACCGCTTCAACAAGTCCTGCGTCGTCGGTGGCTTCATCACCACTTTCGTGGGCTACTTCCAGTATTTGGCGCTTAAATGCTTGCGGGGTCTGAATAGCCATTAGATCTGCGCGATCAACTGTTTCCTTGACCTTTATCCCATTGGGCGTCTCAACGACTCGTTTGAGGGTGTCCACGACGGGAAGGGCTGGAACAGCTGCGTCTGCACCTGCTTTCACAGCTTCGATAACAGCTCTATAAAGTTTTGTCGAGGCTCCCGGTCTTGCTGCGTCCTGCACCACAATGATTGTCGCCTCTGGTGGCACTGCTTTCAGACCCTTTCGGACAGATTGACTCCTACTGTGTCCGCCCGCAACGACGATTTCCGCATCTGCTGCAACGGCGTCATTGACCGTCTCAGGGTTCGCAACCAGCACTACCCCATCGCAAGAGGAACTAGCTGCGGCGACGCTCCACTCAACAACTCGCTGGTGTCCGAGCATCGCGTTCTGCTTGTCTCCTCCGAATCGTGAACCCGAGCCGGCAGCCAAGACGATAGACCATGTGATTTCCACATGACCACTGTGGCAGTTCGAGAACCGAATTCCGCTCTGGTGAACCTGATTTAGAAAAACTCGGGCCCACCTATCCTAAAAGAAGGCTACTTTCCGGGGATTTGAGCTATCACCTATTCGGGACTCGCGGCATCTTCAAGTTCAACGGGTTCAGGCTCAAACCCATCGACTGCTTTGAAAATTATTTCGTCAGTTTCTTCATCAGCATCGACCACGATAATTTGACCTGCGTGGAATTCTTTGTAGAGGATGCGTTCCGACAATGCATCTTCGACATGACGTTGAATTGCTCGCCGAAGAGGTCGGGCACCAAGGGTGGGGTCGTAGCCTTTGCGCGCTAACCAGTTCTTGGCCGAATCGGTGAGCTCCAGTCCCAATCCTTGGGCTTCGAGCTGCTCTGAGGTCCTAGCAATCATCAAATCGACGATCTCAGTGACTTCGTCCATTGAAAGTTCGTGGAAAACGATGGTTTCGTCAACACGATTGAGGAACTCTGGGCGGAAATGCGCCTTCAGGGCGTCATTTACCTTTTCCTTCATCCGTTCATAGCTCACAGCTTCGTCGGCCTTGGTAAACCCGACATTTACTCTGCGGAGGTCCGCTGTACCGAGGTTCGAAGTCATAATGAGGACAGTATTGCGGAAGTCAACGGAGCGCCCTTGTGCGTCCGTTAATCGCCCTTCTTCAAGAATCTGCAAAAGGGTGTTAAAGACATCGGGATGTGCCTTTTCAACTTCATCGAATAGAACTACTGAAAATGGTCGGCGGCGGACAGCTTCGGTCAGTTGTCCACCTTCTTCGTAGCCCACATAGCCAGGGGGAGATCCGACCAGTCTGCTCACTGTGTGCTTTTCCATGTACTCGGACATGTCGAGGCTGATCAGGGAATCTTCATCTCCGAAAAGAAACTCGGCGAGTGTCTTGGCAAGTTCGGTCTTACCCACGCCAGATGGTCCAAGGAAAATGAACGAACCGCCAGGCCGTTTGGGGTCTTTAAGACCTGCGCGGGTACGGCGAATAGCCTGACTCACAGCTTTAATCGCGTCCTCTTGACCGATAACGCGTTTGTGAAGTTCGTCCTCCATGTGGAGGAGTTTTTGGGTTTCTTCTTCCGTGAGCTTATAGACGGGTATTCCAGTCCAAATCGAAAGAACTTCGGCTATTGCTTCTTCATCAACTTCGTCGAACAGATCCACACCTTCGGATTTGATCTGCTCCATAAGTTCGGTTCGCCGATCCAACAAATCTTTTTCTTCGTCACGCAAAGAGCCGGCTAACTCAAAATCTTGTCCTTCGACAGCTTGCTTTTTCTTATCGACGACTTCAGCAATCTTGTTTTCGATTTCTGTGTAGTCCGGTGGTGTTTCCATCCGCTTAATACGAAGACGAGACCCAGCTTCGTCTATCAGGTCGATCGCTTTATCCGGCAAATGTCGATCAGCGATATAACGGTCGGCAAGATTAGCTGCCGCTACGAGAGCTTGGTCTGTGATGGTTACTCGATGATGAGATTCGTAGCGGTCACGCAATCCCTTAAGAATTTCTATTGTGTGACTTAACGACGGTTCTTCAACGCGTATGGGTTGGAACCTTCGTTCTAGCGCTGCGTCTTTTTCTAGATACTTTCGGTACTCCTCTAAGGTCGTTGCACCGATCGTTTGTAGTTCACCACGCGCAAGCATTGGTTTAAGAATTGACGCCGCATCGATGGCACCTTCGGCTGCGCCAGCTCCAACCAAGGTATGTAATTCATCGATAAACAAAATTATGTCGCCACGAGTTTTAATTTCTTTGAGCACCTTTTTTAGGCGCTCTTCAAAGTCTCCTCGATACCGCGACCCGGCTACCAGCGCACCTAAATCGAGCGTGTAAAGCTGCTTTCCACGAAGAGTTTCTGGCACTTCGCCTGCCACAATTTTTTGAGCCAAACCTTCAACTATGGCCGTCTTGCCAACTCCTGGTTCCCCAATGAGAACAGGGTTGTTCTTGGTTCGTCTTGAAAGTACCTGCATTACACGCTCAGTTTCACGCATCCTGCCGATAACGGGGTCAAGAGCTTTGTCCTTGGCGTTTTGGGTCAGGTTTCTCCCAAACTGGTCCAGGATCGCTGATCCGCCCTGAGGGCCGTCCCCACGTTCAGCTGAACCTCCGACAGTTTCTTTGCCGGGTTCAGAACCTTCTCCCTGGCCAGATCCGCTATAACCAGAAAGTAACTGGATCACTTGTTGCCGAACTCGAGAAAGGTCCGCGCCGAGCTTCACTAGTACTTGCGCGGCTACTCCTTCGCCTTCACGGATCAGGCCCAACAAAATGTGTTCAGTGCCGATGTAGTTGTGTCCAAGCTGAAGGGCTTCCCGAAGCGAAAGTTCCAGCACCTTTTTTGCTCTCGGAGTGAAGGGGATGTGGCCGCTGGGCGATGATCCGCCTTGACCGATTATTTCTTCAACCTGATTGCGGACTGCTTCAAGTGAAATCCCTAAAGATTCGAGCGCCTTTGCAGCCACCCCTTCACCTTCATGAATCAATCCCAAAAGAATGTGTTCAGTACCGATGTAATTGTGGTTGAGAAGTCGGGCTTCTTCTTGCGCCAAGACGACTACTCGACGGGCTCGATCTGTAAACCTTTCAAACACTGAATCCTCCAGGAGGCAAGTGTGCCCACGATTGACGGGCGTTACAGGAGTGTAACCGGGTGACGGGTCTCGTCTCACAGCAGATTCCGGTCAAAGTCCAATTAATTTATATTTATCGCTAACAAACCGAAGCTTTCAGTCTAGATCGAGGTGTCCTTTCGCTTTCCAGTTAGCTTTAAATTGTGGTTTCGCTTACTCCTCTGCAGCACCGAGCCGACCCCAACGCGGATTTACAGCGCGTGGAGTCGGCCCTGAGAGCTGCGGCCACGACCGAAGATGACTTCCTGACTGAAGTTGCTTCACATTTGATTCCCGCAGGTGGAAAGCGTTTACGGCCAGCTTTCGTAATCGCTGCCGCCCTTTCTTTAGACCCTAAAAGTGATCAGTCCGAACGACTCACCGATGAAATGATTCGTGGCGGAGTAGCTGTTGAACTCGTTCATCTCGGTTCGCTGTACCACGACGATGTGATGGATGAAGCTGAAACGCGCCGCGGAATTGAGGCTGTGAACCATCGGTGGGGAAATCTGACTGCAATTCTTGCTGGCGATTTTCTCCTAGCTAAAGCATCTGAATTAGCCGCTTCGCTGGGAACCGAAGTGGCTGAATTGCTGGCAGCCACAATTGGTCACCTGTGCGAGGGGCAAGTTCGGGAACTACAACTCATCTACGACATCAGTAGGAACGAAGACCAATATCTTCAAGCTATTTCTGGAAAAACTGCTGAGTTGTATGCAACTTCATGCCGCATCGGTGGAATTGTCGGCGGTGCAGACCGCTCGGTTATTGATCAACTAACTGAATTTGGTCACGCATATGGAATGGCTTTCCAAGTAGTCGATGACATTCTCGATCTGATCGCAACCGACGAGGAGCTCGGTAAGCCTTCTGGTAATGACATCAAAGAGGGCGTGTACACATTGCCAGTAATTCGGATGATCGCATCTGGCGACCCGGTTGCAGACCTTCTTGGACAACAGTTGGATGAAGCAACCAGGGATCAAGCACGTTCTGCCGTTATTCAGGGTCCAGAGATTGCTACCTCGGTAGCGACAGCTCAAATGTATGTGGACAACGCTTTAGCTGCACTTGTTGAGCTCCCTAACACGCCTGCTGTTAGGGGTATGCGAGATGCCGCTACCAATCTGTTATCAGCTCTAGATCGTTAAGAAACTTTTTTGGAGGTTGTGGTGTGGCCAATTAACCGCAGCTACCAAGCACTGACATTCGACGCAGGCCGAGACATCAAATGGGAATGGGGTCGTCGCACCTATGTGATGGGCATAGTGAATGCAACCCATGACTCATTTTCTGGAGATGGCGTTGCCAATGAACTCCAAAAGGCGGTCTCGTTAGCTAAAGAATTCGAAGCTTGCGGGGTAGACGTCATCGACATTGGGGGGGCTTCCTCAAGACCGGGTGCAGATCCAACTCCAGTTTCCGTCGAGAAAGAGCGAGTAACAAGCGTTGTCGAAGTCATCAATGCTGAAGTTGGGGTACCTATTTCAGTAGATACAACCTGGGCTGAAGTCGCAGAAGCTGCATTGGATGCCGGGGCAACGATTGTTAATGACATTTCAGGGTTCCGACTCGATCCTGATCTTTCATCACTGGTTGCCGACAGAGGCGTCGGAGCGGTACTAATGCACAATCAACGCGGACTAGAACATCATGACGTTATTCACGACATCATGTTGGGGCTATCAACCTCTCTCACCATTGCTGAAACCGCACGTATCGATGCTGCCAAATTGATTTTGGATCCTGGGTTTGGATTTGGCTGGTCTGTTGCACAGAATTTAGAGCTTTTGCGCCGTCTTCCCGAATTAGCTTCTCTGGATTTTCCCCTGCTGATCGGTACTTCGCGAAAATCATCAATTGGCACAGTGCTCGGCTCTAACGTCGATGAACGTCTATTCGGGACTGCTGCGACAGTCGCCCAAGCAATTTGCGCAGGTATCGACGTAGTGCGAGTTCATGATGGAACTGAGATGAGCGATGTTGTCAATATGTCTGACGCTGTGGTGCGAAAAGACAAATCAGTCGAGTGAATTATTGACCGAGTGATACCGGCCATCGGTGCCCAAATATTCACTTCCCTGATTCCGATAAAAAGAATCGACTCCTGCCTGATCAAGAATCTGCAGCATCATCGGAAGCTCCCCGCCCTCAGCACGAATGCGATCAATTACCCGTCCTGCTCCTAAGTGATCCAACATTTCGAATGGGCCATGAACCCAGTTAAAACCCCATCGAATGGCATTGTCGATATTCAATACATCATCAGCTATCTCAGGCACGAGGGAAGCGGCATAATTAAGCGTCCCCCCAAATATCTGCCAGGCAAGCTCGCCTTCTGCAGAATCATCGAAGACGACTTCTCCAAGTTCAACCGGTATGCCTTCCATCTCCGGTGTCTGAGCAGCGCGCCATTCTTCTCTCGAGAGGTCGAAGCTCTCCTTGAGGCGTTCACCCTCCGATGTCTTGGTCTGGCGGTAAAAGCCACCGCCAACTTTGCGCCCTAGTTGGCCAGCATCGTGCATCCGTTGCTCGGTAGCCGGGAAGCTTGTGAATTCGTGACCCACATCAGAGTCAGGCAAGTTGACCGCAAGGTTCTTGCCGACGAGTTCCATCACGTCCAAGCCAATCAAGTCGATAAGGCCGTATAGGCCAGTTGGGGGAAGTCCTACGGGTGCCCCTAACACCCCGTCTATTGTCTCTTGGCTCATGCCGTCGGCTAGGAATGGCTTTGCTAGATGCAATCCAGAAAGCATAAAAAAACAGCCGATCCGGTTACCAATAAAATTTACTGTGTCTTTAGCGTGGACGACTCCCTTTCCAAGCCTGCTGGAACCGAATTCCGCAAACGCTGATATCACCTCTTGGTCTGTCTCTTCTCCTGGAACTAGCTCAAATAACCGCATTACCTTGACCGGATTGAAAAAGTGAGTGATGGCGACGTCAGAACAAAACCTTGGTGGCATACCTTCAGAGATCTGACGCAGGGGTATTCCCGAGGTATTTGAGGAAATGACTGAGCCGTCTTTGCGGATCTCTTCTAGGCGGCTGAACAAATCTCGTTTTACAGAGAGATCTTCTACGATCGCCTCACACACCCAGTCATAACCACTGACTGCCTCTAAGTCGGCATCAACCAGACCTGTCGAGACTAAGTGGCGATCTTCGTCAGCCACCTGTTCAAGCGCTGCTTCGACAGTATCTGCGTTCATATCGAGAATAAGCACACGGCAGCCCGCAGCTGCACTTGCGGCAGCGATGCCAGCACCCATAGTCCCTGCGCCGATTACCGCAACGGACTCAATTGATCGAACCATGATCTGCTCCTAAAAATTTGTTACGTGTGTTTGAGCTGTAAATCCCGTTATCTATCGACCCGTGATTTGTCGGCCAATAATTTCTTTCATGATTTCGGTCGTACCGCCATAAATCGTTTGCACTCTTGCATCTGCGTAAGCCCTCGCTATCGGATACTCATTCATGAAGCCGTACCCGCCAAACAGCTGTAGGCACCGAGTGATGGTCCGAAGCTGCATTTCGGTACACCACCATTTTGCTTCTGCTGCGTCTTCAGCTGTTAGTTCCCCATCGTTCAACGCTTCGATCTGCCGATCGACGAACACCCACGCGAGATCTAGTTCTGTTTTCATTTCCGCCAACTCGAATCTTGTGTTCTGAAAGGCAGAAATTTTTTGGCCGAAAGCTTCGCGCTCAGTGACATAGTCGACCGTCCAATTGAACGCAGCTTGAGCAGAGGCAGTACCTGTTATTGCGATCGATAGGCGCTCTTGGGGCAGGTTGTTTACCAAGTTCAAGAATCCAGAGCCTTCACCGCCTAAAACATTTTCCTCTGGGATATACAGATCGTTGAAAAATAATTCAGCTGTGTCTTGGCTTTTCATACCAAGCTTGTCGAGGTTTCGTCCCCGTTCAAAACCTTCCATTCCGTCTTCTATGACCAGCAGCGACATTCCTTTGTGTCTTTCTGACGGATCTGTTTTCACAGCCGTAATTATGAGGTCGCTGTTGATGCCGTTAGTAATAAACGTTTTTGAGCCGTTTACCACGTAACCATTTCCTTCTGGTCTCGCACTCGTGCCCATTGACGCAAGGTCGGATCCGATTGCAGGTTCAGTCATGGCAATCGCGCTCATCAGGTTTCCGTTGGCTAGCCCAGGCATCCATCGGTCAGCTTGCTCTTCGTTGCAGTAGTTGATGAAGTACGGCAGGCAAACATCATTGTGCAAGGTGATACACATGCCAGATCCGACAACACCAGCAAGCTGAATCTCTTCATTAATTATGGAGTTGTAACGGAAATCTTCGACTCCGCCCCCTCCGTATTCTTCAGGGATTGCCATTCCAAGAAAGCCGGTTGAGCCAGCTTTTTGGAACATCTCTTTGTCGACTTTTCCATTCTGTTCCCACTTTTCGTGGTTTGGAGCGATCTCTTTGTCAATGAAAGATCGGACTGATTCCCGGAACATGTCGTGTTCTTCGTCGAAAATAGTGCGGCGCATGCTTTGACCGTACTGCGTCGAGGTACCTGTCTGCGAGGCTGATTAGCGCGGTAGCGTTCGAGGGATGAGCACCTGGGATGCATTGGCCAAAACCGCAGAGGCGACACGTCGTCTAAACAGAGCTATTACGGGTCGTCGGATACCCGATGAATCTTTGGAGGAAATTGCTCAGGTTGTCGAATCTCTAGCAGCGCGTTTCGAATCTGGGACTGAAAGAAACAAGCTGGACGACATGCTTACTCGTCCTCATTTAGCAGCTATTTACGCAGGTCAACACACTCCTCTCGATCTCCAAGCGGGGGGAGAAATTGAGTTCGATCCGTTCTCTATTGCAGGAGGGAACTTGCATCCAGCGTCGATCGGTCTTTCATTTATAAAGGAATCAGATGAGAAGGTGTCCTGCACTGGAATTATCGACCCTATGTTTGCTGGACCCCCGGAGCGAGTACATGGCGGAGTTCAGGCCCTGATTATTGATGAAGTTATGGGTGCATTAAATCGAATGCGAGGACGTCAGGCATACACAGCTAATTTAAAGGTGGACTACAGGGGTCCTGCCCCCTTGGGGGTTCCTGTGACATTTACTGCCTGGGTGCACAACACTGAGGGTCGCAAGATCACGTTGATGGGTTTGGGAGATGGTCCTGAGGGCCGATTTATGGAAGCCCAAGGCTTATTCATCGAACGCGAAGATCAACCGGAGGGTGCCCCTCCGGCTCCATAGTGTTAGCTCCAAGGAATTTCTGCCTATGGTTGCTCTGGACGTAAGGTTGGGAAGAGCACAACGTCTCTGATGCTCGTGGCACCTGTAAGCAACATAGCCAAGCGGTCCATACCAATGCCTACTCCCCCTGTAGGTGGCAACCCGTATTCAAGGGCGCGCAGGTAGTCCTCATCTACAAGCATGGCTTCGTCATCTCCATCGGCGTTTTGCGCGGCCTGGTTCTCAAATCGGATTCTTTGTTGCTCGGGATCAACAAGTTCACTGAAACCGTTGCATAGTTCTCGTCCAGCAACGATCGCTTCAAAACGTTCGGTCATACCAGGGTTGGATCGGTGCTCCCGTGCCAAAGGAGATACTTCAATCGGGTAGTCGGTCACATAGACCGGATCCCACAAGGAACTTTCGGTTGTTTTTTCGAATATCTCCAGAATCAGTTTCCCTGGTCCATAGCTGTCTTTAATAGGAACTTCATGTTGTGAAGCAATTTCTCGCAGTTCTTCAACAGGTGTTTCCAATGTCACGGACACCTCGATGGATTCCTCAATAAGTTCCGTCATTGTGGCGCGCCGCCATGGTTTGGCGACGTCGAGTTCTCTGTCTCCGACGCTGAGAACAGTCGAGCCGGTGAGTTCGATTGCTAAGTGCTCAACTAGCTCTTCGACGAGACACATAATGTCCTGATAGTCGGCGTAGGCCTCGTACAGCTCCAGCATCGTGAACTCCGGATTGTGACGAGTCGACACTCCTTCGTTTCGAAAGACACGCCCAATCTCGAAAACTTTTTCGAACCCGGCAACGGTGAGTCGTTTGAGGTAGAGCTCCGGCGCAATCCTGAGGAATAGATCCAGATCTAACGCATTGTGGTGCGTGGTAAAGGGTCGAGCGTTGGCGCCACCTGGTATCGGATGAAAAATAGGGGTTTCGACTTCCATAGCCCCTCGATCTTCTAGAAAAGATCGAGTTAAAGAAATCATCCGGCTTCGGGTTTGGAAGGCTCGTCGGGCTTCTGGTGTTACCCATAAATCAACATAGCGCTGTCGGTACCGTGTCTCCGTGTCGCTAATTCCATGCCACTTATCGGGAAAGGGGCGTCGAGCCTCAGCTAAACGAATCCAAGAATCTACTCGAACACTTAATTCGCCTCGACGAGTGGTCATCACTGCGCCAGTTACTCCGAGCCAATCTCCTAAGTTCAGGTCGCAAAAATCTTCAAAATCAGGTGTGCTTTTAGCGGGTGCGAACAACTGAATCCGACCCGAACTGTCATCAAGGGTGCCGAATGCCAGCTTCCCTTGAACACGTCTCAGCATGAGTCGCCCGGCGATAGTTACGACGTCCTGGGTCTCATGACCTGCCGGAAGGTCTGAGTACTTCGTTATCAGAGCCTCGACTCTGGTGTCGGGGTTGAATTGATAAGGAATTTCTGCCATGTCTCCTCAACGAACTTAAGTTTGTCCCGCATCGCTCTTAACATTGAGCGGCACCCAAGCTTTATGGTGCTTCATGAACTGCTCTCGCGGTGCGATCAACAAAGAAATAAAAAAATTCTAGGAGATGAGTTTGACACTTCGTCTGCTCTAGGAACTCATTCTTTTCAGAAGATTTTCGATAATTCGGTCTTATTGCGAGGAGCTGAAAAGCGACCAATCTCCAAGGCGTTGGATTGATTGCTCAGCGACCGCTGATTCCCAGTTCTCCGGGAGTAGCTCCGGAGCAAGTTCAGCCAAGGGATGCAGCACAAAAGCTCTCTCATACATCCGCGGATGCGGAACAGTGAGGTCCGGATCTCCCAGTTGAAGTTGGCCATAGAGCAAAATATCTATATCCAAAGTGCGGGGACCCCATCGTTCCAATCGGACACGCCCTGCCGATTTTTCAAGGTCCTGACATGCGTGAAGTAGATCGTATGGACTCAGGTGGGTATGAATTTCAGCAACAAGATTAAAATAGGGTTCCTGGATGGGACCCCCAACCGGAGCGGTCTCATAAAGGCCAGATACCGCATAAATTCCCGGCAATTCATCAACCGCTGTTGCAAGTAAACCGTGGCGGTCACCCATGTTCGAACCTAATCCCAAAAAAGCTCGTACCGGTTTGGCTGTTCCAGTGTCATTCATTGACGTCGGCGGACCACTTGCACCGCTGTGAAATTGATATCTAGCGGGATCGGAGGTCGTAGTTTTTTGATGGTTATATCAACGACAGATACCAGCGTTGACTCGAGCAGGTCATCAGCGATTAGTTGAGCCAAATGTTCTAATAACTGAGCTTGTGAAGACAAGCAGGTCTTAGCTGCCGCTTGAGCTACTGCCCCATAATCGACAGTGTCAGTCAGATCGTCTGAGCGACCTGCGGTCGATAAGTCGGTGTAAATGTCGATATCGATTTCTATTGGTTGAGGTCGTTCACGTTCTTCGGGAAGTACGCCGACTATACAAACGACGCGAAGGCCGCGTAGCTGGATGCAATCACCATCGAATTGTTGGTTCACTTTTCAGTGCCTTCCGATTGATGTTCCATTTCTACAGCTATCTCTACAAGTTCTCTTCCATGTGGACCTAATCGTTGTTGAAAGATCCGCTCAGCTAAAGCGGTTACCTGAGGTCCGGTCGGGACCATCCCGGCCCATAGGAGATACGCGGCCATCAGACCGCAAAGGCGCTCTCCTACTTCTTCTTTATGGAGAAGCACCTGTAGTCCAGCATTCATAGCACTCTGGATTTCGGTGAACAGCACTTCCATGTATTGGGCCAGTTGGTCGTGAGCTGGCCATGGGCGATGCCGGAATGGCATTCCAAGTTCTTGGTAGTTATGGAGATTATGTGACCCGGAGATAAGCGAATACAGAACATCAAAATGTTGTTGGCGAACCCAAATAATCTCTTCTTGTCGACGGACACGACGATGGTGTTCGCCATAGCCTCCAGGGCGCTCACATATTGCCAGAGAATCTTTGATAACCCAGACGAAGTTTCTGGGCTCAATTCCTTCTGCCCACTTTCCTTTCACGGTCCCCTATTCCGCAAGCGCTGAAACACTAATGCGAACCTGATATTACTTGTCCAGCTTTGGCGTGGCCACCGAGAGTTACGATGCTTTTAATGCTCGCTCGAGGTGTCATAGGCCCATATGTCTCCCAAATTTCTGTATTGCTGGCCTACATCAAGCCCGTAGCCCACTACCCAAACCTGCGGAAGTCGAAAACCTGCATATTTAACAAGATCATCAAGGTCAGCCTGCTGTTCTTCGCGAACGAGCAAAGAGCAGAACTCTAGGCTTGAAGGATTTCTGGCTAACAGAGTTTTTCGCAGGTAGCGGAGAGTGAGGCCGCTGTCGACGATGTCCTCGACAATTATGACGTCTCGCCCTTCAATGTCGTTATCGAGGTCCTTGATAATTCGTACCACCCCACTATTTCGGGTAGTGCTGCCATACGAAGACACCGCCATGAAATCTAATTCGACCGGCAGGTCGATCGCTCTTGCTAGATCGGAGGTGAAGATAACGCCGCCTTTCAGCACGCCAATTAGTAACGGGGTGCGTCCTGCGTAATCATTTGAAATCTCTTCGCCGATACGTTGAACCCTTGCTTCAATCTCCTCGCGACTTACGAGAATTTCGGTAAGAGCAGGGTTGTTTGTAGCGCTCAGGTCTGTCACAGGACCGGAACCTAGCCGCTTTCCGGAATTTCGCAATGTTCTTTTGCCAAGGTTTCGATTCGTAATTTACCGTCGGTGCGTCTAACGGATCGTCCCCCCGTTATTTCGGTACCTAGCGATTCTCCTCGAGCGACTTCAAGAACTCGCTCGACTGATGCGAGATCTGGTGGATGTCCCTCTCTAAGCCAAGCTCGGATGGCGCGACGCGAGAGCGCAAGCGGCGCAGCGGCCAATGCAGCAGCATCAGTAACATCGATTTCTCCGGCTAATTGATCGAGCAAATCAGAGTCTTTCTCAGCAATCTGACCAGCTCGGACCAGCAATGGCACTACATCCCTTTGCGCTACATCATTTAATAGCGGCAGGATTTCGTGCCTAATCCGGTTACGGCGAAACCTCGGATCGTCATTACTGGGATCTTCTATTGGCCGCCATTGAAATATTTGGCACACAGATTCAGTATCTGCACGCCGAAGCCTAATAATTGGATGTTGATGATCTCTCATACCGGCTAATGCGTCGGGTCCGCCTCCTCTCAGGAGGTGCAGAAGGATTGTCTCTGCTTGGTCATCAGCGGTGTGTCCTGTCAGCACGTCTTCGGGTAACGAAGCAAATCGTGCTTCCCTGGCTCTGGCTTCGAGATTGGGCCCATCTTCTAAGGACAGAATTACCGATCTGAAATCGGCTCCGACTTGGGAGGCAAGCTTTTCGACGTGGTTACTTTCATCTTTACCATTTGGACGCAAACCATGGTCAACATGATGTGCGACGACGTTTGCGCCAGTCAGAGAAGCCAAAATCAATAACGCTGCAGAGTCTGCTCCGCCCGAGACAGCGCAATGAAGTGGCCCACTGCGAGGAAACAAGCACCGTTTAAGAAATGGGTCCAGAACATCGTATTTCCCCATTTATTTACCTCTTCTAGGCAGCTGATACCCGTTCCATCCAGGATCTGGGGTTTCGTATTTCTGCCATCGATGGCAGATGTTGAGGGTCTTCCCAAATAACGTCGACTGCTCGGTCGCCGCGTTGCGATTCGATGGCAGCAATAAAGTCTTCACCCGCTTGGTACTGGGCCAACTTTGCTTCAAGTCCCATCACTTTCTGCATTATTCGGCTGACGCCACTAGCACTATTGCGACGTTGTTGCATCACTCGGTGGAAACGCTGGGCATGGGGAACATGGCCAGCTGCAGCGCGAGACATGGTCACGTCACCATGTCCTTCGACCAAACTCATCATGCCTCCGACTGCGTCTAACAACTCTTTTTGTCGGTCACTTGCAAACAGTTGGGCCAGTCCCCCGTCAGCCATTGGGTCCTTCCCGTCTCGTTTCATCTGGACAAAGTCTTGGAGCCCTTGCTTGAGGCGATCGGGGTCTGGGTCTACTTCGTCAAGCATTTGGTTCACTAAATCTAAGAAGCGCGGACGCAACCAGGGAACTCCAGTGAACTGTGAACGATGCGTCAATTCGTGGAGAGCTAACCAAAGCCTGAACTGCTTCGGGTCAAACGCAAATTTCTTTTCGATAGCTAACACGTTCGGACCAACGTAATAGACGAGATCTTGCTCATCTCGATCTTCGTCCTCAGCAAGCAAAAGGTCGTACTGGCCGAGGACTCGTCGAGACATCCAACCCAGAACGGCGCCCAACTCTGCGGCGGCTACTTTGCGCGAGATAGCACTGGTTCTGCTGGAGTCGGAGGATTCCGCCAAAACTGGGCGCAATAGCCGTCTAAAGGAGCGAATGTTGGCATCAATCCATCCTTCTCGATCGATTACCCGAGCACGAGCTGATCCTTCAGCTGAGACCAATCTGGTTTCAATACCGACTAGCTCTTCAGCTAACGGCGTGAACCTCGCAAAATCTTTATGAAGCGAGTCTCCTAGGTATGAGCGAGAGAGCGGTTCGTCACCTGCTACGCGTGTCGCAATTCGTCTCGCCAACTCCCAGTCGACGGGTCCTTCCGTCATCAGCTGCTTCAGCGTTTGGGGTAACGGGGGGCCACTACCTTCATGATGTAGCCCGCTATGAGTTGGACTACTCCTAGTACCGCGCCAATAGCTAACGGTACCGCCAACCAGAAATGCCAGACTTGAGCAGCGAGTGCGTTCATGAAGTCATCGTACCTAACAGCGTCGGGTAGAACTCAACTCTTGGAACAGGTTCGCCTAAAATCGCCCGTAAGCCTTTGGTCTTGTAGCCAAGGGCGGCTGGTAGCGTCAGTTGGATTAAGGCCCGAGTAGCTCAGTGGTAGAGCGGCTCTCTCGTAAAGAGCAGGTCGTGGGTTCAATTCCCACCTTGGGCTCAACGCTTCTAGGTAACCCCTGCGCATCATATTTTTAAGTTTGCAAACAACCTTTGCATTAACAGCCGCTCGTTACCGTTCCTTCTTAAATCTTGAGCTACCGAGGTCACCAAAGCCAATGACTTTGCACCACTCAAGGAATCAATTGAGCCGTTCATTATCCCTTTGCTAACAGCGTTACCCAAGGCTGTCATGCCCATCAGCAACTCATCTGTTCGCAGCCTCCGCAGTTCCCGTTTGTGGCGGTCTTCAAGGCTGCGGCGTCCTAATCCGCGTTCTCCAAATCGTTCAGCGCGCTCATCAAGATCTTGACTTTCTTGTTCCTGACGGTTTTGCAGGGGTGCTGTCGCTGCGTCAATCATCACCAAGATTCTGTCCGCTGCTTTCGCTGCGGCACTGCCTGAACCATCAAGAACTGAGTGCAGTTCAGTCCACGCGTTCCACCGGTCGATGGCCGTCTCATCGGAAGCTAAAAGCATTGCCCGATCAATGGAACCATTTGCCGCCGCAGCGATCATTGAAGCAGTTTCTTGTTCTGTCCCTGAGCCCACCAACTGCTCAAAAAGCTCTTCAGGGCTGATTGCATCAAATTCGACCGTCGCACAACGAGAAGCAATAGTCGTTATTCCCACTGGAATTTCTTCTGCAGTAAGAATGAAGAGCGTGGTAGGGGGCGGCTCCTCAAGAACTTTCAGAATCATGGGAGCTGAACTGGGAGCAAGATGCACATCTTCTACGAAGATCACCTTTTTGTTGCTCTCGTATGGGCTAGTCGTGGCAACACGAACAATTTCTTTGGCTTGATCAACTGAGAGTGCAGGGCCATTTCGTTCAAACAAAATAAAATCTGGGTGCTCCTCAGCAATTGCGAGCCTTTTATGTCTTTCTGGATCTTGACTTCCTACAGCCAGTAATTCAGCCGCAAATCTTGTGGCAGCAGTGCGAGCACCACATCCTGCTGGTCCTACAAATAGATATGCGGGTAACGGCGCTGAGACCGCATTTCTCAACGTAGAAACGGCGGATGTTTGACCGATAATTCCCTCGAAACTATCGGTCACTTAACACCAACGACGCCAGCAAC
>JUEP01000020.1 GCA_000817105.1 marine actinobacterium MedAcidi-G3 | reverse complement strand
GCTAGGGCATCTATTTGATGTCGCCACGAATACCAGCTTTCAGGGAAGCCATGACACATTACGACTACTGGACCTTGCCCTTTGGTTACGTAATGGATTTGTATTCCATTGCCTTCGATGACGTGTTCGTCCAAATCGCTAATCATGCAAAGAGTTTGCCACTACTCGCGCTTGTCTTCGCAATCTAGGGTGAAGCTATGAGTGAATTGAGATTTGATGGCAGAGTCGCATTGGTAACTGGTGCCGGCGGTGGGCTTGGCCGAGAACACGCACTCCTGCTCGCGTCGCGAGGCGCAGCGGTGATGGTGAATGACTTGGGATCACCAACCATGGGAGGCCAAGACCATGACCCAAGCCCGGCGGAAGCTGTTGTCGAAGAAATACGGGCGGCAGGTGGTGTAGCGGCCGCAAACAGCGATTCGGTAGCCACACGCGAAGGCGCTGAATCCATGGTCGCTGCCACGCTGGAAGAATTCGAGCGACTCGATATTCTCATCAACAACGCCGGAATTATCCGCAACCGAACATTCCTCAATATCAACGAATACGAATTCGAACCCGTTATTGACGTCCACGTCAAAGGATGTTTCTTCGTCAGTCGCCCCGCGTACGAACACATGAAATCAGTTGGCTATGGACGAATCATCAACACCAGCTCAGGGTCGGGGCTGTTCGGATCATTCGGTCAAAGCGCATACTCCGCAGCCAAAGCCGCTATTTACGGGTTCACCCGAACACTCGCGATCGAAGGATCTCGGTACGGCATACACGTCAACGCGATAGCACCAGGCGCATTGACTCGAATGACCGGCGACGTTCTCGGCGACGACGGCGACATCGCCGACATCACCGGCCTCACCGGAGAAGACCTCATGATGCAATTAGGCCCACAACAGGTTGCACCTGCGGTGGTCTACCTCGCACACGAATCATGCTCGCTTAACGGCGAAACGCTGTCCGCTTCGGGAGGCAGAGTAGGTCGAGCCTTCATGGGCGTAACTAAAGGAATATACGAAGAGGACCTGACCCTTGAATCGGTCGCTGAACGTATAGGCGAAATATGCGACGAAGATGACTACGTGGTGCCCGACAACGTCGACCAAGAAATGCAGCTGCTACTCGAACACTTCAACACAGACGACACATGACCGATCAGGCGGTGAGTGCAGCTAACGCGGTTTCGTACTCGGCTTGTTCTAATCCGTGCGGGTAGGCACACACCAAATCGATTCCAGCTTCAGCCCACGCATTCAATTGCTCTTTTGCGTGACCGAGATCATCGCTGCGTAAACAAGTGCCGGCGACCACATCTTCAGGTGTCATCAAACCTTGGCGTACGAAATGATGGTGATAATTGGCCATAGCGTCGTAGTTCACTGCATCTGTGTGCAGAGCTTCATCGGGGCTGAGACGTACATACAAAACTGTGTAAGGGGTGCGCCCATTCGCTTGACCAACATTCCTTGCCAATTCAACAGTTTCTTGTGCGTGTTGTGGGGTTAACCAGTTCAACACCAAACCATCCGAACGAGCTGCACCCAACTCGACCATTTTCGGTCCGAGCGCGCCAACAAGTACAGGGAAGCCCTTGCCGAAGGTCAGGCCGAAGCGCGCTTGTCCCATCAGTTCGTCACACGCGATTTCTGTCCAACGCAACGGTGACGTCGGAAATGGAACGCCTAGACGATCGGCAGCTTCGCGATGTGACACCCCGATTCCTAACGAGAATCTTCCTTCTGACTGCTCTTGAAGGGTTGCAGCGGAAAGAGCAAGGTGAGGTAGTGACCGAAAGGGTGCCGCCGCGACACCCACCGCTCCTCCGACATGTTCGGTTTCGGCGAACATCGCGGCGAGACTTATCCACGGGCTTCTCCCCGATAACCCTCCATCAGGCGTTCGGTTACCTGTTTCAGGGAGATAAATCGAAGAATATCCGTGGTCTTCAGCGAACTTCCCTAACTCAACCACTTGAGTCACTGGAAGATCCCGCATACAGATACCTAATTGCATAACCCCTACCTTCGAACGAAGTCCTCTATTGAATCTATGGGAGATCCAGTTATCCGGGCGACTCTCAACAAAACGAAAGATCATTAGTGACTAGACCCGCTCTTTGATCAGAGTACGATTTCGCTCAGATTCCTTTTTAGAAGGCGACGCTCGTGGCAAACCCAGTCGACAAAAACCCTAACTATTGGGTGTTGTCTATAGACGACGACCCATTTCTTCGCCTCGGGCTTGAAAGCGCATTAGGTCAAACAAAAGACATCGAATTTTCCTCTGCCTCCACGAAGGCTGAAGGCATGAAAATTTTCGTAGACATGTGGAATAACTCAAGTGAAGACCCCACTCGTAAACCAAGTCTGGTCCTGCTAGATCAGGACTTACAGGGCGGCGAAAAAGGCACCGACCTTTTAAGCGACATCATCGACTTCTGCGGAGGAGTTCCACAAGATGCAGCGAAAGTTTGCATGCTTTCCGCGAGTCAACAGCAACGAGATTGGGTTAAAGCATTTGAACTCGGAGCGATCGGTTGGATCGATAAAGCCGCAGTAACGAACCTCAACGAATTCCCGGGCAGGCTTCGAGACATCATCAATAACCGGCAAGTCGAATGGGACGGCACCCAAGCCCAATACATCATGCGAGTCCAACAAAACAGGGACCAACGCCCGGTACTGACTCCAAGGATGAAACAAATCCTTGTAGAAACCGCTCGCCAAGGCGATCTAAAAGCCGCGGCATCAGAAATTGGTATCGCCTACAACACCGCTCGAGCAACATTGGGAACGGTTTTCGAAAAACTTGGCACCAAAAATCAGGCATCAGCGGTAGCGACGGCAATTCACTATGAGCTGATAACTGCCGAAGAGTGCCTTCCGGTGATCTAAGAGATGAACCGCCTTCTTGTTGCTACGACGACTACGAACTGGACTGAAACGATTTGGGGACAGGTGTTCTTAGCGGCAGTGTTGATCCTGCTTGTTAATTCGATACTTTTTCTCCCCCGTCGACTATCTCGTGTTCGCAAGCAACGAAAATTAGAAGTTGTCCCAAAAGTAAGGGGTCTGTCTCTTACTGATATGGACGAGAAGTATTTCCAGTTGCGGGTATCGGCAGCACCCCGATCTCTAGTTGAAGCAGGTTTACGATTGGCGGTCGCAGTCCAAGGTCCAAACGATATGGCGCGCCAAGTTGTGACTGAGCCAACTCCAGTTCCCCAGAACACGTTGGTGGTACCCCGAGAGTTAGCGCCTATCGGCTCAACGTTGTGGGTGAACTGGGTGCTAGGTGATCGCGTTGGGCCTGGAGCGTCTATTCGTGTGTCGCGAAGCCTTTAAAATAACTGACCTTTTGTGTGCCCCAATCTGGGATTACTTGAGTGAGTTGAGGTATTTAGCTCGGTCTTTGTCGGAGAAGTCGGCAGGCACGTGGATGTGCTCATTAATTCCAGTCTGCCAATGAGTGTCCTTGTCCACCCACACACCGTCGCGTTTGACTAAGAGAAGGTCACAGACATCGCAGCGGACACCTTTGCGACCGAATAGTAAACCGAATAGCCAGATCCCGAATGCACCGCGAAATAGCCAACTTAGAAGACTCGGGCCGACCAAAGACGCAGCCGCTGCTGCTACACCAACTGCTGCAACAAGAGCTGCTGCAGCGATAGCAGCTGGAGGTAAATCGCCTATGGCATCAATAAATCCGGTGTCTGAACTCGAAACACCCGGTGATGGTTGAGGAGTTTGAATCTCTCCGTCATCAGTACCGCCATCGGTACCGTCATCAGTACCGTCATCAGTACCGTCATCAGTGCTGTCATCTGGGGTGTTTTGAGGTTGCTCAGGAAGACCTGATCCCGGCAAACCTTCCTCTTGGTCGTCTGGGATGCCGTTACCGTCAGCATCGTCGTCTTCGCCGTCGGGGATTCCGTCACCGTCGGTGTCGGGGTTCGTTGTGTCAGGGTCGGATCCGTCGATGAGACCGTCACCGTCAACGTCATCGTTTTCAGGGTCAGCGTCAGAACCGTCTGCCAGTCCGTCACCGTCACAGTCAGAGTCGTTCAAACAGTCAGGTGATTCTTGGCTGTCAGGTACCCCGTCGCCGTCAGAGTCAGGATTCGGATCCTCCTCCACTTCAGGGATCACAAGGTCTTGAGGATCGTCGGGTAGCTCAGGTGCTTCGATTTCCGGCTCCGGTGGAGGAGGCGGGTTAGAAGGTTCGATTGGTTTGGTTTCTGGGACTACCGGCGTGTCATCTTCGACCGGGTCGTTGTTGTTATCGGAGCAACGTGGGTCCTGGATACATTCAGTGAGTTCCTGATTGTCTGGTAACCCGTCACCATCACAGTCAGCTACCAAAATGCAGGCAGGGATCTCGTTATTGTCGTTGATTCCATCGTCATCGCAATCCGCGAGCAGCACACAGCCATCAACCTCGTCTTCGTTAGGTATCCCATCACCGTCAAGATCAGGGTTCGGAGGTGGAGGTAACAGGTCAACGTTTTCGTTGACGACATCGACGATCTTGTTCACGACTGACGCGTACTCATAGGAGCTGTTATCCCAGGTGACCGAAAGGTTCACATAGCTCGTAATGTCGCCGTCAGGTGTTCCATCGGGAAGACCAGTCACCTTGATCGTTTGAGGGGTGTCCCAGGTGGAGGTGTAAAACGTCAGCGTGTCTTTATCAACAGAAACCTCTGAGGTATCGGTGTTCGAAAGAGTGAAACGAACAGGAGAGTTAGGTTCTGAGTTCAACACCACCGTAAACGTCTCAGATGCGCCGTCCTCATCAGTGGTGAGTTGTGTTTTTGAGACCGTGAACCCGGCAGGATCCGGGCAGATCTGTTCAAAGATCGGGTAGGTCTGGTGGTTCGTTGAACCGCCGGGATGAGCGAACGCTAAGAACACGTCATGTTTGTCGAGATCCCAAGTGTGGCCATCTATTTCGTCGCGAGGCATGTACCGCGGGTCTGGACGTCGATCATCGTTAGGTGAGTACACAAACAAGTTCTGACGGAAGTAAAACCCGACTGGTACCTCAGTTAACACATCAAGATCGGCAACTCCGTCATCCCAACCCAACACTTTGAACTGGTTCGGGTAGTCAGACGAACCGCCATCTTTGTCTAACTGGAATCCGTCCTGCCACAAAATGTTGTAGTTCGGGATAGTGCCATCAGGTCCTGAGTGGAAGGTTCGGATGATGCCCGCTGGTTCGTTCGCGGTTCCTCCAGACCCGTCACCCAGGTTGATTGGGGACGTCAACGCTGCTTTTTGGATCATGTACTGGCGCACAGCGATACCTGGCTGAGGGATCACTTCCCAACGACCACCCGCACACAGCGGTTCGTTCCACACAACCTCGCCACCCGGACCAATCAAATAGTTACCGTCGTCGTCTTGGATTGTCTCTGGAGTGATGATCCCATATCCGTCTGGAGCTACTTGCGGAACCTCTGCAGGCTCTCCAGTGTCGACGTTGCCATCAAGGTCATATCGGACCACGAAACCGTCAGGGTTAGCGAGACCATATTTGGACTGATTCACGTAACCGGTGCCGTGGTACACCTTCTTTTCGACAGTCTTTCCAAACCATGTTGACCACAGCGTGCGACCAGCTACGTGCACTTTGTCGTCTGGACCGTAGGCGACATCTTCAGTCCATGACATCTGATATTTGTCGCTCTTGTCTCCGTGCCACGCCTGCTTGTTCTCCCATGCCCAGTTCTTGGACAGGTCAGAGGTGTCGAACGTCATCACCCACCCATTCGCACCGTTTGCGCTGTTCGTAAATGAGTCATGTTCGGCAAGGAACGAGGAGTTGGTGACAGCGACCTCTGAACCGTCACTGTTGATCGCTACAGACGGTCGATAGTCCTTGTATCCGTACTCAGCGAGGGTCTTGATATTTTTGAAGTTACCGATGCTGTCTGTGTGCAACAGGAATGTGTCACCGTTGCGTGCACCACCAAAGTCTTGATGTCTTGCACAGTCAAGAACTCCAGCTGTGTCTTTCGTGAACGCAGATTGAGCAGGGATGAGTGACTTGTCGCTCGCTGTTTCTGGAGTTTGGAACTTGTTCGAGGGGATCGTGGGATAGAAATACCATTTATCGTCAGCGGTACACGTGGTTTTAGTGTTTTCCCATATTCCGACGGTGAACAGGTCACCTGTGGTTGGGTGTTGAACTACTTCGAGGGCGTTACTGAGTTGGGTTTTAGCGCCGAACTCTCGAGCCCATAACAGCTGCCCAGTGTTCTGGGAGAAGAACGCCATATAGCTTCGTGATCCGTCAGCTATCGACACAGCAGGCGAAGTTTTGCCTAACTCCCAACCGCCTTGATTGCCGTTGAAACGTTTCGATGCAGGATCGCATCGCCAGATCGGATTGTGGTCATAGCCACCGACAGCGACGATGCGTCCGTCGTCTAAGAATTTGGCGTCCCACGCACCTGAAGGTTTCGAAGCCGCAGAGCCGCAATGATTCCAACGTTCATACCACTTCAAGCCACCACTCGGGGACAGCAACGTCATCCACGGGCACGATTTAACGCAGTCCTCGTGAGCACCTGACCCTGAGTGGTTGTTGACGTTGAACCATGTTTTGCCGGAGTACCGGCCAGCGAGCAGAACGTCACCGTTGTCGTCGACGTCTACCGATTTGATGTCACTGAACCAATGCGATTTCAGGCGTTTCACCCATTTCGTTGTCCCGTCAGGGTTGAGGGACACGATCTGGCCGTTCTCTACCGGATACGCAAACGGCATCTTCCAGTCACCAGCTATAAAACCACCACTGGCGGTCACTGACGGCCGTCCAGGGTCCCCAGCGTTGTGGTACCAGGCGTGGCCTAAACCTTTGTACCGACCAACAACATGCACCGTTCCGTCATCTGCGACAGCGATATCGCTCCACGAGCCAGACGAGTTGTTCTCCACTGCCCGTAGTTCCCACGACCACACCAGCTGACCGTTCTTGTCGACCTTGGTAACAATAAGATTGGTGCCCGTTACGGAGCCTTTCCCAGCCACGTTGTCTTCGGACACGCCGAGTTGGCGGCTCGCCAAATTCGAAATGGACTGCCAAGCGGTGGAGGCGGTGTAAATGTTGCCGTCATCGTCGATAGTGACGGCCTTTGTAGCGGCATAGTCTCTGCTTTCGATAGGTGAGTAGTGAGCTGCATCAGCGAATTCGTACTCGATCCCGAAAGCTGAGTTAGCGGACGCCGAGGTAGGAAACAGAGGAAATATGACTGCCAGCACTGCTGTAGCTGCTAGAGCTCGAAGGGTTTTTTTCATTTGTTTTCTCCTCTGTTTCGCTTCAGCTTATGAGTCTGGGTGTCGTCGCTATATGGGGCGGTTGCATGTATGGAACTAGCGCAAATGCGTTACTTCGCTGTTGAGTAAATGATTTCTGTCATGGTTATCTATCGATTAGGTCTATTAGTTGCCCTAGTTCACGGTCTTCCTTACTTAAACCAGCAGGCGTGCACTTTGGATCCTGTGTGCATGCTTTAGATGTCTCGTATTTGTCGCTCACGCCGTCTCCGTCACAATCCGCCATCAAAATGCAGGCGAGAGTTTCGCTGCCATCAGGTATTCCATCACTATCGCAGTCTCGGTTGGTGACGCATCGCTCGTGGATGGTGTATTCCAGCGAGTCGAATAACCCGTCGCCATCGGTATCGGATCTCGATTTCCCACATACCGGACTTTGAATACATCCAGCTCGCTCAGATTTGTCCCCGACCCCGTCGCCGTCACAGTCAGCCATCAAAATGCACGCCAATAACTCCTCAGCGTCACCTACGCCGTCACCATCGCAGTCAGGGTTGTTGACGCATTGGGCGAGTTCGTCTTTGTCGTTTATCCCATCTTTGTCGGTGTCTAGTGCTGCCAGAGTGCATTTGGGATCTTGTATGCAGGCGGCTTCTCGTTCATCGATGTCATTGACTCCGTCGCCGTCGCAATCTGCCATCAACATGCACGCCCAAAGTTCAGCACCATCACCTATCAAGTCATCATCACAGTCAGGATTCTTGATGCATTGAGCTAATTCGTCGGGATCTAGGAGCCCATCAAAGTCGCAGTCTGGGAGTGTCGCGCAGCCCGGTTTCTCCATCCAGTTGAGAATGCCATCAGAGTCGAAATCGGGGTCCACGGGTACCACTTGGTCGTTGTCGGCGACGGTGAATGCCACGATTTGGTTGCCGAGTGGGTCATAGGTGTTATCTGATGCTGGGTCGTTGACAGCGGTGGTGACGTTCACGTTTGTGTTGCCGTCGACGTCTGTGTCGTCGACGGCGGTCAACGTCACTTGTTGCGTGGTCGACCAGTTGCCGGCGGTGAAGGTGACGGTGACCGTGCCGAGCGAGAGTTCGGTGGCGTCAGACGTTGAAATATCGATCATGACGTTCGTCGTTGGCGCCGTCTGTAGGCGAACTGAAACGGTGACGGACGTACCTTCAGGAACAGTTGTTGCGCTTGGGGTAACGACGAATGCGGCGTCGTCATTGTCAGTGTTCGCGACCGTAAATGTTTGGTTGGCGACGTTGTCGAACTCGTTGCTGGAGCTTGCGTCTACTACTGCGATCGTGATCGTCGAGTTCACATTGCCGTCATCGATGTCGTCGTTCACCCCGGTCAGGGTCACGGTTTGTGCAGTGTCCCAGTTGTTGGTCGTGAACGTAACGGTCGCTGACCCGGTCGTTACTTCGCCGGTGTCGGAAGACACCACACTCAACACAACATCTGAGGCGGGTTTAGCGTTCAGAACCAGCGTGAAATCGTCAGTAGTGGCGCCTTCGGTGACAGTGGTCGCCCCACCAGACTGAGCGATAGTGAATCCGGCAGTGTCGTTATCAGTGTTCACTGTTGACACGGTTTGATTGGCGACATTGTCGTAGGAGTCGTGTGAATCGGCGTCTACGACAGCCAACGTGATGGTTACTGAGATGTTGCCGTCATCCAGGTCGTCATTGATCCCTGTAACGGTGACGGTTTGTGCGTTATTCCAGTTTCCGTTCGTGAAGGTCAGCTGCGCCTTGTCGACAGTTGCTTCCCCTGTGTCACCAGAGGTAACACTCAGAACGACATCTGTTGCCGGTTGAGCTGTCAGAGAAACAGTGAACGTGTCTGTCGAGCCGCTCTCAGCAACTCCGGTCGAGCCGCCTGATTGGGTGACCGTGAAGCTAGCTGAATCGTTGTCAGCTGTCGTGTTCTGAACAATCACGTTAGAAACAGGGTCGTAAGTGTCATCTGATTGGCCGTCGATCACAGCGAGGGTGATGTTGTGCGTGATATCACCGTCAACTGCTCCGTCGTTGACCCCGGTAACAGTGACGGTTTGTGGGGTGTTCCAGTTATTGGTCGTGAAAGCCAACTCAGCAGCAGACACAGTCGCTTCACCTGTATCAGCTGATACCACGGAGATGTCGACATCTGTGGCCGGGTCAGTGGTTAAGACCACAGTGAACGAGTCAGTTGTCCCTGCTTCAGACACAGAGGTGGTGGTTTTGGACAGGGTTATGGCTGCGGTGTCGTTGTCAGTGATGTTGTACGCGAACGTGCCGGTAGTTCCATACACAGCCCATACGACGGTGGATCCGAACGTGGTGCCTTCCTCTAAATCGTTGTCAGCGATCGACAACGTCACGTTTTGCGCAGTGTTGTAATTGTCATTGGTAAACGTGATCGAGCTGGGACTAAACGACGCTCCGGCATATGGACTGGAGAAGGAAACGGTTTCTGAGTTGACTGGTGGCGCACCGAGCTTCACATCAAATGTCGTAGAAGAACCTTCAGGGATGGTTGGTGTGCCTTGGGTGTGTTGGGGGTCGTTATCTGCGGCAGCTCGAATGGTGATCTCGTCGTCCTTGTCGATGGCAACACGGTCTGATTCGTTCTTCGCAGCGAACCCCATATAGAGACGGTCGTCACCAGTGCACGCGGTGCCTGTTTCCCCGTTCGGCACTTCACTGTCATCAGACCATCGGAGCTTGCCATCAGATCCCCACACGTATCTTTGAACAGCGGTCTGGTTGGTGGGGAAGTCCATGTCGGACAAACTCACCCAGTTTTTGTTTCCGAATTGGCTGAACCAGAAGCTGGTGTTTCCGTCATGATCTATTTGGCTCCCCACCCAGTTCTGTGACGCCCACACCCCTGCTGCGTTCAGTGACCTGATGTAATTCCCGATGTCACCGCCATGATTGGCTAAAGCTGTCGGGTCGATGCAGTACCAGCGCAACCCAACAGCGTCGCGAGGGTCAATCAGATACTGCTCACCGGGCTCCATATAGTCGGTCATGACGATCTCTGACGGGAATGCTTTCAGGGTCAAACCGTCGACTGCGCCGTTCACATGATCGAACCCAGCTGTGACGTTGTGGTCGTCATCCCAGATCACCACGTTCTTCTGGACAGACATGATCCCGTACATATCATCGGACGCTGCGTCGTTGACCGTTGCGATGATCGCCCCGTTCTCGAAACCCTCGATGACGTTGTCTTGAACCGGAACCACCGTGAATGTTTGGGCGGTGTTCCAGTTCCCGTTCGTGAACGTGGCTTGGGTGACAGTGTTTCCGCCGGAGTCTTTGACGACGAGGTCAGTTCCCAGTGTGGTGTTGACTGCTGCGTGGTCGTGTTCACCAACCCAAGCACCAATAGTGAAATCAAACACCACGTTGGTCGGTGGTTGGGCTCCAAGAACAAGAGTGAAGGTTCGATCAGATCCGTTGACGTCGTAGTCCCATTCCTTTTCGTGACTGGCGTGCATGGAGTCACCAGCCTGATAGCCACCAGGAACAGCGGTGACACCCGCATCTTCATGGGTGGCGATAGTGGAGTTGTTGCCGTCTTTGCGGAACGCACCGAACGCAGCCATCGCCACTGACGGTGTCGTAGCCGAAGCTGCGAGTTGTACCAGTAAATGGTCGCCCTGACCGCCGCCTTCTACAGCTCCAGCCAGCAAGATGGATTGACCGTCAGGAGTGAGAGATGACCCATGAATGTAATCCGCGTATTGGTTACCTGAATCAAGCTGCACCAAGCCGTCACCGGAGAATGTGGTGTCGAGCGCTCCGGCAGTTGTGAAGCGTGCTGCAGCTACGTCGTTGCCGTTACCGCCGTTGTTGGTCCAGCCAGCTGCGATGATTTTCTGGTTCGACTGAATCTCTAGTGTTTGGTACCAGTCGGTTGAGCCGCCGTGATTGACGAGGACTTTGCCGTCACCACTGAAGCTTGTATCCAAGGATCCACCGCCGTAGTCGGCGACACCAGCGACAACGATTTTGCCGTTGGATTGGATCTTTACGTCCCAGCCTCGGTCTTCGTTACTGAAGTCAGTGACCTGCCAACCGTCGCCACCACCAAAGGAAGTGTCTAACGACCCGTCAGTGTTGTACCGGGCTAACAGCACATTTCCCGCATCATGGCCCCATTGCGAACCGCCGACAGCGACGATCTTGCCGTCTGCTTGGATCGCCATAGCTTGGTAGATGTCGTCGTTATCGAAATGTTCGATTGCTTTACCGTCGCCCGAGAAACTGGTGTCCCAAGAACCGTCTGTGTTGAGTCGTCCGATCGTGGCGTCAAATTGTCCGGCAGCTGTTTTCACATAGCCGACGATGACGATCTTGCCGTCAGCGTCGATAGCTCCGCCTTTGCACCAGTCATGTTTGGTGTTGTTGAAGTTTGGTTGGACTTTGCCTCCAGTACCAAACGACGTGTCTTTGTTTCCGAAGTTCTGGTCTGCAGCGAAGCGGGTGACCGTGCATTGGTGGTCGCCGCCGTCACCGTCGGTCTTAGTTCCGGCGCTACCTACGGCAACTATTTTGCCGTCATCTTGGATCAAGATTTCGCTGATGTGGTCTGTGCGGGGACTGAAGAACTGTTGGGTTCCGCAGTTGTTATCCAATCGGGTGGCATCGGTACATGTACCGGTGCTGGTCACCCGGTTTATTGCCCATGAATGCTTATTGGGTAAGCCGTTGTTGTTCCACCAACCACCAGCGACCACATTCCCCGAAGCGTCAAACTGAACTGACTCCCAACCATCTTCACCTGACGCGTGAGAGTTCTGAATCAGCCAACCGTCGCCTGAGAACGACGTATCCAAATCACCGTCAGCTGCAGCAGCCGGAGTTTGAGCGATCAAAGCCAACGACATAAAAGAAATCAGTGTTGCGAGAAGAACTCGAAGGAGTCTGCTGAGAACCCTCATAGCGTCACTCGCATCGATAGAGCTCGCTCGGTTTCTTCAGCGAACTGTTCATCAGTGAAGAACCCAGCAGCCCACGAATACATAGCACCTCTGAAATAAGTCAGCGAGGTTCGTGCAGCATGTGAATCGATTCCCCAGTCGACAAAAAGACTTTCCGGTGTGTTTTCTTGAGCGACCCATTTCCCATCTTGGGCTTGGACTGAAGAGTGCAGAATTACCTGCCGGTTAACACTTGAATCTGCAGTAAAAACTTTGACGGCAGCTCTGGCATAGGCCGCCGGTTTTTGTGAAGAATCGCGTTCGCGAATCATTGAGCGGATCTCGTAAATGGTTTCTTCCGCTATTGCGCTGACGACATCACGTGGATGAGAGAAATAGCGGTAAGCCGTAGGGCGAGCTAGCCCGGCTTCGGCTGCCATTTTGGCGATCGAGAGTTCATAGATCGATGACCCGCGTATGAGAGTTCGAGCAGCATCCAAAAGCGCTTCGCGAACTGAGTTAGTGGTCGTCGACGTCATCAAATAATTAACACTTCTCGCAACCTGAGAGACAAATGTCTCTTTGGGTTAGAACCGTCAAATCATATGTTCAAAGACCCGTATTACCTACGCTTCTCTGACTTATGTCACAAAGAAAATCAGACTAGGAGTTTTCGATAGGTGAATAAGGAAGACGAATGGTCACTGTTGTTCCGACACCGAATTCTGATTCGTAAAAGATTTCTCCACCAGAACGCTCCACCAGCTTTCGAGACAGCTGCACTCCGAGCCCAGTCCCAGTTGCAACTGCCTTAGCGGCTTCTGCTCTCCAGAACGGCTGCCCCGAGTTCAAAGCCTCCAAATCGGTTTGCGTCATTCCTAAACCATTAGGGGTGTCATCGACGACGATTTCGAAATAAATGTCGTCTACGCGGTGTAAGAGCACCGCAATTGTCGCCTGTTTGCCAGTTTGACGGTATTTCGCTGCGTTTGAAACCACATTTCGGATCACCTGTCTGATTCGATCTCTATCTAACGTCGCTGTGATGGTGTGATCAGGGATTGAACGCAATGAGAGAACATCAGGGTTAGCGGCGAACTCTGCGTTAATTTCTTCCACTATTTCGTGCATGAGTACGTCAGGTGTAATGGCTAATTCAAAGGCGTCATTCTCTAGTTTGGCGGTGTCGAACATATCTCGAACGAGATCGGACATCTGAAGCAGATGGCGTTCAGCGTTTCTTAATGTTGCCTGCACCCCATCGGGAAGGTCGTCTCGTCGAGTGACGACGTTCAAACTCATTGCTGCAGCGTTGAGTGGCCCGCGAAGCTCGTGCGACGCGTCTCCTAACCATTTTTGGCGTTGAATTAACAACTGTTCCAACTGCCGGCTTTGTTCCGCGTAGTTCTCCGATATGGCCTCTTCTTTGTCGGTCATGGCAGCGCCTGCTGAATTGCCGTTTCAAGTGCGACAAGGTCGCCTTTGCTGACGAGGCGTATTTCGTCAGGCAGGTTGTCCGTTGTCCCCGACATCATGATGAAATTTGATTTTGAAATCCCGCTTTGGATAGCGGCTTCAAATATGTCGAGCCCCGCGCCAGCGTGAGGCATCGAGTAATCAGAAATGATCAGTGAGAACCTCTGGGAGTCAATGAGGTTGAGTGCCTCTTGAACACTGCTAGCGGTTTGTATGTGAGTGTTTGGTTTGACGGCAGCCATCCACGTCGAAAAAACGTCAAGTTGCCCTTTGTCATCATCGACCAGAAGAATTGACTGGGTGTTGTTGAGTCTGGTTTTTTTGCGACCGAACATCGAGATCCTCAAAGGTTGTTAACCAACGATAGAGGTGTCTTTGTACTGTTATGAACCTGCAAATTGATTCAGTTACTTGGAGCAGAGCCAAACAGCGGCGCGTATCTTCAAGATCACTTCCTTTGATGCTTCGAAATTAAAGTCATCGAAGTAATGGGTGTGTAGATCCCGAGAATGAGTGTTGAAAGCAATAACGAACGCATCAGCTAA
The DNA here is from genome assembly GCA_000817105.1 of marine actinobacterium MedAcidi-G3. Taxonomy (GTDB): domain Bacteria; phylum Actinomycetota; class Acidimicrobiia; order Acidimicrobiales; family Poriferisodalaceae; genus MedAcidi-G3. The sequence continues at coordinate 22,592 of JUEP01000020.1, read as the reverse complement.
TAGTTCAGCTGGGTCTGCTTGAGGATGAGCAAAAGATTGCATCAGCAGGTTTTTCACAGAAGTCTCTGCTTGTAGGGGGAAATAACAGTCCGTAAACAGGTTGTGTGCGACGGCGTGGCCGACCTCATGAAGAACTACGTCTGAAGCCGTGCCTGCGCGTACTGCCTTAGAGGAAATCCAGATTGAGTTAGCCCACTGGTGTCCAACTGTATCGTCGTGATCCCAGCCTTCAGGGTCGTAGGTTCCGTAAGGACAATCGCCTAGCTGTTTGGTTGACCAGGGATGACAACCGTTAATGAAATCAGTGCCCTTCAGAGCGGGTTGAAGTCTGGCCGGGATTGTGTTGGCTACTGCGATCACGTGTTCTTGGTGGTGGCCATCGACTGTTGTATATCCCGAGGTTGCCTCGTGAAGCTTCGAGTAATCGACCTTTCCAGCATCCAGACCATCGATAGGTTTAGGTTCTGCATGCCCGATCCGCACGACTAGCACCGTCGCCAACAAGGCGGTGATAGATACTGCGGTTAGGAGCGGTACTAACTTCCTTAGTTTCATCATGGGCTCAACCATAAGAAACGTCTGATTCACGAGGTATGGCTCATTCGTACATAACTGCCTAGTGCAAATGCACTATTGGTAGTAGGGGCTGTTATCTGTCGGCGCGTAGGTTCAGGTTGTGGAAGACCCCCGGTCAACTCTTGTAAACGAGATCCGAAATCAGCTTTCAGGGGTGCTTCTGAGCGGTTTCTAGTTGGCTGAGACAGATCTCTTAGAGTTGCTCCCTGTCCATGGTGGGAACGATAGTGAGATTTAGAAGACCAGTGTGATGCAGCGGTGAACGGCGGCGCCCATCAGAGCGTTCACTCGATACGGGATTTCTTCTACGTCGACGTAGGAGGTGTGCATCGTGGAGATGTCCCAGTCGAAGAAGTATTTACCGAAATACAGCGCAAGTAAGTCGGCGAGAACTTCGGTTGCGGATTCGTCGATGCCGAGATCTGAGACGGCGTCGACGAGTAGTTGTTTATATGAGTTAGAGGTTGGTAACGCTTCGCAGTTCGCCAGGACTTGGTCGACAAGGGCATGACTTAATTCATGTAGGAGTACATCGATACCAGCTCCCGAGGCGATTGCTTCAGATGACACCCAAACAGTGTCTTGTAGCTGCTGGTCGTGAGAGCCATCTGCTGCCCATCCGTAACTGTCGTAAGCACCCCACACACAGGAGTTGTTGGTTTTTAGGAGATATGGGTGGCAGCCATTAACGATTTTGATGCCGGTCAGAGCTACCTGAAGGGCGTGAGGGAAGTCTGCTGCCGCTTCGTTGAGTGCTTGGGTGTAGACGTCCTCTTGGTTGGATTGTGGACCTGTGAGGAGTGCTATGGGAGCAGATCTGGCCGCCCGCTTAGAGTATTGAGCCTTGGAGGTAAGCGATTCGGACACTGTTGCGAAGAGCAGAATCACAATGATCGTTGCCAACAAGATTGATGTAAACAGAGTTGTTAGAAAGACTGTGGACCTCGACAGTTTGAACATGTGTCTAACTGTAAGAAGCCCTAAATTCGAGAGATATAGCTCATTCGTAGGTAGTTATGTAATGCAAATGAACTAGTAGGGACGAGTGCCGTTATTGATGGGCGGGTAAGTTAATTTTGTGGATGATCCCCGGTCAACTCTGGTGCACGAGATCCGAAATCATCTTTCCGCGATGCTGATGTTCATCAACTTGTTGGAAACTATCGACCTCCCAAAAAAAAACCGTACCGAATTGTCCAATAGCGGTACAGAGCTTCGATTAGTAGTCATGGAACCTGATCTTGCTGCAGCAACTCATCACGACATCGACGGAGCGATGGATGCCTTTTGGAAAGCATTGACCAGCATTGAAGAAACACACCTGTCCGAAAACTACGTTTCGTTGCGGGCAGATATTACGGACCGCATATCTGCAGTTAAAAAGCTTTGGCCCTCTTTGACGTGACCTTCCTCTGCGGCGCCGTTAGCAAGTTTTTCTAATTGTGCAGCCGTCGATGCCAGAGGAATCGCCCCAGGAACAGAGTCTTTTGATGCTGCTCCGATATCACCGTCTCTTCCCATAGACGGATGTTTGTGACTTAAATTCCTAGACTTTTTCCCGCTGGATAATTCCCAGAGGCCAGACTTTTTCCCGCTGGATAATTCCCAGAGGCCAAAGACCATAGACACCGATAGTGAAAGAAAGAAGATGCTCATATTTCGACTGCCCATTGGTCGCTAGTTTCTGTGAGCGTTTGGCGGCATACCAAAATCCAAAAGCGACCGAGGTCGCGGTTTGTTTGCGGAGGTTGTTGGTGTGTCGCTGACATGAAAGCTTGAGGTCGGGGAGAAGCCATGTCTCACATTGGCAGGGAGGTGGGACACCGAACCAACCGTGGCTTTACGATTCTTCTAAACGATTTTTGATTTTGTCAGAGATTCGCTTCTCGAAGGACGTAGGCTTTTCCGGTGCGTCGACAGATACCTGTCGTACTTTCCACAGTGCGCAAAATCGTTCCCGTTGAAGGAACTTTCACTTCCCCGGCCGTTGCCGAGCCGATAAACGGCCGAGCACCACTCGAGGCGGTTGCCCCGCGCGCGTGGAGAGCGCTGTGGGTTGCATCGCTAGCAACCGTGCTCGTTGGCTTCAATAGCACCGCAACAAATATTGCCCTTGACGACATCCAATCAGGTTTTATTGGTGCAACAGCGGCCGACGTGGGATGGGGCGTCGCTGGATTTTTCATCGGAACCGCAGCGTTCTTGCCATTGGCAGGACGTCTTGCAGATCGAATAGGTCGAAAACGGATCTTCCAACTGGGCCTCTTAGTTTTCGCACTGTCGGCAGTGTTCTCGGCTACAGCGGGCACCGTGATCACTCTGAACCTCAGCAGAGTCCTACAAGCATTCGCTGGTGCCGCAATTTTGCCATCCTCGCTGGCGTTGGTTTTGCCGCTATTCCCAGAATCAAGACGCACGACAGCGGTAGGTCTGTGGTCTGCTGCAGGACCTCTCGGAGCAGGCGTAGCGCCAGGAGTTGCAGCTCTTATCCTCGCTAACTCCGGTTGGCGTATTGTCTATCTCGTCAGTGCCCCAGCAGCATTATTGATGTTTTGGGCTGGCCAGTCGGTCCTCAAAGAACTACCCACCCCACCTAAGCAACAAAGACTTGATCTGGTTGGGGCAGCTGCCGGCACGATAGCGATAGCCGCAGCTGTTACAGCCATCATGCAAGGCCGCATCTGGGGTTATACGTCGGTCCTGACTGCAGTGGTAGCAGCAGTTGGCGTAATTTCTGCCGCTCTGTTCATAAGTAATTCATTTAGACACCCAGAACCTCTTCTTAACCTTCACTTGTTGAGAAGGCGAGGGGTGATGGTCGCCAACACCGTGAATTTCCTTGTCGGAATAACTTCGCAATCAATATGGATTGTGTGGCCGTTGTTTATGAAAAACGTGTGGAATTTCACAACACTGCAAGTGGGTATGGGCGTCACTTTAGGACCGATAGCAGCTGGATTTTCTACATTGACATTTAGCCGTATGGCAGACCGGATCGGCTCGGTTGGCTTGTGTCGTTTGGGGACTGCGCTTCAAGTGTTCGCAGTTAGCTGGCACTTCACTCAGCTGAGCGCCGACATCAACTTCTGGTCAGATTTCGCGCCGGGAATCATGCTGTACGGACTTGGCTGGGGAATGAGTATCCCGCTACTGAACGGCGTGGCTCTCGAGTGGGTTGAAGAGGAATACTTCGGTGAGACCAACGGCCTGTTCAGCACCCTACGATACGCTGCGGCTGCAATTGGAACTGCTGCTGTGTTCGCTCTGCTCACTGTCAATTCCGGTGTGGAAGCATTGCCTTACTACGACCGAATATTAGGGTTCTTCCTCGTTGCTTCGACGCTAGGAGCCTTAGCTATGTGGATAACGATAGGAAAGGCGCCCAAGCAGGCCAAAGCTGATTGAGACTTAAATTCGCAATCGGAGCTCAGGTGACGCAAATTGGAGTTATGGCGGTATCGACTGTTCTCTCGGTATTTGGATGGCTGACATTGTTGGCGAACGTGGCAACCCTGTTCGCAGTCGGTTTGGTGATTCGGCGAAACATCGTCAAGTCTGTTTCAAATAAGACTCATTCGATTAGAACCCAAGAGTTAGCGGCCCTCATAACAATCGCTGCAACCCTCGGATCTCTGTACCTCTCCGAGATAGGTGATTTAACTCCATGCAGATGGTGTTGGATCCAACGAATAGCAATGTACCCGTTGGCGTTGGTGTTGCTAATCAGCTGGATCACCGGTGATCGTTTCGTTCGACGATACGCAGTGCCGATCGCAGCCCTGGGGTTAGGGGCTTCAACATGGCACTACCTACTGCAACAGATTCCTTCGTTGTCTGATGCGAATTCGTGCAGCCTCAGCACACCTTGTTCTGTTACTTATATTGAAAAGTTTGGATTTATTTCGATTCCATGGATGGCAGGGTCGGTGTTCGCTATGACTCTCGTGCTCTTGCTGGGATTCCGGTCGGCCGAAAGTCCTCTAGATGAGTAGCCATGACTTGATTCGAAGTTGGCTTATAAGCGCGGCTGATTCTGCCGCCGAATTAGCAGCAGGGCCAGAGATAAGTGAAGGTGCTCACAAGTTTCGGGCTGCAATTAAAACCGCACCTGAAATTCCGTATGAAAGCCAAATGCTTCCTGTGCTGCGGAACTTAGACCGAGTGGCGAACTCTGAACGTGCTCTCATATTTTCGGAGTTGGCGCGATCTCTCAGATGGGTGCCGTCGCACCGCTGGGACGACGAAGGCGAAGACCGCGCTTTGTGCGTGTTGTCCGACGCATTCGACTTACCTGGTATTGAGGCAGGCATCATGTACGTCGACCAGGGATGTACTTATCCGTTGCACAACCATCCACCACAGGAGCTTTACCTCACGGTGTCAGGAATAGCGCGTTGGCGGTTCGGTGGGGCTGAAGACCTAGTGGAAATGAAACCGAACATGACCCTCTATAACCATCCATTTGATTTTCACACTGTTGAGGCAGGAGAAACACCGTTGGTCGCGATGTACATCTTGTGGGGGGAAGGGGTCCGCAGGTAACTACCCGAAGTTTGGTCGCAGCGCCCCCGGCAGGATTCGAACCTGCGACTCACGGTTTAGGAAACCGATGCTCTATCCCCTGAGCTACGGGGGCGAATAGATGACAACCTTAAGCTTTCAAAGCCTTAAGGAAGCTTTTGTGTCATCGCAGGCTACCTACGGTTCGTCAATTCGGATTGCAGATTTCGTATTGCAGGCTGATGGGTCGGTGACAGTTTCTGACTTTGCCATTTATGATGCAGTTGTGCGTAGAGCCAGCTTTTTAAGAGACGATAAAGAAAAAGTAAAGATCTTCGAGACGTCTCATGCCATGTCCCATGAGGAAGCCGTTCAGTTAATCTGGGCCGTTTCCTCCAGCTACCGTCAGAAAAGCGCCCCTTAAGGTTCTAATCTCTGCACCCCAAAATGCCAGCTTGAGATTTTCAAAGGTCGCAGTCTTGCAAACGCCTCAAAAAAAGCCTTCTTGAGTTTTGTCTGCCACCTAAGAACTGCTATCCATTTTAAATATGAGCCCACCGGTTGAAGGTCAAAGCATATCGAGCTTCACCTTTTCAGCCGGAGAATCAACGGCGGCAGCCAAATGGGCCCGCCGCCTTAAAACTATTCCGGGACTCATAACTGCATTCATCGTCGTATGGCTCCTTCTGCCCGTTCTATTGCTGTTTGCAATTCTGGCTGATCTTCTGACTGCGAAAGCCTTTTCAAACACCCGACTCGTACTGTTTGGTGCCTGGTGGCTCGCAATGGAGTTCCTTGGGGTCACAGCTGCGATGGTTTTGTGGCTAGTTTTCGCTCCTTTCAAACAACTGAGCAGCAACAGATCTCGGCGATGGCATAGCCATCTGCAACGACTGTGGTCAAGTGGCCTAGTGGCCGGGGCGAAGCGCACGATACGCCTTCGTTGGAGCGTTGAAGGAGTCGATTGCTTGCGACAGAAAGGGCCACTGGTAATCCTGGCTCGCCACGGTAGTCAGGGAGATGGCCTCCTTGCAGGCGCCCTTCTGTTGAAAGAGGGTAGGCGTCTTCGGTTTATCCTAAAAAAACAGCTTTTGAGTGACCCGTGTCTCGATGTCGTTGGACATCGGATACCCAACTATTTCGTTGACAGAGATTCCTTAGACAACAAAGACGAGTTGACCAACATCGGGCTTTTGGCAAGGGATATGGCCGACGATGAAGCTTTAATTATTTTCCCCGAAGGAACTCGGTTCTCTACAGAAAAGCTAGCGAAAGCCATCTCTGCACTTTCTGAAACGGCGCCAACGCGAGTTAAATCAGCTAGCGAACTGCGCTCGGTGCTGCCGCCCCGAACTGCTGGCACACTTGCCGCACTTGCCGAATCAAATGCCGACATAGTCATCTGCAACCACGTTGGTATCAGCGACATATCGTCACTTCAACAGCTTCGAGCTGCTGTTCCGTTACAGACTCAGCTCAAATTCAAACTGTGGCGAACTCCGAGGTCGGAGGTCAACCAAACTCAGTTTGTTCAGTGGCTAGACGCTCAGTGGGCGATTGTCGACGACTGGGTCACGAACAACGAGGATGTCACTTCACCGCTATCAACACCAGCGTCTTTCAACGCAGACGAAACAGCAACAACCATCGAAAAAGCGTGACCGTCAGGAAAGTGCCCCTAAAGGTTCTAATTTCTGCACCCCAAAATGCCAGCTTGAGATATATCGAGAAGATCTAGGTTCTGTTATTGGTATTGGAGAAAAGAGTTACATGTCTGACGAGTATCTAGGAGAGACGATGACGCTGCCCATTGAGGGCGCTGCGGCTCTTCGGCAAATTCTAGGAATTTTGACGGATCATGAAATAGAAGACGCCGATGGCCGCCTCGACGCTCTTGATCAGCGGTTGTCTTTGGCGTGGAACGGTGAAGAGTGGGCTTCGATGGTTGCTACCGAACGAGGAATTCCTATGTCTCGTCGAGATGCCGAGCTGTTGGTTCGGGGCCTACGTTTCACCGAGATGATGAGTACCCACTTGCCTTTCTTTGACCAAGTGTGTGCGGTCAGCGACTGGATTGTTAGCGAACTGAACGAAGTGTTTCCTGGGGTTTCTGATGGTTGATCAAAGCAAACAGTTCGGTATGGCGATGTTTTTTTACTGATTTTTGGTGGGAGGGGAATCTTCGAAAGATCGAAATTTGGTGGTGTCATAGCTGGCACCACATCGGTCCAATGCTGCCTTCCAAGCAGGACTGTGTTTCATTGCCCACCTCAATGAAGAAACAATGCACTGTCCGCCAAAGAGGGCGCCCTTTTTCGAAGAGGTGCCCGCTAGGTCAGCAAGCTCTGATGGCAGTGTTGCGACAGCCGCGGCGCGGACCACCCTGTACCCAAGTAATTGGCCCGCTTGGAGAGGTGGCTTTCGAAGGAAGTCCCATGCCGCGCGAAGAGCCTCGGAGTCACCAAGAGACGGGTGTTCCGTCACCCACTTTCTGAGCTCGTTAGCAGTGAGAGGTAACTCTTGAACGCCTAACAGAGCTCCAATTTTAGATTGCTCTCGAACAAATTGATCAGCCTCCTCAGCGGTGAGGCCTCCGCAGAAAGTTTGGTATGCCTCAAGGAAAGAATCTGTCAAAGTGTTGTGCACCCAAGCGCCAAGCTGCGGTTGGTTGGCTGAATAACGGATTCCCCGTTCTGAGGTTCCAGACACGGGTTTATGTGCTTGTCGAACAATTTGAACGGCAGCTTCGACCTCTGGCATAGAACCATAATTAGTGGTCGTCACAAATAGGGATGTCCTGTTGAGTCGGCCAAGCGGATCTGATTCATATTGGGAATGGTCCGCGACTCCCGCAGCCACCTCAGGGTGTAGGGCTTGAAGTAGGAGAGCTCGGACACCTCCAACGAAACTGGAAACGTCCCCCATCACTCGCCAGCTAACACTTTCTGGACCAAAAAGGCCTGAATCGCCGGGATACAAGTGTGTATTTGCTAGCGGCTGTTCACCTTCGGAAAAAAGACGAACCACGCTCGCTGTTAAGCGTTCTTGAAGATTCATAACGACCCAACTTTGTCGCTAAGAGAATCTACCGCCGGAGAAGCTCCATCGATCCACCATTCATTTTCCCACCAAATCAAAAAATAGATAAGCGTCACTGGATCGCTAGTGTCAAAACGCACCTCAACGGTCGCAGTGCCGTCCGATATCTCGCAGCGACCGAACGCCGCTGTATTTTTGCTTAGCAGAAACGGAAAGCCGGATTGAATGATTGACTGAAACTCAGAAGGTCCGACATTTTCTCGAAACGACGGTGAAGCAAAGTATCGGGCCTCTTCGAACGCACCTCGATCTAATGCATCGATCTGAGAAGAAATGACGTTTTGAAGACGGTCACGGGTGTTGCCGACGCAGCCGGATTCTTGATCGACAACCGAGGTAGAAGTGGTCGGATCTATCGATTGTGAGGTCGCGGTGCTTACCGCTGTGGTCTGGTTTGCGGCGTTAGTGCAGCTGCAAAGAGCAACCAGTAAAACGGCTGCCACGAGTAACTTCTGTAGTCCTGGGGGAACCCTCGGTTGCGATCCCATGAGCAGGCCATTGGTGGTGAGGGCTGTGCGCCCCGGTTGGGTTGGGTGCATGTAAATCAAAAGGCTCAAACATTTGGCGGGCCGGAGAGGGGGGGCAGCCCCCGGGAAAACTTTGGCATTTATGACTCAAAGTCTGCCCCGAGGGCTTGGAAGAGGCTTTGGGGACCTCTCTACCATCAATTTAGTACTAAATAGCAACTCGATGCAAATATATTGGCGAAATTGTTTAAATAAAAATTGGGCGAGTAGAGACCATGATCTCTCGTAATTCAAATGAGCCCTAACCTTCTCCTAACGGAACACAGTCGGAGATAACTCTGTGAGTTCTTTTGCTCAGATCATCAGGCCTGTTAGAGAGCATTTCAAACGTGCTCTCAAATGGATCGTAATTGCGAATGCGGGTTTAGCTGTAATCGGCATTCTGTTTGGTGGCAGTGCGGATGTTGTACTCCGGGTTCATGGAACAAGCCTGCTAGTAGCTGTAACCGCAGTGAGCCTGGCTGTTATAGAACAGGGTCGATTTAGGGCCAAAATTGAGTCTGTCTGGTTAGCTGGATCCCTGTGCTCAGTGGCTCTGGGGGTGACTCTCGTAGCTCTTATGTGGGGCTTCGATCCTCCTGATTCTTTTGGTCGGCCTGTCGGGTCCATCGCCGTAATTTCGGTGGCAACCACTTACTGCGCTGTGATTTCAGGTATCGCGCAACGAGCTCGCTTGCGACGCGTCTGTTGGGGAGGCGCGTATGTTCACAGTTTGTACGTGCTGGCGATTATCTGGTTTCAGTTCGACTTTATGCCCGGCAGGATCCTCGCACTGCTGGCCGTTGGTCAGACCGCATGTTCACTGATAGCAGTGATCGATTTCATTGGCTCTCGTCGGTCAACGATCGCTGGTTCAAAGCGATCCGAGCTTAAAGCCCAATACTGCCCATATTGCGGAGCTAAAGATCTCACCCGGCCTATTGATGTAATCGAATGTAGGCATTGCGGTGGACGATTCCAGACTCTGAATACGTCAATGCATTAGTCCGAGTCGAGGTTTAGATCTGGAATAAGTGGTGCAGCTTGATGGCCCACCATGTTCCAAATCTCGTGGCTTTTCTTGAACACGTTGACCGCAGCAACTGCAGACAGCGATGATCCTAAGAGGTTCTCTTCAACAAAGATCCAAGCCGTCTGTTCATCACCGTGATAGCGGATGTTCGAGATGAGAAATTGAGGTAGCTCAGGACCAGAGAAGATCTGTTCAAACGAAACCCGAATTTGATCCCAGCCGAAAATTGTTGGCCAACCAGGATGCGTGCACCAGGACTCATCGGTGTTCGCCCAAAGATCCGCCATTCCTTCAATATCGGAGGTTTCGAAAAGCTCGTAAAAAGAGCTATTTGCTTGCTCTAGGGTATGAAAATCAGTCATTTCCGATGAGTCACTCCGATCAAGTCAGTCAGGGAGGGCGAGACGAACGCTGGCCTCCCAATGGAAGCAGTGAAAAGCCTTCATTGGGAGGCTCAAGGTCCTTAGGAATAGAGAGCGGTTAGTTGCAACACAGCCATGACGATGATTACCAAGGCGTTAAAACCGCGAAAAATGGCGAATGGAGCTTTTGCGAAATTTTGTCCCATGTTGCTGTCGGTGAGCTCGCTATCCATGTCTTTCATACCGGCGGCGAGGTCGCCAATTACCCCATCGAACCACAGAAGAGTCCATAGTGAGCCCAACACAACCCACGCTGCAATGGCTAACTGAATTGCTCCGGTTTCGAGCGCATCGCCACCCCAGATAATGAAGGCAAAGGTGCCTAGCACTGAAAAGGTATACGGCAGGATGACCGCATGAGAGTCTCTAGCGCGCATGTCCATAAGTTGAACCCAGGTGTTTTGTTGCATCAGTTACTTACTCCTTAGTCTTTTAGTCTCTTTTGGCTGATCTCAGCCGACTGTTGCCAACATAGAACGCTCGTCCAAGAATTAGGTGTATTGAGGGCCTATTTGCGCCGAAATCAGTGGGTCAATCGAAGCTGGATATATCGGATTTATGTGGGTCCCATTTACAGTGAGAGACTTGGGCTACTGAAACATGAGCGTAGCTGTTTGACTGTCTAGGCGATAAGAGGGTGAGGGTAGCTGTGAGCCAGAATCCAGTTTCAGAATCAGGACCCGAATTTCTTGTCGTCGGTGCAGGACTTGCAGGCTTAGCTGTCGCAACCACGTTGCATGGGGCAGGTCGGGAGGTAATGGTCCTCGAGCGAGCCGACCAGGTTGGGGGGCGCGTCAGAACAGATTCCGAAAGTGGTTTCTTGTTAGATCGCGGATTTCAAGTTCTTTTGACGGCGTATCCAGAACTGGAACGCCACCTTGACTTAGCGTCCCTTAATTTGCGACCGTTTCTTCGTGGAGCAAATGTTTGGGACGGTGATGCTTTCGTCGAATTAGCTGACCCTCGAAGCTCCGTTCGAGGGGCTTTTAACGGGCTGCGGACGTCTCTCTTGTCATCGGCTGATCGAATTCGACTCCTGCGGTTGGTAGTGCAGTTACGAGGTTCTAATTCGGGGTTTTTTGACTATTCGAATGATCGTTCTATGGAGCAATTTCTGAGGGAAAGAAAGTTTTCGGACCGGTCGATCGAGGCAATTTGGGAACCTTTGTTTTCGGGCATCCAACTGACTTCTTCGCTAGAAGGCTCGGCGCGACTTGCTTGCCTGATTTTGCGCTGCTTGCTTTCTGGGCCAGCAGCAGTTCCTGCCCGCGGGATGCAAGCTATTCCTGAACAGATGGCGGCGAAGCTACCCGAGTCGGTAATACGTCTTTCCTCTGAGGTTGTTGGATTAAAAGGTGATGAGGTTGCTTTAGCAACTGGAGAAGTATTGAGAGCTGGCAAGATTGTGCTTGCGACGGAAGAAACCTCTGCAGTGCAATTACTGGGTTTGGAATCCAAGGGTGGCCGGTCTCAGTGGCATGCCTATTTCCGAACCGCTGAGCCGCCTAATGAAAGTAAGGCAATCCATCTTTTTCCCGCAAAGGATGGTCCCTGCAGGAATGCTGCAGTTATGAGCAACGTTGCTTCGGAGTACGCGCCAAAAGGCGAATCGCTGGTTGTTTTAGCTGGCCCCACAAACAGTTCGGAGCTCCCTCTCTCGGCTGCCGAAGCCCAGATGGTCCGAACTTTTGGGGTTCAGGCGGAGAACTGGGAACTTCTCAGTGGGGCGGTGGTGACTGGCGCTCAGCCGATGTTTGTTCCCGGAATGAAGTTCCGCAAAAAGATTGGCGCGGAGGGTCTGTTTGTAGTGGCGGGCGATCATTCCACGACCCCTTCTATCCAAGGGGCCCTAGTATCGGGTCGGATAGTGGCCGAGTCCTTGCTGAAAGATTAGGTATTCAACAGAGGTTCGAAGTTATTTAGTGCTAAACTAACGCTGACCTGGAGGTCAGCAACGTGAAAGCCGAAATTCGGTCGGAAGAACCCCTAGACGTAACCGCTCCCGGCGCCCTTCCTTTCATTGATTTTGAGATTTCAGAATTCGATGAGCTAGTCGCTGCTACCGAACAGATCCAAAGTCTTGGACACTCCGTTGTCCGAACTCCTGCAGGGCCTCTTGTTATTGGTTATGACGACACTCGGGAGATTCTTCGTGACCCCAATTGGATCACTGTCCTTTCGGGAATGACCAGTCTTCAAGATAAAAGCCGAACAGACCTCGATTTCGAAACTCTGCTCTCCAAAGCTCGGGAAATGTTGCCAGAGGTTGACAGTCAAGTTGAAATGCGCCCCAATCTTTTATCTGTCGAGGGAGAAGACCACAAAAGATTACGACGGCTGGTTAGCGCCTCCTTTACACCGGCTAGCAGTGAAACCTTGCGACCTTTCATGCGTGCACACGCAGATCAACTGCTTCAACCCATGGTCCAAAGTGGTGGCGGCGATTTAGTAGACGAATTTTGTCGGCCCTACCCGATACCGATCATTTGTCGACTCTTAGGTATTGAAGACAAAGACTCAGAACAATTTGGGCGTTGGGCCGACGTAATTTTTTCTGGCCTAGATGCCGATGCCGAGGCAGTAATGGGTCGCCTCGCAGAGATAACTGAAGCTCAAAAAGAACTCGATGCATATGCGACACAACTTGTTGCTGACCGAAAAGGATGTCCCCACCAAGACCTAGTCAGTGACTTAGTCGCTGCGAGCTATCAAGAAGATCGGCTAAGTGTCGACGAGCTCGTGGCGATGATCGAAGCAATTTTGTTGGCTGGCACAGACACCACTCGAAACCAGTTGGGATCTTTACTGGCGATACTTGCTAGCCAGCCAGAACAATATGAGAAGCTTCGCAGTGATAGATCCCTAGTGCCTGCTGCGATTGAAGAATCTCTTCGCTTCATCGGTGCTGTTCGGACAACAGCTCGAGTGGCAAGCAAAGACGTAATTGTTGGAGACCTGCTCTTCCCAGCGGGCACCACTGTATTGCTCGGTTTGCACGCTGCTGGGCTTAGCCAACCTGAGGACGGTTTTCGTTTCGATATAGAGCGCAGCGATCGATCGCCACACCTTGCGTTTGGGCTCGGAGCACACCATTGCCTGGGTGCCGCGCTGGCTCGCGCCGAGTTACAGGAGGCCCTCAATGCCTTCCTGGATGCTGTTCCTGCATACGAGTTAGCCGCCCCTGTTTCATGGAAACCACTCTCAATGGGTATCTGGGGGCCGGAAAAGCTTGAGTTCCGAATTCTCACCGAAGCTAATTCAGGCCATTCGATCACCACGCACACAGAGGAAAATACTGATCCAGGACGAAACAACTCTGTTCTTGATTCAGCCGCACCGGAACATGAAAACCAATGGATACAGGAGGCTCATGCAGTCCGACAGGTAATAGTCGCTGGCGTTCCTCGGTTGGTAAATGCACCAACTTTTCCTCCGATTTCTCGCCTACTGCATACCGGCTTCCGTTTTGGTTGGGCCTTCTTGAGCTGGAAATTATTCGACCGGCGACGAGCCCCAGAAGCCAAACAACAGGCGCTGTATAGGAAGTTTCGACTAGCTGCGGAACGGCTTGGACCTACCTACGTAAAGCTTGCTCAACTCATTTCAGCCGCAGAAGGTGTTTTCCCCCAAGCACTCGTTGATGAATGTTCGCGTTGTCGTGATCAAGCAAAGCCCTCAAAGTGGCGACAAGTTCGGAACATCGTTAGCCAAGACCTGGGCAACTTGAACGATTCTTTCTCGTCGTTTGATGAGCAGCCTTTTGCCGCTGCGTCTATTGCTCAAGTCCATGCAGCTGTTCTCAAAGACGGTTCGGAAGTCGTCGTAAAAGTTCAGCGCCCCGCGATTCACAAAAAAGTTGTACGCGATCTTCGGGTTCTTGCCTGGGTCGCACCAAAGTTAGTGGGCAAAATACCTGTTGCAGCCCTAGCTAATCCCCCCGCTTTAGTGCAACTGTTCGCAGAGACGATTTCCGAGGAATTGGATTTCAAGTTAGAAGTAGCGAATTTGTTTGAAATTCGGCGTGCCCTAATGGGCGGCGCTAAAGGTGCCTGGGTTGCACCTGAACCAAATATTGAAATGAGCACAACCCGTGTAATCGTCATGTCACGAGTTCAAGGAACACCTCTCACTCGCCTAGATTCCGATCAGTTAGGCGAAGGCGATGCTCGAAATTTGTTTCGGAACATGGTTGATGGACTTTTAGAAGGAGCAGCGCTTCATGGAATTTTCCATGGAGATTTTCATGCTGGGAACCTCTTCGTACTCGACGGAGGGGTTATAGGACTCGTTGACTATGGCATGGTGGGACGACTCGACAACGATCGCCGTCTCGCTTTCCTTCGTTATGTGACCGGTCTTATGTCTGGAGACGTGCGTACTCAAGTTTCTGCGGTCCGAGACCTCGGAGCCTTCTCACCCGAAGTCGATATTGAGGACCTAATCGAGACTCTGCAGTTGGACCGGGTCGACTTCGATCCGCTTGAGTTGACCGAAGAGCAATTCATCTCAGAGTTCCAATCTCTGCTCAAAGAACTCCTTGCAAGTGGCGCTCGGATACCTAAAGAACTAATGCTGTTTGTCAAAAACTTTGCATACCTAGCTTCATTCATTCAAAAAGTTGACCCAGAGATGGATCTCCTCGCAGAATTCTCTGCCATTAGCGCCGGTTTTTTAACTAAACATGGATTCCGTGTTTCTGCTGAGCTCGGTTTAGCCCTCGGCGACTTAGAAGTTTCTGAATCGTCATTTCGCAGGGCAGCTGGCATAAAAGATGACATTGACGTCTTAACATGGCGGGATCTGACCGACCGTCGCGACGAAATGCAAAAAAGACTTATAAGGGGTAGCACCAGCTCACTGGCGGGGTTACGTAAGGGGTGAATGTGGGTGAAGTGAAAGAAATGCTCAGCCTAAATGAAGTAGCTGAACGGCTGGGCCTTCACTACATGACTGTCTACAAATATGTGCGTTCCGGAAAGTTACCGGGAACCAAGAATAACGGTTCTTGGGAAGTCGCAGAAAAAGACTTGTCCACTCTTTCTGAACTAGAGCCGGCGCCTCCAGGCCGAGGACATCGAGCATTAGGCAAGAGATCCGGTCTTTTTCTACAGGCGATCGTTGCTGGAGATCAGCCTGGTTCGTGGTCAATTATTAATGGCGCCCTTGAAAGTGGTGCAAGCGTAGAAGACGTTATTTGTGAGGTTGTCGTGCCCGCTTTGCGGTCAGTCGGTGATGAGTGGGCGCATGGGAGGCTGCAAATATTTGAAGAGCATCGAGCAACAAGTATCGTCGTCGCATCTTTAGGCCGTATGCAGGGTCTACCTCAGCGTCGTGGACGTAAACGAGGAACAGTTCTCATAGCTTGTCCGCCAAATGAAACCCATGGTTTGCCAGCGGCTATATGTGCCGAGTTAATACGCAGTCGGGGTTTCAATCCATTTAATTTGGGCGCTGATAATCCCATTGAAACAATCATTAATGCAGCCGCTTCTACCGATGAGCTGGTAGCAGTCATTTTGAGCACTGTGAGCTCAACACCGCAAAAAGTGGTTGTTGATAGTGTCGAAATGTTGACCAAAGGATTGCCTAGTACACCGATCATGGTGGGCGGAGTATGGCCGGAACTACCTGACAGCGTTTTGTCAATTAACGGCTTTCCATCAATGCTGGATCAGCTGGAACAGCTCAGTGCCTCCTGACGAATCGTTAGTAGTAGTTACTGGTGCCACCGGATACGTTGGTGGCCGCTTGGTCCCTCAGCTGTTGGCACGTGGCCACACCGTCAGGTGCGTGGCTCGTCGACCCGAAGAATTATCCGACCGGCTCTGGAAAGATGAGGTTGAGATCATCCAAGCTGATTTATCGAGGTCCGACGAAGTGGAGTTCGCCCTAAAAGGTGCCACGGCCGCTTACTATCTTTTGCACTCGATGTCGTCCTCTGATGATTTTGCTGAAGTCGAATCAGCAATGGCGGAACAGTTCGCTTTAACGGCTGAATCGGAGGGTCTTCGTCAAATCATTTATTTGGGTGGCTTAGGCCACGACGGAGACGACAAATCCGACCATCTTTCAAGCCGGCACCGAGTCGGACGTTTACTCGCTTCAGGCAAAACCCCGGTAACGGAATTAAGAGCTGCAGTTATTATTGGATCTGGAAGCGCATCTTTCGAGATGTTGCGGTCTCTCGTCGAAGTTTTGCCCGTCATGGTGGTTCCCAAATGGGTTTCACAAACCCTTTGTCAACCGGTCGGAATCACCGATGTTCTTGACGACCTCGTGCATGTGTTGGAACGTTCCGAATTTTATGGCAAAACAATCGACATAGGCGGACCAGACGTTGTCACCTATCAAGACATGATGCACGCCTACGCTCGCGTGGCCGGTCTGCGCCGCCGGCGCATTGTGCCAGTGCCAGTTCTAACTCCGAGGCTTTCGTCTCATTGGGTGAATTTGGTCAGCCCGTTGCCGATCCAGCTAGCTCGGCCGTTGATTGACTCGCTTACCAGTGATGTCGTCGTGACTGATGAAGGCGGAGGATGCGCTCGCGGAGGCGTGAATCAAAGTTTAGAAGAGTCCATCGGATACGCGATGTCATCGGTGCAGGGCCAAGAGCTGCCGACTCGCTGGAGTAATGACCGACGTACTTCCGATGAGTTTGGTGCGGCAGCTCCTGACCGCAGTGACCCCTCATGGGCTGGGGGCAGAATATTTGTTGATAAACGACAATTATTTGCAGTCTGTGACGGCGAATCAGTGATGCGAGTGGTGCGGTCTTTAGGTGGCAACACTGGGTGGTTGGCTTTTAACTGGCTCTGGTCCGTAAGAGGTTTCGTCGACAAGCTTCTTGGGGGCGTCGGATTGCGACGAGGACGCAGACACCCGACGGAACTTCGAGTTGGCGACCCATTGGACTTTTTCGAAGTTGTAGAGGTGCGTCCAGACTTATTAAGACTGCGTGCTGAAATGAAAGTGCCGGGACATGCATGGCTGGAATGGCGTGTAAGTCAGTCTCAAACGGGATGTTTAGTGGAACAGAAAGCAGTTTTCGTGCCCCGTGGTCTATGGGGTCGGTGCTACTGGCTTGCCTTGGTTCCTGCTCACGCAGTGATTTTTAAACGAATGCTCAAAGCGCTAGTGAGAGAAGCAGAACGCTAAGTAATTTACCCGAAGCGCGAAAGGTATCTGGTGAATAAAAAAACTTGCTTGCTAGGCATATTGATAGGCCTAGCGCTTATAGCGCTTGTAGCACTAGGGGGGTCATCTGGCGCATGGGATCGGTTTACAGTTCCGCCAATCGTTGTTGCCGCTCTAGTAGCAGTTTCTTTGCAGTGGATCGGGTTTGGGGTTGCCTGGAAGATGCAATCTGAACGTTTTTTCGATCTAGTCGGATCCGTAACTTTTGTCACTGTCATTCTGGTAGCCATTCTGTATTCGCGCAGCGAGTTAGGCGCATTAGATGTGGCGCTGAGCCTGGCCGTTGCGATTTGGGCGGCGAGGCTCGGATCTTTCCTATTTGTCCGGGTGCTCAAAGTTGGTTCCGACAATCGCTTTGACGCTATAAAGCGCAATTTTTTGTGGTTTCTTATGACCTGGACTCTCCAAGGAACTTGGGTTGTCGTCACAGCAGCTCCAGTCATGGCTGTAGTGGGCGATGGCCTCGCACAGCCTCTTGGTGTTATCGAGGTTTTTGGACTAGCGCTTTGGGTTGTCGGATTGAGTATTGAAGTCGTCTCAGATAGTCAGAAGAAAAAGTTTCGACAAGAAGGAGAGGACTCCTTCATAACGAGCGGATTATGGAGCAGATCACGCCACCCCAACTACTTCGGAGAAATATTATTGTGGTGTGGCCTTGCGGTCTCGGCTCTGCCCGCCCTCGAGAAATGGCAGCTCCTGACCCTCATATCTCCGGTTTTTGTTTGGGCGCTTCTTATGAAAATTTCGGGTGCTCCAATGTTGGAAGCTAAGGCAAAACGCCGTTGGGGTGACGACACGCGTTATCGCGAATATGTTGAGAACACTCCGCTGCTAGTGCCTCGTCTCAGATGAAGCAGATTGTTGGTTAGCGGTCACCCAGTCATCAACGATCGCCCATTGTGAATCCAACCATTGCACTGTCTGATCTTCTGTCCATTCCTTGGACAGTTCTGCCCTAGGGGTTCGCCAGAGGCGAAACTTCAGCATCGTTGGTAATGGAACGCTTGCTTGGAGCTCCTTCACCGAAGATATGTCCCGAATGCCAACATGGTTGAGTATTACGACATCAGCCGATGATTTGGCGAGTACAGCAAGTGTTCCAGCGGTGCGGACGGGTAGAACGGAGGTGAGTGATTGGGCAGCTTGGACCCTCGATGGAGCTGTTTTGGAAAGAGCGGTAACTGCTCGTGAAAGCTTTCTTTCAGAGAATCGCGTTCCCTCAGGAAAAATGACTAGGGCTTCGTCTTCGGCTAACCCAGTTGCTAGTTCGCTTATATTCTCTAGTTCGTTTTTATTGTCTAGCGAGTCCCTGTCAACAAAGTAATTAGGGATTCGATGCCCAACGATGTCTAGACAGGGGTCGCCCAAGAGCTGTTGTTTCAAGATAAATCTGAGCCGCCACCCTTCTGCTGATAAGAGAGCGGCTGTCAAGAGCGCATCTCCTTGGCTGCCGTGACGCGCTAGGACGATTAACGGTCCAGTTTTCCGCAGACACTCAACGCCATCTACGTGCCACCGAAGACCTATCGTGTATTTGCCACCGACAGCAAGACCACGTGCCCAGCAGCTTTGCAAAAGGCTATGCCATCGTTGTGACGTGAGGCTACCCAGGCGCTTGAAGGGCGCGAAAATTAGCCAGAGTAAGAATGCGACTGTCACTCCTAGGACCTCCATTGCAAGCCACCAGGCGCCAAATAAGGTCAATCGTGTATTCGGAAAAGGTTTTCGTTTTAACAAATCGAAGAGAAAAGCCAAAACCAAAAGAATGGGGAGCAGAAGCCAGAATGCGATGAAAGCTGTGAAGAGAGCAGGAACAGATTTGCTTCGGCGTGCCCACTTGGCTGAACGAGTTGACTTTCCAGCTGAAAAGATGGGCGGCGACAATTTGTGCTTGGCCATATTTGTTACCGATAGCAGTTATCCGTAGTTCAAAGCTAATGAAAAGAGTTCGCTAGTCGACGCTAGTTAAGCGCCGCTCTTTGAACAACTCAACACTTTCATGGTGATCGACTATCGGCAGCGGATATCCGACTTTTTCACGCAGCAACGGAGAAGGATCGAGGGAATCGGCTTTGTCTAGGCTCGAAAGTTCTGGAATCCATTGCCGAATGTACGCGGCATGGCCATCAAATCGTTTTGCTTGGGTGGAGGGATTTAGGATGCGATGCGGGTTGCTGTCGGTTCCAGTCCCGGCAACCCACTGCCAGTTGAGATAGTTGCTGGCAACATCGCCATCGAGTAGCTGCGACATGAAATAGTTTGCTCCCAGTCGCCAATCTTGGTGGAGGTCTTTTATAAGAAAGGAGGCGGTGACCATTCGGACTCGATTGTGCATTAATCCTTGTGACCGCAGTTGTCTCATTCCTGCATCTACCAGTGGAAATCCGGTTAAGCCATCGACCCATGATTGGAAGGAGTTTTGATCATAATTCCAAATGTCCCCGCGATCTCTGTAGTCGCTGCGTGAGCAATCAGGTCTCGCAGCTAAAATCTGGGCGTAAAAATCTCGCCAAACCACTTGTCGGACAAATGGTTCTGAATCTGGTAAGTGAGTGCAGAGCTCAACGAGACGCAGAGGGGAAATGCAGCCGAAGCGGAGATAGGGAGACAACAGCGATGTTCCTTCCACCGAAGGCGTATCACGGTCTTTTTCGTAGGAGGTAATGCCGTTTTGCAGCCAGTCGTGTAGCCGCAGCCATCCGTGAGTTTCTCCCCCAATTATTTCTGAAGAGAGTTCCGGGTACAGGTTCGATTCAGCAGGGGGGGAACTTAGAGCTGAATCATTGAATGATCGTGGGGGAGTGACGATGTCTCTTTTGGATGATTTAAGCCATGAACGCCAGTATGGCGTGAACACTTTGTACTCCCCGCCACCGGACGGTTGAAGGTGTC
This sequence comes from marine actinobacterium MedAcidi-G3, assembly GCA_000817105.1. Classification (GTDB taxonomy): domain Bacteria; phylum Actinomycetota; class Acidimicrobiia; order Acidimicrobiales; family Poriferisodalaceae; genus MedAcidi-G3. The sequence continues at coordinate 2,370 of JUEP01000020.1, read as the reverse complement.
CAGGTGGAACGACCGTTATTCCGGGGTGCCGATGGAAAGAGACACCCACATCGTTGCACCAATCTTGGAGTCGTTGGAGCCTCGTTTGTGCGTACTGGCTGTAGTCGTCTGCTATGTGAACACTGTCGACCTTCAAGTCTCGTATGGTCCGCTGAACTGTTTCGAACCAGTCTCCGTAAACCAAATCGAGTTTGGCTCCGCGTTCTGTAAGTGAGCGAGAAATATCTTCGAGGCACTGATCGAGGAAAGCTTGACGGCGCTGGGATGTTGTTGGGCTGTCGAGGATTGCTTCATCTTTGACAAAGAGGCAATGCATAGGCCCGTCTGCGGCTGCAGCACAAAGAGCCGGATTGTCATCGAGGCGAAGATCTCTCGTGAACACGAGCAGTGAACTCATAGGAACAAGCCCAAAACTGCTGGCACAAGCTGCGATGAGTTGGTGGAAGGTTTACCCTCCAAAGATTTCACGACGCAGGGTCCAGACTCTTGTCGGCAGCAATCGACGCTAGGGCCTTACTGACCGCTCGACGGGCGCTTTCAGCAGAAACTCCCACCAGATCACCGATTTCTCGGAAGGTCTTTTCAACTCCGTCATCCAAGCCGAAGCGATAGCGGACCATTTCCCGAACTTTTGGTTTCATTTTGTTGAGTGCCCGGGTCACGAGTTCTTGGTTATGCCATTCATTGACAAGATCGTCTGGTGATGGATCGAGAGATGGAACCACCGCGTGCATATCCTTGCCTCCATCGGTGTCAATCGGAACATCCAGAGAAGCGACCCGAGTGAGGGCGTTGATCCGCCGCATTTCTTGGGACAACTCAGGAGATGACACATCAGCCTCGCGGAGCTGCCTCCGCAGGGCGCTGTGAGTATCAGCAGGAATCCGAATTAGGTTGCTGTGCTGGTCTATAAGGCGGTTTATTGCTTGGCGGATCCAAAAGGTACCGTAAGTCGAGAACTTGAAACCTTTTCGGCCGTCGAACTTTTCAACCGCGTGCTCAAGTCCGATATTGCCCTCCTGGATCAGGTCTTCGAGGCTTAGTGAGCCTGGTACTGGATATTTTTTGGCAACGCTCACTACTAGTCGGAGGTTGCTCAATATGAATCGCTCTTTAGCACGCAAACCTTTTTTAGTTGATCGTTCAAGTCTTTTTAGCTCCTGAAGATCTCGGTACTCGCCGGCCTCCATTCTTTCCGAGGCTTCCTTGCCCAGTCGAATTTGCTCTGCTAACTCGACCTCGTCAGCTTTGGTAAGGAGATCGTGGTTACCAATATCATTTAGGTAAATGTTGAGGGTGTTACTTGGAGCATTCATTTCCAGCCTTTCAGTCTGGGGTGCTTGGTTTGTAGAGATCTTTTTTGGAGCTGTTACTAAGTCAAAACTTCAATGTTCAATAGGGGCTATGGGATCGTTTTGTTCGATTGACGCCTTCAGTCGACGGAGATTGCCATTCCAGACCCATCTCAGAATTGGCCTCGCAATCACAGACCCGAACTGGCCCCCGAGATACCAGGGGAACCTCAAACTTTCGGCCCATCGAAACACCGTGTGTCCCGACTGGGTCTCCTCCAACGAAAATTGGCCCCAACCGCTAACAATTCCTTGGTGGCGAACGCCCATAACTCGATTGACTTGCCAAGATGTGATGGTCATTTTGTCAACCAGACGAAACGGACCGATCTTGGTATCGCATTCGAATTGAGTTCCCTCGCCTGCTTGAGATTCAGACGTAATGCGAATAGCAGAGGCGTCTTTCATCCATTCGGTATGAGATTCAATGTCTTCGACAGATGCCCAGACCTCCGAGGGAGATCTAGCAATGGTGATGGACACGTCGATCTGATGTTTGCTTGTCATAGGGGTGCTCAGTTCAGTACTTGGTAGGCGACGATCGTTCCGAAGGGAACTCTTAAAGTCCAAGCCACCGTGCGTGTCCAGTTGATTCGCACCAGCTTGGGGATTAGATCCGCTCGACCCGCGGCGATCTTTGAGTGGAGCGGTACCGCTTGAAATACGGTGACGCTTACTGCGGTTACCAGCAAACCGAATGCGATTAACGAAGGAACAATAGCTTCGGTCGGCGAGCGGAACAGGAGAAGAAGACTGCTAGACGCTTCAACAACCATCACGGGGCCTACTACCCAAGTAATAAGCCCTTGGTGTTTGGTGGCTATCTTTGTAATTGAATCATCGGCGACTTCCCCCAGCAGGGGGTAGTGAACCACCTGAATTACCCACAGCACTCCGGCCATGAAGGCTGCGGCTGCCAGTGTGATCAAAGCGAGGGAAGAAGTCACGAGGAGCTCAGTCTTGGGGATCTGACTTGTGGTCGACCCCTGCTTGAGGGACGCCAGGTTCTGGAGCGGTT
>JUEP01000007.1 GCA_000817105.1 marine actinobacterium MedAcidi-G3 | reverse complement strand
CCTGCAACATTCTCGCCACCCGTTCCTCCGTAGGTGGAACCACCGGCAAACCATCGGACCAACCCCTATCGAAGAGCGCGTCGAACTCGTCTTCGAGAGTTGCTATCTCTACCCGTCGACTCTTCAGGGCTGTGGATCCGAACTTCAAACTCAAACCGTCCGCCAGATTTGGATCCACCGATAACGATCCGCAACCCGGCCGCATTTCTGGCAGCCCTAGACCGAGATCATCGACTCCTGTTAGCGCTTCCCAATGAGAGCGGCTCCATCCCACTGTTCGAGCCATTTCTTTGCCGTCTTGAATAAACATCAATGTCGGCACAGTTTCAACCTCATAATGCCAGGACATTTCAAGGTCTTCGTCATAAATCAGCGTTTCGACCGAATCAGGAAAAGACGGGTCATCTTGGGTGTAGACGGTCACTCCAGGGCCTCGCAGAGAGAGCTCCTCGAGTACCGGGACCACATCCACGCAGGTTGGACAGTCGCGTTTAACAATCGCAACTAGACCATCCGACAACACGGGACGTTCTGTTTTCGAATCTCTAAGAGCCATACGACGACTCTAGACCTCCTGGAAGCTTACGATCCGAGCGAACGCCGCTGCTTCTAGCGAGGCTCCGCCTACTAAAGCTCCGTCGATGTCTTCCATGGCCATCAACTCAGCCGCATTCGATCCGTTGACTGATCCACCATATTGAATTCGAACTTTTGTTTGTGCTGGGCCATGAATGCTCCCCACAACGGTTCTTATGTAGCAACACATGGCTTGAGCATCGTCGGCTGAAGCTGTCTGGCCGGTGCCTATAGCCCAGACTGGCTCATAGGCAATGACAACTTCACTCAACTGGTCTTTACTCAAGTCTGCGAGGCTGCCTCTGACCTGTGCCTCAACGATCTCTTCGGCTTCCCCGTTCTCTCTCTGCTCCAACATCTCCCCAACGCACACAATAGGGATCATGCTATGTGCAAAGACTGAGCTCGCTTTCGCTGCGACAAGTTCGTTAGTTTCGCCACTAAAAGCTCGCCGTTCGCTATGACCGACGATCACATAATCAACATCAAGTTTTTGAAGCATTGCTGGAGACACATCGCCGGTAAACGCGCCTGATGCCTCAGCATGGCAGTTTTGAGCGCCCAGCTGAAACTTCATCCGATCCGCATCAATCACTGTTTGTATCGAACGAATGTTAGTGAAAGGCGGATGCACGGAAACTTCGACACTCTCATAGTCATGGTTTCTAAGTTCGTAGCTCAGCTTTTGCACCAATTGGATCGCTTCGAAATGGTTGAGATTCATTTTCCAATTTCCAGAGATCAAGGGAATACGCGACATATAAATTCCTTATTTCCTAAGAGCTTGCAGCCCGGGCAGGTCGCCCAGTTCAAGAAATTCGAGACTGGCGCCTCCTCCAGTGCTTATGTGGTCCATATAAGGGGTTAGGCCGACGTCGGCGACCGCTGCAGCGCTGTCGCCGCCACCCACAACCGAGAAAGCCCGGCTATCAGCCAATGCTTGCGCTACAGATCGTGTCCCGGCAGCAAACCGACTATCTTCAAACATCCCCATCGGCCCATTCCAGAAGACTGTTCGAGCTTCGTGCAGCGCGTCACTGAATTCCGCTGCGCTACCAGGCCCGATGTCAAGCCCCTTCCACCCGTCCGGTATTGAGCAGCCCATCTGGCGGACTTCGCCATTACCGGCTCCAATCACTCCATCCGGACTCAAAGCAGTTATGTCATTGGGCAGAAGAATCGAGGCACCACCCTCAATAATTCTCTTGCAGGTTTCCACCTGGTCATCCTCACATAAGGAGTCACCGACACTAAACCCCATAGCCTTTAAGAAGGTAAAACACATGCCTCCGCCGATGAGTAATCGGTCGACTACCTCGAGAAGGGCTTCTATAACACCGAGCTTGTCACTGACTTTGGCACCACCCAATACAGCTACGAATGGACGCTTCGGCGAAGAGCGCAGATTACCGAGGACTTCGATTTCTGTTTCCAATAACCGGCCGGCGGCGGAAGGCAGTTGTCTAGGGGGACCCACAACTGAAGCATGCGCTCTATGAGAAACGCCGAAGGCATCGTTGACATAACCATCGAACGCCTGACCTCCTGCTCCTCCAATCAGAAAATCAACGAATTCTTGATCGTTAGCAACTTCGCCTGCGTTGAAACGCAAATTCTCCAATAGCTCGACTCCTGGAGCTAGTTCTTCAACCCGGGGTTTCAAAAGTTGAGTTGAGTAACGCTCATCATATTTGCCTTCCGGGCGGCCGAAATGAGTTCCAATCACCACCGAAGCTCCCCGTTCTAGGAGCCAGAGCAGAGTCGGTAGGGCGGCCCGAATCCGCATATCATCAGCAATCCCACCGTCCTTAATCGGAACGTTGAAATCACATCTGACAAGAATCCGTTTTGACTCCAAGCCGCCTAATTCGGCCTCAAGGTCTTCCAAGGTTGAAAACAACGAAACAGCCACACCAATTTTAACCGCAGGTAATAGTGACTAGATCAACTAATCGGTTTGAATAGCCCCACTCATTGTCATACCAGCCACTAATTTTGACCAGATTATCAATCGTCATGGTAAGGCCAGCGTCAAATACACAGCTTGACGGATCACCAACTATGTCTGAAGAGACAAGTGGATCTTCGCTGTAAGTCAAAATACCTTTGAGTGGCGCACTCGAAGCTGCAGTAGCAAATGCTGCGTTGATTTCTTCAACCGATGGACTTGCTGCTAGCACAGCAGTGAAGTCAGTAATCGAGCCATCCGGAATCGGGACACGCAACGAGGTGCCATCCAACTTGCCATTCATGGCCTGGAGAACAAGGCCTGTGGCGCGAGCAGCTCCCGTGGAAGTCGGAATGATATTAACCGCAGATGCTCTCGCTCTTCTTAGATCGCTGTGAGGGCCGTCTACAAGAGATTGATCGCCCGTGTATGCGTGCACCGTAGTCATTAGGCCTTTCTCAACTCCGAAAGCTTCATCGAGAACCTGGACCATTGGAACAAAGCAATTAGTGGTGCAACTCGCGTTAGAAATTACCTTGTGTGAATCTTTGTCGAACTCATCGTGATTAACTCCCACCACAATGGTTGCATCAGCGCCACTGGCGGGCGCTGAAACAATAACAAGCGGCGCTCCAGCCTCTAAGTGCTGTGCAGCCTTGTCCCGTTCGGTGAAAATACCGGTCGACTCGATAACTACATCCACCCCCAGGTCAGCCCAAGGTAAATCTCCGGGATTACGTTCCGATAAGACCTGCAGCAAGTTTCCGTCAATCGAAATTCCGCCATCAGCGGCCGAGATATCGTTAGATAGATTTCCAAGCACTGAATCATATTTCAGAAGATGAGCCATCGTGGCTTGGTCACCTAAGTCGTTTACTGCAACGATTTCGACGTCAGCCGCTTGCTTTTGTACAGCTCGAAAGAAATTTCTACCGATACGGCCGAAGCCGTTTATACCAACCCGCACGGTCATTAGAAGGTTCGCTTTCTTGGAGGGAATAGAGACGCTTCTGAATGTCTACCGCATGGCTTGGATCTAGGTGCGATTTGATCGCCGACTTCTAAATTTCTTTCGATTCAAGGTCTCTGTGGCGAGTTCGAAGCGAATGGCCATTCTCGTCTAAAATCCGACCGAATTCTTCGGCAATAGCAACGCTACGATGACGGCCCCCAGTGCATCCAAACGCAATGGTGAGGTATGCCTTGCCTTCCTTGACATACGAAGGAAGTAAGAATTCAAAAAGTGGCAATGTGTGCGCAATAAAAGAAACAGTCAACGGTTGCTCAAGCACATACTTCCGGACATCTTGGTCAAGGCCCGTACGGGACCTCAACTCAGGGACCCAGTGCGGGTTTGGCAGAAAGCGACAATCAATAACCAAGTCTGCTTCCGTGGGAACTCCGTGTTTGTATCCGAACGACATCACAGTCGTTTGCATGAACGGTTCGCTGTCCGGCCGACTGAACGCATCAACTACTCGCGACTTCAATTCGTGGACAATAAGATCACCGGTGTCGATCACTAGGTCTGCTGCCTCGCGGACCGACTCAAGCAACGCCCGTTCCCTTTCAATGGCTTCAACCACCGATCCGCTACTGGCACTCAGTGGATGACGTCGTCTCGTGTGGTCATATCTTCTCAGCAACACTTCAGTAGGAGCGTCTAGGAAAATAACCCTCACCCGCGCCGAAGACATGCGAAACTTATCTAGAAAATCTAATAAGTCTTCCTGGTGTTGATAGGACCCGGCCACTAACGCTATCCGCTCTCCCAAAGAATCTGAAGGAGTCAGCAATTCTGCTGCTGTAGCGAGCAGGCTCGGCGGAAGATTATCAATTACAAGCCAGCCGAGATCCTCCAGAGTGTCAGCCACGGTGGAACGGCCAGCACCTGACAGTCCCGCTACCAACACGAAATCGGGAGAATCTTTCATAAATTTAATGTTAGGTGGATCTTCGAAAACAATTCACTGCTTCTCACATACAAGTACCAAAAGTCGAGGAATATTCCTAGCCGACCGGTACGCGTCGTTGCGTTCCAAGAAACTTTCAGGAGGTGCTGGCTCAAGCATCCGCTTTAAGATCAGGCCACTTTCTGCCAATGAGTTCAAATAGACACTTAGCGGACGGTGGACGAAGGAGATCTTGACTCCCAACTCGACCTCTTCGATGGTCTCTTGTTCCACCAAATACTGGCCAATCCGCCAATACTGGCTAGGTGTCTCCGACGTGTAATCTTCCACCCAACCGCTTCCCGGTGTCTGTAAAAGTGGGTGGTTCAACAAAAAAACAAATCGCCCTCCAGGTTTCAGGATCCTTGCCACCTCGGCAATTGCTTCGCTCATCTCCGTTATGTGTTCGAAGACGAGACATGCAATTGCTGCATCGAAGGCTTCGGTTTCGAACGGAAGCAAAGCAGCAGAGGCTTGAACGTATGTTTCACCTGAGGAACGCTCCTGAGCCTTTAAGACTTGCCTCCACGAAGGGTCTACCCCAACTACCTGGGAAGGCTTGGTTGATAGCGAGCGCGTGACTTGGCCCTCTCCGCAGCCGACATCTAAAATTTTGTCAAAGCCCAAGGTCAGGTCGTCAACCAAGGGAAGAATTTGATCTTGGTACTCAGGGTCTACGCCATCTGTGAACTGGCGTTGCCACCAACCCGCATGAGAATCCCAAATGTCGCCGCTCATGCTTGCCCTTGCGTTCGTTCATGAACGGCTGCGGCAACTTTATTAGGCAGCCACGTCAGAGCAAGAAGGTCACTAAGCGATGCCTGTTGAACTTTGCGCACGCCACCGAACTCTTTGATTAGGCGCTTCTTTCGCATATCCCCCAAGCCGGGTATCTCATCTAGGACGCTACGCGTCATTCTCTTATCCCGAAGTTTCCGGTGATAAGCGATGGCAAAGCGGTGACTCTCGTCGCGGATGCGCTGCAGAAGATACAAAGCTTCGGACCCGCGCGGCAGTTCTATCGGCTGGCTCCGTCCCGGAATGAAAACTTCTTCGAACTGTTTCGCCAATGCGACCACCGGTATTTCTTCCTCCAGACCCATAGATTCCAAAACCCGAACTGCTACCCCCAACTGCCCCTTACCGCCATCCACCACTAGCAGCTGTGGAGGGTAAGAAAACTTTGTGATCTCACTCGACGGCAAATCTCTTTCATCGAGATAATTTCGGAAACGCCGCGATAGAACTTCCTCCATAGCTGCAAAGTCATCGTTACCTTCAACGTCGCGAATCTTGAACCGCCGATACTCACTCTTTCTCGGCAACGCGTCCTCCAAGACCACCATAGATCCCACATAAGCAGTTCCTTGGAGGTGACTCATGTCATAGCATTCGATTCTTAGAGGTGCATTCGGCAAGGCTAAGTGCCGCTGCAACTCTTCAAGCGCCTTCGAGCGACTGTTGTGATCTGTACCTCGTTTGAGTCGGTGACGGGCAAAAGACTCGCGAGCATTTTTTGTAGCGGTTTCATGAAGTGCCCGTTTATCGCCTCTTTGCGGTACTCGGATTTCGACCCGGGAGCCTCGTTGCCCGGTTAACCATTCCTCATACAACTCAGCTTTCTCTGGGAGCGACGGAACGAACACATTCTTAGGCATACCAATCGGGTTTTCATCGTGATAAACGTCTTCGATGATTCGGGCAATCAAATCCGGCTGGGTAAAGTCCTCCACCTTGTCGACGATCGAACCTCGTTGACCCATGACCCGGCCCTTGCGTACAAAAAAAACTTGAACCGAAGCTTCTAGCTCGTCATCATGAACGCCAATCACATCAAAATCTTCGTTTCTGGTGCCAGCAATTTGTCGTTTCTCTATCGCCTTTTTGACGCTAGACAGACGATCCCGATATCTCGCAGCCAGTTCGAACTCCATCGAACTGCTCGCTGCGCCCATTTTGTTGTTCAGATCCCGCAGGACCTCCTCAGTATCCCCTTCTAGAAAACGAGTTAAATCGCCAACTAGATCGCGATAATCGTCTCCAGTTATTTCTCCGACGCAAGGCCCGGCGCACTGTTCGATATGAAAAAGCAAACATGGACGACCCAGACGCTGGTGTTCTGTCATCTTGTTGTCGCTACACGTCCGTATTGGAAACGTTCGTAATAGCAGATCCAATGTTTCCCTAATCGCGTACGCATGCCCAAAGGGCCCAAAGTATCGGTTACCTCGTTTCCTCTTACCGCGCATAACCATTGCTCGAGGCCATTCATCTTTCATAGTGATGGCCAAAAACGGATAAGACTTATCATCGCGAAGACGCACGTTGAAACGAGGCTGATGTCTCTGAATCAAACTGTATTCCAACATGAGAGCGTCTACTTCAGTAGGAACCTCGATCCATTCCACTGATTCAGCAGCTGCAAGCATTTGAACGGTGCGCGAATGTAAGTTTCGTTTATCTTGGAAATAGCTATTTAATCGATTCCTTAAACTCTTGGCTTTCCCTACGTAAATGATGCGCCCTGCTTGGTCCTTGAACTGATAGCTCCCGGGCTGATCAGGAACCGAGCCAGAGTCGGGACGTAACGACATACTTAGAGGCTATGCGCCAGAAGGGTTCTCAGTTCGACAGTATTGACGCTAAAAACCGGCCAGTGTGACTTCCAGATACTTGAGCAACCTCTTCTGGGGCACCACTAGCAACAACCAGACCTCCGGCATCTCCCCCTTCAGGCCCCATATCGATTATCCAATCGGCGGTCTTTATGACATCTAGATTGTGCTCGATCACCAATACGCTGTTCCCTTGGTCAACCAGCCGGCTTAGGACTGACAACAGGCGCCGAATATCTTCGAAGTGGAGACCTGTCGTCGGTTCGTCCAATATGTAGATCGTATGGCCGGTTGGCCTTTTAGCTAACTCACTCGCAAGTTTTACTCGCTGTGCCTCGCCGCCAGACAAAGTGGTAGCTGGTTGGCCCAATCGAATATAACCGAGCCCAACATCTACCAAAGTCTGCATGTGGCGAGCTATCGGAGGTTGCGCTGAGAAGAACTCTAAAGCCTCGCTACAAGGCATATTCAACACGTCGGCAATTGTCATGCCTTTGAACCGCACTTCGAGGGTTTCCCGGTTGTAGCGAGCTCCTTTGCAAATCTCACATGGCACGTACACGTCCGGAAGAAAGTGCATCTCTATCTTTAGAGTTCCGTCACCTGAACACGCCTCACAACGCCCGCCCTTGACATTGAAACTGAAGCGCCCAGGCAAATAGCCTCTCACTTTCGATTCGTTTGTAGCGGCAAATAGCTTGCGAATGTTATCGAAGGCACCGGTGTAGGTAGCCGGATTCGAACGAGGAGTTCGCCCGATTGGCGACTGGTCAATATCGATTACTTTGTCTAGTTTCTCCCAACCTGAAACTGAGGTATGCAGTCCGGGCACTTCTTTCGACCTGTAAATCTTTTGCATTAATGATTTTCGGAGGATTTCATTTACCAGCGTGCTTTTGCCAGACCCTGAAACACCGGTTATGGCCACAAAGCAGCCCAATGGGATATCAACTTCGATGGATCGCAAATTATTTTCGCGAGCTCCATGAACTATTAACGAATCGCTGTGTGGCTCCCTTCGAACAGCGGGGATTTCAATTTCACGCTCTCCCTTTAGATACTCGCCGGTTATGGAGCCCTTGGCATCTTGCAGACCATCTACAGGACCGCTGTAAATAATTTCCCCACCGTGTTCGCCGGCTCCAGGCCCAATGTCTACGACCCAGTCAGCTTCCATGATTGTTTCTTGGTCATGTTCCACGACGAGAACCGTGTTACCTAAATCTCGCAAGTGCTGGAGAGTCTCGATAAGGCGTTGATTATCTCTCTGGTGCAGACCGATCGATGGCTCGTCCAAAACATACAGAACACCTTCGAGGCCACTTCCGATCTGACTAGCAAGTCGAATTCTCTGCGCTTCTCCACCGGCAAGTGTCGCTGCAGACCGATTCAAAGAGAGGTAGTCCAAGCCAACATCTAGAAGGAAATTCAAACGAGCATCAATCTCTTTAACAATCGGGGTAGCAATAATTACTTCACGTTCGTTGAGCGAAAGGCCGTCGATAATCTTCGCTGCCTCACCTATGGAAACCGAACAAAGCTCATGGATATTATGACCTGCCACTCGAACGGCAAGAGAAACTTCGTTCAGTCGAGCTCCTTCGCAAGTCCCACAAGGAACTTCGCGCATATACCCTTCGATGCGGTCGCGCGAATGGTCGCTATCAGTATCAGCGTGACGGCGTTGCAAGGTGGGTATAACGCCTTCCCAGTGGGTCGTGTAACTCCGACTGCGGCCATACCTATTCCGATACCGAACGGTAAACGTACGATTTTTTGGACTTCCGTACAACAGCAATTTTTTTTGCTTGGCCGTGAGCTTTGACCAAGCCTTGTTGATCGGAATATCAAACTCTTCTCCGGTGGCGCTCAAAAGGCGGCCATACCAACGGCTGGCACCGGTCGCAAAGGGAGCGATAGCTCCGTCTTCAATACTGAGATCAGCGTTGGGTACTATCAGCTCAGGATCTACCTCAAATCTGGTACCTAAGCCATCACATGTCCCACAAGCACCATAGGGAGAGTTAAAGGAAAAATTTCGTGGAGCTAGTTCCTCAAACGAACGCCCGGTAGTAGGCGAAAAAAGATGTTGACTATAAGTCAACAACTCAGGGTCCTGGCCCTCTGAAACAAGTTCAATCCAAACATGCCCATCAGCCAGCAGCAGTGCTGCTTCTACTGACTCAGTGAGTCTTTGCTCTATCCCTTCCCTCAAGACGAGTCGGTCCACGATCACCTCAATATCGTGATTTACGTAACGATCGAGACGATCTTCTGGAAGCACATCTGTTTCTGCTAAATCAACTACCTCGCCATCGACTCGAGCACGGACATATCCCTGTGATGCCAAGTCGGCTAAAAGGGTGTGGTAATCCCCTTTTCGTCCTCGGACAATCGGGGCTAAGACTTGGAATCTACTGTCCGCCTCTAGCGACAAAATTCGGTCAACAATTTCTTGGGGAGTCTGACGCTGCACGACTTCATCTGTCGCTGGATCATGCTGTATTCCGACCCTTGCATACAGAAGCCTGAGGTAATCGTAAACTTCAGTAATCGTTCCAACTGTCGACCTTGGGTTTCGGCTAGCGCTTTTCTGATCGATCGAAATAGCTGGAGAAAGCCCCTCTAAAAAATCGACATCTGGTTTATCCATCTGCCCTAAGAACTGTCTGGCGTACGCCGACAGTGACTCAACATAACGACGCTGGCCCTCTGCGTAAATGGTGTCAAATGCCAGGGAGGACTTGCCGCTCCCCGATAAACCCGTAAATACAATCAACTTGTTACGCGGTAAATCCACGTTTACGTCGCGTAGGTTATTCTCCCGAGCACCCCGAACGATTAGTTGATCTCCCATTGGGGTGGGAGCCTATCTTGAGGCTCTTAGCTAAACCGGGAGCAAGGCGGCAAAATGAATCAGATCATAACTACCGATCTCAGCACTTCGCCCCGTTCCATTTTGTGAAAAGCATCCTCGACTCCATGGATGTCGATTTTCTCAGAGACGAAGCGACCCAATTCAAGTCGTCCCTGAAGGTAAAGGTCAATCAGCATCGGAAAATCTCGAGAAGGCAAACAGTCTCCATACCACGAGCTCTTAAGCGCTCCACCACGACCGAACACTTCGATAAGCGGTAGATCGATTCGCATCTCGGGATTTGGAACTCCGACCAATACAACTGTTCCCGCTAAGTCACGCGCAAAGAACGCTTGCTCATAAGTATCCGGCAGCCCTACCGCTTCAATAGCAACGTCAACGCCGTTACCTTCTGTGAGTTCCCGCACAGCTGCTACAACTTCCTCGTTACTCAACCCAGCAGAGTTAATTGAGTGTGTTGCGCCAAAATCTTTCGCCCAATGGAGTTTGCGATCATCCACATCAATTGCGATGATCGCTCGAGCTCCCGCTAGCCGAGCTCCTTCAATCGCTGCGTTACCGACACCTCCACATCCCCAGACTGCGACAGAGTCACCACGGGTAACGCCGCCAGTGTTTAATGCTGCACCAAGTCCCGCCATGACTCCGCATCCAATAAGGCCTGCGACTTCGGGCTCTACTGCATTGTTGACTACCGTGGCTTGCCCCGCTGCGACTAACGTTTTCTCGGCAAACGCGCCAATACCTAATGCTGGAGATAGGTCGACTCCTTCGATCGTCATTTTCTGCTTAGCGTTGTGAGTCGCAAAGCAGTACTGCGGTCTACCTCGCAAACAGCTCCTGCATTGACCGCAAACAGCTCGCCAATTCAGGATCACAAAGTCACCTTCCTTGACGTTTGACACTCCTGGGCCGAGTTGGCTGACAACCCCAGCTGCTTCGTGCCCTAACAGAAACGGAAATTCGTCGTTGATTGCCCCCTCGCGGTAGTGAAGATCTGTGTGACAAACCCCACATGCCTGAATATCCACTACCACTTCTCCAGCCCCGGGGTCCGGAACAAAGATATTTTCCACAGACACCGGGGCACCCTTACCCCGCGCCACAACCCCATGTACTTCGTGCCCCATGACACACCCCCTAAAGTCCAGAAAAAGCGACTTTCGTCAACATCTCGGAAAACTAGTCGCCGAGCTCAGAGTCTTCCACAGTTACCGGAATTCCTGGAAGCTAACTACTGGCGTCACGCAGGTCTCTCCTCAGTTCTCGAATTTCGTCCCTAAGGCGTGCCGCATACTCAAATCTCAGGTCTTCTGCAGCGTCTTCCATTTCCAGCTCTAAAGAACTAATGAGCCTATTGAGGTCATCCTCAGGGAGCTCAGCCAAATCCTTGCGAGCCTGATCATCCTGCCTCACCCGTCCTGAAACCAACTTCTCTGGAACAGGCGCACCTTGTTGCCCTCTCAGCACTAGCAAAATATCTGTCACTGCTTTTCGAATAGTTTGAGGGTCAATCCCATTTTCCTGGTTGTAGGCCTGCTGCAGGGACCGCCTCCGATTTGTTTCTCCGATGGCGTACTGCATCGAATCAGTGACGTTGTCCGCATACATAATCACCTGCCCATCAACGTTTCGAGCTGCTCTGCCAATCGTTTGAATCAGCGATGTCTGACTCCTCAAAAATCCCTCTTTGTCTGCGTCAAGGATCGCCACCAAAGAAACCTCCGGCAAGTCCAACCCTTCTCGCAAAAGATTGATGCCGACCAGGACGTCAAATTCTCCTAATCGAAGATCTCTGAGTATCTCTATTCGTTCGATGGTGTCAATTTCACTATGCAGATACCTGACCCTGACTCCGAGCTCCAACAAGTAGTCAGTTAGATCTTCTGACATTTTTTTTGTCAGGGTGGTTACGAGAACTCTGTCGCCACGCGCCACGGTTTTCTCTATTTGCTCAATGAGATCATCGATCTGTCCACGGGTCGGTTTGACTACCACTTCAGGATCTATCAAGCCCGTTGGTCGAATGATTTGTTCCACTACTTGTTCACTAGCGCCGATCTCGTACTTGCCAGGCGTGGCTGAGAGAAATACCACTTGATTCAATCGTTCCATTACCTCGTCAAATCGCAACGGCCGGTTGTCTCGCGCAGAAGGCAGTCGAAACCCATGCTCAACCAACGTGTCTTTACGCGAGCGGTCACCTGCGAACTGTGCGTGAAGTTGGGGTACCGCTACGTGACTTTCATCAACAACTAAAAGGTAATCGTCTGGAAAGAAATCAAGCAGACTGTATGGAGGCTCATCAAAGGTCCGACCATCTAAGTGCATTGAGTAGTTCTCAATACCGTTGCAGTAGCCAACTTCTTGAAGCATCTCAAGGTCGTATTGCGTGCGCATTCTCAATCGTTGGGCTTCGAGTAATTTGTTGTCCGATTCAAATGCAGCCAATTGTTGCTGGAGTTCCGCTTCGATATCGCTAATTGCACGTTGGATGGTGTTGCCATCAGTTACGTAGTGACTAGCTGGAAAAACCGTGACCTCTTCTAATTCTTCTAATCGTTCGCCTGTGACCGGATCTACTTTTGCTATCCGCTCAACATCATCTCCAAACAATTCAATTCGGACAACAAACTCTTCGTATGCGGGATGAATTTCGAGAGTGTCGCCTCGAACGCGAAATTTTCCGCGGACAAGATTGATATCGTTTCGCTCATATTGCATATCGATGAGACGCCCAAGCACATCTCTTTGATTGTGGGTTTCTCCTACTCTCATATAGAGCATGTGTTCGAGATATGTGTTGGGCGGACCTAGGCCATAAATCGCAGAGACAGACGCAACAACGATCACATCCCGGCGAGTAAGTAACGCTGCCGTCGCTGAATGCCGAAGTCGATCAATTTCGTCGTTGACTGATGAGTCTTTTTCTATGTATGTATCAGAAGCCGGCATATAGGCCTCCGGTTGGTAATAGTCATAATAAGAGACGAAGTATTCAACCCGATTGTCTGGAAAGAACTCGCGAAATTCGTTGGCCAACTGTGCAGCCAGGGACTTGTTTGGAGCAAGAACTAGAGTCGGTCTTTGAACTTTTTCTATTGTCCACGCGATAGTCGCGCTTTTACCTGAACCGGTGATGCCCAAAAGCGTTTGAAATCTCTGCCCTTCCTCCACGCCTTGAGAAAGACGCTCCACTGCGCTGGGTTGGTCACCAGCTGGAGCGAAGTCAGAAACGACACGAAAAGGATAGGCAGCAGTCGGTGCGGGCCGCTCCTCAGAAGTCACAATAGACAGCTTAGAAAGTGAACCGCCCGAGAAAAGGTCGCATTGCACGGTTTCAGAAATTTTGCCGAACTTTAGGGATTTTTTGTTTCATTCACCCTCCGAGCGCGAACTATGGGTATCCTCCGCGCTGAGTAGCAAACGCCAACATTCACCGTTCACACTCACGAGGCAAATATGAGCGACGAACCAACTGACGAAGAAACCCAAGATATGGAGCCTGATCCTGACCTCACAGACGAGGACATGGATGGTGACATGGAACTCGACATGGAAGCTGACGCCATCTTGGGCGAAGGTGATAGCGAAGGTGAGGACGACGAAAATAAGGAAATTCCCGTCGGTGCGCGTCCTGTCACCGATGATGAAGATGATGACGATGATGACGACGACGACGAAGTCGAGGCAGACCTAGACACGATCCTCAAGGAACGGCTTTCATCGGCGGACGATGAAGACGAAGACGACGAACAGGAAGAAGAAGACGAGGACGAGGGCATCATCACTACGGCGGAAGGCGACCGCATACCGGGGAAACAAGAAGACGAAATTCTGTGCGAAGGCTGCTTCCTCCTGGTTAAGGAATCGCAGTATGACATGCGCGACAACGTTGCTATCTGTCCACACTGTGGGTCCGTCCTCGACGTTTAGGAATTAGGTGTGCCATGAAACTTGAAGGCAAAGTCGCCGTTATAACGGGCGGAGCTAGTGGCATTGGAGCTGCCTGCGCAAAAGCGTTCGCTCAGTCGGGCGCGCAGGTGGCCGTAGTTGACGTCAACCTGGAGGGTGCCACCAGCGTGGCTAAGACAGTTGAGGGAATCGCTATTCACTGCGACCTAGCGGACGCTTCCGCTATCGACGCCATGGTTCAAACCGTTGAAAGCCAGCTAGGTCCAATAGATCTGTTGTTCAACAACGCCGGCATCGGTTCGGGATCAGATATTTTTGCGAGTCCTATTGATGAATGGCAGCGGCAGTGGGATGTGAACTTGATGTCTCATGTTCATGCAGTCAGAGCGGTCCTTCCCGGGATGCTCGACCGAGGAGAGGGCTATCTCCTTCACACCGCCTCCATGGCTGGAATTCTCTCGTCACATGGAAATCTTCCGTACGCTGTGAGCAAACACGCTGTCGTTGGCTTAGCAGAGTGGCTTTCGTTCACCTACGCACATCGCGGAATCGGCGTTTCCCTGTTAGCGCCTCTCGCCGTGAGGACCCCAATGTTGGGGGATGCAGCCGAAAGCGAGTGGGCTTCTCAAGCAGGAGGGCCGATAAAGGAACCAGACGATGTTGCACAACAAGTACTAGAGGCCATAAGCGAAGACCGATTTTTGGTCTTAACAGATCAAATAGCCCAAACATGGATGGAACGAAAGACCGCTGATCCTGAGCGGTGGTTAAACGGGATGAATCGGCTTCAACAGCGCTTAGAAGGCGGCGATGATCCTGCCGCCGGATCCAACTAACAGCTTTCGCTCTTCGCTCGCCACGGAGCTTTCTCATGCCTTCTGACGGTTACATGTGGGTTCCAGTGACCCTTGGGGCTACCGCAGCGCAGGTTGTGAGAACTGCCCGGCAACATGAGCTCCGCGCCTACCTGAATTCGTCGGGCGCGGCGTACGTCAGATTTCTCTTTGCTTGGCCTCTTTCGCTCCTTCTCCTGTGCTTGACATGGGTTCTTAACCCGCAAAGCATTTTCATCCCCGTTAAATTCGGCGCCTGGATCTTTAGCGCCGCCCTTGTCCAAATAACTGGCACGGTTCTCCTGCTGAATGCATTCAAAGCCAGGGACTTTGCAATCGGTACGGTCTACTCCAAAGCAGAAGTAATACTAGTTGCCGCCGGATCAGCCCTTTTTCTGGGTGAATCACTTCAACCTTGGGGTTGGTTCGGAGCAATTGTCGTCTTACTCGGTGTAGTGCTTTTAGCAGCGACTTCGGGATTGAGTGTAGCTCTGCGCAGATGGGGAGACCCCTCTGCTTGGTTTGGTGTCACTGCCGGGCTCTTCTTTGCCATATCGGCAGTCGGAATTCGCGGCGCCTCAACTTCTCTCACGGGAGGAAGCGTCTGGCATCGGACCTGCGTCACGTTATTAGCACTTTTAACCGCTCAGACGGCCATTCATGGAGCCATCTTGGCGGGAACAAATCGATCTCAGCTCCTAGAAATCTGGAGGCACCGGAAAAAGTGTTTTCAAGTTGGACTCCTCAGTTTCGCAGGAACCACGGGATGGATCGCCGCAATGACCCTTGCCACAGCAGCAAAGGTTCGGACTTTGGGACAGCTAGAAATAGTCGTTGCGTTCGTCATATCCTTGACGCTCTTCAGGGAGCAACACCCCTTGCGCGATTACATCGCCAGCGCGCTTGTCGTAGTAGGAATCTTCCTAGTCGTAGGACTTG
Source organism: marine actinobacterium MedAcidi-G3 (assembly GCA_000817105.1). Taxonomy (GTDB): domain Bacteria; phylum Actinomycetota; class Acidimicrobiia; order Acidimicrobiales; family Poriferisodalaceae; genus MedAcidi-G3. The sequence goes on along the minus strand of JUEP01000007.1, from coordinate 101,154 downwards.
GGTGAGCACTCCAAACACTAGCGATATTTAGTTACCTACTAACCCTCATCAAAAGGTTCGGGGGTTGGTTCCGTATCGGGCAAAGTTTCCGCCCAACGGATGGCTGAAGCGACCTGCGGGTCTAGGTCACTCATCGCAACTGAGTTATCGATCACAAAGTCAGCTAGCTCTAAACGTTTTTCTCTCGAAACTTGGGCCTTAATTCGAGCTCGAGCATCTTCCTCGACGAATCCTCGATACTCGACGAGACGCTGCACAGCTATTTCCGGAGGCGTGTCAACGACCAAGATGCCGCTGACTATGTACCTAGGCGGCCCACCGGCAAGTATTCCTTCAACAAGTAGCGGAATATCTAGCACCAAGAGGTTGTCGGTGTCTGCTTCCTCCCGAATCCGGTGTCGAATCTCCCGATTTACAGGTGGATGAACGATCTCATTCAGCTCTCGCAGGTACTCCTTATCACTAAAGACAATTTCAGCCACAGCCTGGCGATTTAGGGTTTCGTCGCTATTCAAGATGCCGTCACCAAAACGCTTTACCATTTCGGAGTGAACAGAAGCTCCCGGTTGTTGAAGCTCCCTAACGATCTGGTCCGCGTCAATGAGGATCGCTCCACGCTCAACGAATCTGTCGGAAACGGTGCTTTTACCGCTGCCGATGCCACCGGTTAACCCGATGACTATCACGTCAAGACCTACTCTTCCTCGGCAGCAGCGTCAGCTTCGGCGACTGAAGCTCCGTCGGCAGTATCTTCGCCTTGTTCTGACTCTTCATAGTCTGCAACAGCCTGACGGTAGGCTTCTTCGCCGTGCTCTTCGTAATATTCGCGCCAAGCACGTTCAGCTTCGGACTCTTCGCCCTCAACGGGGGCCTCATATTCAAACTCCCCGATGAAGTTACCGGCCTCATCGTAGGCATGTTCGCCAAATGCCTCTTGATATTCAGCTGCTACAACCCCGCCTTCGGCTGCCTGCTTGATAGACAGGCTAATTCGGCGCCTCTGGAGATCAAGGTCGATAATTTTGACCCATAGCTCTTCGCCCGGTGTTACTACCTGTTCTGGGAGCTCAACGTGATGGGCCGACATCTCTGAAATGTGCACCAAGCCTTCGATGCCGTCACCAACTTGAACAAAGGAGCCAAACGGGACAAGTTTGGTAACCCGTCCGTAGACCAGTTCGCCAACTTTGTGGCCATCTGCAAACTCTTGCCAAGGATCTTGCTGAGTCGCCTTCAGCGAAAGGGAAATTCGTTCGCGCTCACGGTCAACTTCCAGCACTTCAACATCAACTTCATCGCCAACCGTCACAACAGAATTAGGGTGATCGACGTGTTTCCAAGAGAGCTCCGAGACGTGAATGAGGCCGTCCATACCACCTAAATCAACAAAAGCTCCGAAGCTAACCACTGAGGAGACCACGCCACTGCGCTTTTCTCCAGGCTGTAGATTGTCGAGAAATTCTTCTCGTTGTTCTTTTTGAGTTTCTTCTAGCCAGGCACGACGAGATAAGACCACATTGTTTCGATTCTTATCCAGCTCGATGATCTTGGCTTCAAGGTCCATTCCGATATAGGGATCTAGATCTCGCACCCGACGAAGCTCAACTAAAGAGGCTGGCACGAAACCACGTAAACCGATATCGATGATAAGGCCGCCTTTGACTACCTCAATAACTGGTCCTGAAACGACACCATCGGATTCCTTGACTTCCTCGATCCTCCCCCAGGCTTTCTCATACTGGGCGCGTTTTTTGGAGAGAACTAATCGGCCATCTTGGTCTTCTTTCTGCAAGACCAGGGCTTCTATCTCCTCTCCCAAATCAACTACTTCGGAGGGGTCAACCGCATTACGAATCGAAAGTTCTCGACTAGGTATAACGCCTTCAGATTTGAAACCGATATCCAGCAGGACTTCATCACGATCGATTCGGACAACGGTTCCCGTTACAAGGTCACCGTCTTCAAATTCGACGATCGTTCCGTCTATGGCATCAGCAAAGGACATCGCCCCGAGGTCATTCTCAACAATGGTGCGAGGTATATATTCACCGGCATCAGTGAAGCTGCCGAATTCAGTGGTATCAGACACAAGTATTTGCTCTAAGTAGACAATAAGGGGTGCGAGTGGCAGAGCGCCCAATCAACACGGCGCCAAGGTTACACGTCTCGCGCATAGAACCATCCCTTGGGGTCAGTTCTAAATGCCCTGGGCCAAGAAATTAGGACCGCTGCGCTAACAATAGAAACTCGGCATGATCAAGATTTAGTGAGTCTGCGCTCCAGTCCTCACCGGAGTGCACGCTTCGTACAGTCAAGGGTTCAAGCCCGACCATCTGAGCCATGAGCCAGAGCTCCCTAGGCGTAAAGCAAGTAGTCCATAGGTCTGCGCTGATTTCATGCCCTACCGGATCTTTGATTTTTGTCACTTCGTGCCGAACTCCGGTCATCAAATCAAAGTTGTTCGAATCATCGCTAGCGTGGGCAATTTGAAAATAAGCAGAGAACGCAGCCAATAGAAGTCGTCCGCCGCTCTTTAGTGCTTGCGCCATACCTGCCATCACCGACCGATCGCCCATTAGGTTTGCTGCATCCAAGGCTGCTGGCCCACCCTGCAAGCCAAAGGCGCCCTCGCAAAGGGAGACAACACCATCAAACTCCTCGACAAAGCGAAGGTCTCTTGCGTCGCCACGTTCAAACACGACGAGTTCTTCCAAGCCTTCTTCAACTGCCGACTTATTAGCTAGATCAACAAATTGTTGGGAGATATCTATCCCTAAGCATTTGATATCTCTTCTAGCTAATTCGAGTGAGTGTCTGCCCGGGCCGCAGCCCACGTCCAAAACTCGATCACCAGACTTCAGATTTAGGCTCGAAACAATGTGGCTGACTTCTTTTTCTGTGTTCTGGGTAAAGGCGTACCTTAGATAAGCCTCCTGCAGGTGATCAGCTATAGGTTCAAACCAATGGTTTTGGTTGTGGCTCGAATCCACTAATCACGCTTTCGCCTGAGCCCAAGTAGGACCCGTTGCCAAATTCACCTCTAATGGAACACGAAGCTCTGCTGCGCCCCTCATCCGATCAATCGTCATGTCTCGTATAGCTTCCTGTTCATCTGGGTGAACTTCCAGAATCACTTCATCGTGCACTTGTAGGACCAATCGACTCTCTGCCTCCATTTCATTCAAGGAACGGTCGATAGCGACTAAAGCGATTTTGAAAATATCGGCAGCCAAACCCTGAATTGGGGCATTCATAGCTTGTCGTTCTGCAGCCTGTCGAACTCGAAAGTTGGATGAGACAAGGTCGGGTATCGGTCGACGGCGACCAAAAATAGTTTCGGTGTACCCAGTTTCTTTAGTCTGCTGAACAATCTCGTCCATAAAAGATCTCACCGCTGGGAAAGCCACGAAATAAGCCTCAAGAATCGCTGATGCTTCGCTCGTTGCGACCCCCAATCGTTGACCTAAGCCGTAGGCTTCCATTCCGTAAGCTAGGCCATAGCTCACCATTTTCGCTCGTGACCGTTGTTCAACTGTCACAGCATCTGGATCGACATCGAAGATAGAAGCCGCAGTCGCATTGTGTATGTCCTGGCCGGACTCGAATGCCTGAATTAGTCCTGGGTCTTCCGCAAGGTGAGCGATAACCCTTAGCTCTATCTGGTTATAATCCGCGACCAGAAACTCGTAGCCACGTTCGGGGACGAACGCTTTACGGAACTCTCGCCCTAGCGGGGTTCGGACCGGGATATTGTGCAGATTTGGGTCTTCTGAACTCAAACGTCCGGTGCGAGCGACAGTCTGGTTAAAAGTCGCCCTGATGCGCCTATCCTCGTCGGTCACCTCAAGTAGCCCCTGACCGTAAGTTGACCGTAGCTTCTCTACTTCGCGATATTCCAGAAGTAGAGGAACCACATCATGCTGATCCCGAATCTTCTCTAGGGAAGCTGCGTCAGTCGAATACCCAGTTTTTGTTTTCTTTTGCGGGGTTAAGCCCAGCTCGTCGAAAAGCACCTCTCGGAGTTGCTTAGTGGAATTGACGTTAAATTCGCGACCAGCAAGGCCATGGATAGCTGTTTCGAGTCTCTGAACTTCGCCGACCAAGTGGTCCCGCATTCGAGTCAGCTCGTCAAGATCAACACCTACTCCAACGTCTTCCATCCGAGAAAGCACCGATATCAGGGGCCGTTCAAGTTCTTCATACAACCAAGTCATTGAACGATCTTGGATGAGATCTGCCATAACCGGAGCCAACCGACTTATAGCCAACGCATCTCTTGCAATGTCAAGAAAAGGGTCCTGACCATCGCCACCTAAATCTAGCTGCCCGGTAACAGCTGCCCCATCGCGCGCTACCTCACTTCGGCAATAGCGCATCACTAGGTCATCGAGAACGAATCTGCCTCCTGTTGGGTCTAATAGGTAGCCCGCAATCGCACTATCAACCCGCAGTCCATCTCCAGACAGACCAAGTTGACGAAGACCTCGACTGAGCCCTTTCGCATTATGGGTATCGAAACCAACACCTTCGCTACTGGTTAGTTCGCCAAGAATCTCTACAACCTCGGCGTCTTGCAACAATCCGTGTTCGATAACCAAAACTGCAGCAGTTTCCTCGTCTCGAAGGACGGCTAAGGCGAGCAAGGAGCCATCAACATCGGCGATCCAGCCAAGAGACAGCGGCTTACCCTTTGTTGCGATCGACGACAACATTTTTGCGCACTCGGACGAAGAGCTCGCTTTTAGTACTTCAGCTTCAAGAATATTAGTTTCGGAGTCAATAGTCGGGAGCGTGTCTTCGAGCATCTCGCCGAGACGTTCATACAAGGAGTTGAATTCCAAGGCTTCGAATAGCCGCTGCGCCTCCTTGACGTTAACGGAGCCCCACGCTATTGAACCTTTATCCCACACAACCGGAGCATCAGTTCGTAGGACCATTGCGTCTACGTTTCGTCTCGCTCTTTCTTCGAACTCCACCAAGTTTTGTCTCAACTTAGGAGTTTGGTCATCTGCGTGTTCGAAGATTCCATCCAACCCTCCGTAGGCGTTGATCAACTTGGCAGCAGTTTTCTCTCCAACTCCTGGAACACCAGGCAGGTTGTCGGAAGGGTCCCCGCGAAGCGCTGCATACTCTGGATACATCTGCGGGGTTACACCCGTCCTTTCAAAGATGCCCGCCTCGTCATAGAGCGCATAATCACTTACTCCCCTTCGGTTATAGAGAACCTTGATCAGCGGGTCTCGGACCATCTGATAAATGTCTCGGTCTCCAGTAACGATGATCGCCTGATCACCACCCTCTGCTAACTCTGTAGCGAGCGTGGCCAACACATCATCAGCTTCGAAGCCAAGTAAATCGACTGCCGGAATATTCAACACCTGCAACACCTCGCGCACCACTTCGAACTGCTGTATCAAGAGTTCCGGGGTCGGATCGCGTTGCGCTTTATATTCAGGCAGCATCTCATGACGAAATGTTGGTTCCGGTCGATCAAAAGCGACCACTACCCCATCAGGATCCTGATCTTTAATGAGGTTAAGCAACATCGATGTAAACCCGAAAACGGCGTTTGTAACTTGACCTGACGCCGTTGCCATATCCGTCGGCAACGCAAAAAAAGCTCTATAAGTCAGAGAGTTGCCATCAAGTAAAATAACTTTAGCCACGATGGCAACCCTAGGGGCCCAGACACTTCAAGAGGATGACCTTTGATTTTGGGAGCTAAGGCCTGAGCTATGGAAGTAAGTCTCCAGAGATAATCTGCTTAGCTACGTCCAACATTGGACGCCTCTCACTCATGGCGGTCTTCTGCACAAACGCGAAGGCGTCAGCCTCGGCTAGTCCATGGTTGTCCATAAGTAACCCTTTGGCTCGATCAACCGCTTTTCGCGCCTCTAACTGTTCTTCTAACTCTCGCACAGTGGCATCAAGTTGAACTATTTCCTCGAAACGACCCAACGCAACTTCGATAGCGGACACAAGTTCTTCTCGCTGAAACGGTTTGACTAAATAGGACAAGACTCCCGCATCGCGAGCCTCTTCTATAAGGCTCCGCTGACTGAAGGCCGTCAGAATCACCACAGCAGCTTTCCGACCAGAAGAAACTTCTCGAGCTGCCGCTAGACCATCCATTCCTGGCATCTTGATGTCAAATACACAGAGATCCGGGGAATGCTCCTCAACTAACCGAATAGCCTCGTCTCCACGACCTGTTTCAGCGACAACGACGTAGCCCTCATCCTCTAGCATTTCGCGCAGATCGAGCCGAATAATGGCTTCATCTTCTGCTATGACAACCCGTTTAGACAAAAGGTTCCTTTAGGATCGTGAGGCCAAGGGCCCCAGAAGTGCGGACTACAACCCTAGCGAATCTGACCAGGATCTATCTGCGAGACATCCGAGATCAGCTATTCATCTGGTCGAGCAGCAAGTCTTGCGCTCCTTCCAACTGACCAATACGAAGCTTGAGCTTATTTCGCTCTTGACCAACCACATCAGCATGTCGCGCTGTTCGTTGGCGCGTTCTTTCTGAAATTGGCGTTTCAGAAACCAACGCGTGGATTCTCGCAGTTTCAGCCTCGTCAGAGAAGTGAGCATATTGCTCTTCTAGTAACAATAATTCGGCACGTAAGCGGATGATTTGCTGGTTTGTGCGACGGAGGTGACGCTCAACAGAACTGATGGACATGGGCCCGGTAATCTAGCCGCCAAACAAGCGGTTTACTACATGGCGACCTAAGGCTTTGTACCAACACAGCGGACAAGCGTGCCCGCCACGAAGTCCGTTACCTCGACGTCAATAAACCCAGCAGAACTGAAGTAGCCCTTACATTCATCGCGAGTGTGAGCGCGACCTTCGCTACCACAAATTAATTCGTTCATGCCCCACATCGCAGCATCAACTGGTCCTTTACGGTCGTTATCCATCATCTCGCCAATCAGGTGCATTTCGCCACCTGACTCCAGAGCTCGAAAAGCCCGACCAACTACGTCTCCAATTACCTCTCTGTTATAGATAGGCAAGTTGCTCGCCATGACCACCACGTCCACGGGTGAGGGGAATTCACCTCGGGTGAAATCTGCTCCTATCGTCGTCACGCGGTCTTCAACCCCGGCATCATTTATATATTCCTGAGTCGCAATGACAACTGGAGGTAAATCAAGCACAGTCGCTCTAAGCCCCTCAAACTGCTCGACACAAGTAATGCTGTAGGCACCCGACCCACCTCCAAGATCAAGTAAGTGTTTTCGGTTAGACAAATCGACCGAGCGCACAAACCGCCTAGCCGCACCAAAGCCGATACTTGAAGTCGCTTGGTGATATTTGCGTGCCGACTCAACAGTTAAATCCTCATACATCCCAAGTTTCGTTGAAACCGGGGCACGCATCTTTTCCGTCATCTGAAACCAACCAGGAACATCGGGCCGAGTAAACATCATCCAAGGGCCTGCGTACCGATCTGTCCCCTGAACTAGGTATGCCTCCACATCAGGCGCATTCCACAGTTCGTTGTCCTTCCAATCGAGGAGACCCAGACTCAGGGCACAAGAAACAAGCCTGTCAACGTCCACCGCCCGCAGCCCAGTTGTTTCCACTAAGGCGTCTTCTGTCCTACATCCCTCACTCACCTGAGTAAAAAGTCCTACGTCTAAGGCGGCGTACAGCACTGCAGATGCCGTATAGGCCCGCGCCATTTCTTGCAGACGCGTGGTGTCTATTCGATCTGTCATGTTTTAATTTCCTCAACTATTCGTATTCTGCTCACTCTTCAACCTGAAAATAATTCGGTTTACCTAAGGCCCAATATTCCCCCCACACCTGCTCCCCGCCCGCCACGTGAAAGGTTTCACCCGTGACAAAGGATGCCGTAGTCGACGAGCCAAGAAAAGCTACTGCTTGTGCAACGTCTTGAACATCGCCTAACCGTCGCTGTGGGTTGTGATCAAACGACGAACGAGCTTCTTTCGGATAGTTAACTAACCCCGGACTCCGAACAACACCAACAGCAACAGTGTTGATGCGTATTCCATGGGGCGCCCATTCAACGCTTAGCGAAGCTGACAGACCCTCAGCCCCAGCCCGTGCAGCAGCAGTGTGAGGTATCCCAACAGAGGCACGTCCCGTGATCGTCCCGATATTCACGATCGAACCGGCATAATCTTTTCGAATCCAAGACTCTGCCGCTTTCTGCATCACAAACCACGGACCATACAAATTCGTTTCGACTACAGCAGCCCAGCCTTTGGGTGAAATGTCCATCGCCGGGGCCGCAAACTGGCCTCCAGCATTGTTAACTACCAAGTCCAGCGAACCGCACTCGGCCCAAATGGTGTTTACCAGATCCGTCACTTCTTCCGGTTCGCGAACATTTGCCTGAACCGTTAATACATCAATACCCTCACGTCCCAAGGACTCTTGTAACTCCTCCAACTTGGCTTGGTCCCGGCCGCAAGCCACGACTCGGGCCCCAAGACGGCCCAAGAGCATACAAATTGCCCTTCCGATGCCGCCTGCCCCTCCAGTCACTAGAGCGACCTGGTCTTGGTACAAGTCATCTTTAAAACCGTGAGGTAACGATGCCAAGTCGCTATCGGTCCAAGAAGAGTAGGGATCAAGGGTCATATCGACAAGCTAGATGCTACGACAGAGGCTTTGCAGCGTCGGTCTGAGCAGATTTCGTGCCCGGAGCGGGATTTGAACCCGCACGCCCGTGAGGGCAAAGGATTTTGAATCCTCCGTGTCTGCCATTCCACCACCCGGGCGACAAAGGCTGAGGTTACCTGTCAAAAAGACTATTTCTGAATGTTCTTTGATGAGATTGCCATCATTCCCACCTTGCGATCAATGTTTCCCGTATTCTCTAGATACAGCCATGGTCGATAAGTTTCGCATGACCATGTGAAACCTTTCGGGCCAAAGTGCGGTCCAACTTTCAAGAAAATGACCGCCTAGGGAGGCTGCGTGCTTGCATTTACATTTCCTGGTCAAGGCTCACAAAAACCCTCAATGGGTTCAGAGTGGGTGGATCACGAAAGTTGGGAACTCGTGGATGAAGCCTCTCAAGCCTGCGGACGGGATGTCAGCCAACTACTACTTCATGCAGACGCTGAGGAACTTAAACAAACCAGAAACAGCCAACTAACTACTTTCGTTCTGAGCATGGTCGTTCTAGATGCTGTAGAGCGAACCGGAGTCGCCCCGAACCTCACAGCTGGTCACTCTTTAGGTGAGTACAGCGCTCTTTGCGCAAGCGGGGCTCTTTCCTTTGAGGATGCAGTCCGACTCGTTGCAGAACGCGGCGAAGCAATGCAAGTGGCGGCCGACGAACAAGACGGGACTATGGCCGCCGTGCTCGGCTTAGACGACGATCTGGTGGTGACAGCATGCGCAAGAGTTGACGGAGACGTTTGGGTAGCCAATTACAACGCGCCAGGCCAGGTCGTCATAGCAGGGTCCCCGATCGCTGTTACAGACGCGGGTGAGAAAGCCAAGGAGCTCGGAGCCAAAAGAGCCATGGGTCTTCCAGTGGGAGGAGCTTTCCACACACCGTTTATGGCACCGGCTAGAGATCGCTTGCGTAAAGCGTTAGCGGAAGTCGAAGTACGGGCACCTGCAATACCAGTAATAGCGAACGTCGACGCCTCAGCTCGAACAGAAGCTGAAGAGTGGCCCCAACTTTTAGCGAGCCAACTCTGTAGTCCCGTTCAGTGGAGACAAACTCTCTATGGGCTCCAAGAAATGGGTTGCTCGACATTCGTCGAACTGGGCCCTGGCACTGTCCTCACAGGCATGGCTAAACGCACGCTAAAAGACGCAAATACGTTGTCAGTGGCGACACCACAAGATGTAGACACTCTCTTGGCCGCCGTCACCGACCTAGGGTCTTTGGGGCAAACCGACAATGGAGCTGGGGAACACCTATATGTAACTGAACGCTTGGTTGTCAGCCCTTGCGCTGGAGTCTTCGTTCCCAAACCAGATCTGAGCGACAAACAACCAGTTAATGTGGGCGATGTGGTGGGATGGGTAGCTGAAGAGGAAGTACGCTCCCCTTTCGCCGGGATTCTCATGGAATTCATGGCGTTGGAGAGCGAGCGGGTAACAGCCAGACAGCCGATTGCATGGCTACGGACGAGGTGAGTAACCAGCAATGACTTCAAAACTTACAGCCGGTGCCCGAATGCTCTCTATCGGAACTGCATTGCCAGACAAAGTAGTCACCAACCATGACCTAGAACAGATGGTAGACACCGACCATCAGTGGATTGTCGACCGTTCCGGAGTACATGAACGTCGAATAGGTGGAACTACCGCAGGTCTCGCTGCCGAAGCTGCACAAATGGCTATTGATCGGTCAGGTATTGATCCCTCAACTATCGACCTACTCATCCTCGCTACGACTAGCCCAGACCGTCAAGTGCCAGCCACGGCTTCAACTGTTCAAGAACTCCTCGGACTGAGTTGTGGAGCTATGGATCTGAATGCTGCGTGTTCCGGATTCGTGTATGCCCTGATAGCCGCCCATGGCTTCATCCAAATGGGCCACAACCGAATATTAGTGATAGGAGCTGAAACTCTGTCACGAATTACTGACTGGACTGATCGAACCACCTGCATACTCTTTGCAGACGGAGCAGGTGCGGCAGTCATCGAAAAAACCGATGGCCCAGGAGATCTGCATGGTTGGCATGTCGACAGCAACGGGGCATTAGAAGATGCGCTGTTTTGCGATTTTGACGGAAAAATCGAGATGGCGGGAAAAGTGATCTTCAAAAATGCGGTACTAGCTATGGAGAACGCAGCTAACCGGTCCCTCGAGATGGCAAATCTCACTCCCAACGACATAGACCTTGTAGTTCCTCATCAAGCGAATGTGCGCATAGTCGAGGCGTCATGCAAGCGTCTGGGAATTCCATACGAGAAGACCTCTATGGTGATCCATAGAACCGGCAACACTTCTTCTGCGTCAATACCACTAGCTCTAGAAGATGCATGGTCTCAAGGCCGAGTCAAACAGGGAGACAACCTTCTTCTCGTTGGCTTTGGGGCGGGCATGACTTCGGCCGCCGCCGTCATGACTTGGGATGGAGTATGACGGAGGCAAAGACCATCCTTATCACGGGAGGCAACAGAGGTATCGGTCTAGCCTCAGCGCAATTGCTAGCCGACCGGGGACACAGAGTCGCTGTTACGTCTCGAAGTTCCGAACCTTTCGACGACCGAATCTTGTCAATCGCTTGTGACCAAACAGACTCAGAAGCCATCGAGACAGCATTCGAGTCAATCGAGTCCCACCTTGGCTCGGTAGAAGTGCTGATCGCCAACGCTGGGATCACCCGTGACCAACTTCTTTTACGCATGTCTGATGAGGATTTCGCCGACGTTATAGACACCAACTTGACAGGGTCTTACCGCATGGCTCGAAGAGCAGCTCGAGCCATGCTCAGAGCTCGCTGGGGACGTCTGATTTTCGTTTCCTCGGTAGTGGGTCTCTTAGGGTCAGCCGGCCAGGTCAACTACGCGGCAAGTAAAGCTGGGCTCATCGGTATGGCCAGATCTATGGCGAGAGAATTAGGTTCTCGAAATATCACCGCAAATGTCGTATCTCCGGGTCCAGTGGAGACAGAAATGTTTGCTTCTCTGACTGAGGAGCAACAAGACGCTATTAAGGACCAGGTTCCATTGGGCCGAGCTGCGCTGCCAAACGAAATTGCCGAGATGATCGCCTTTCTTGCTTCGGAATCAGCTGCTTATGTAACGGGCGCTGTAATCCCAATTGATGGCGGACTTGGCATGGGCCACTGACTCAATTCATCTACACTTCGCATTGTCCAATCACACAAGGAACACCTCAATGAGTGACAACTTCGAGCGATTCAAAAAATGTGCCGTGGAGGTACTCGCAGTAGACGCATCCGCTGTAACCCCCGAAGCAAACTTTGCCGATGATCTTGACGCGGATAGCCTCGACTTGGTTGAGCTAGTAATGGCTCTTGAAGAAGAGTTCGACATTACTGTCGAAGAAGAAGAGCTATCTGACGTAGCCACCGTGGGCGACGCTGTAACTCTTGTTGAGTCGAAACTGTGAGTGATCGGCGCAGGGTAGCTATTGTCGGCCTCGGGGTCGTTTCCTGCGCTGGCACCGGTCTCGAAGCTTTCTGGCACGGCTTGAATTCGGCGGCGCCTGAAGGTGAGCGCCGGGTCCACGATTTCGACCCACTCCCCTATTACGACAACCCTAAAGAAGCCCGCCGGGCCGACCGTTCTCAGCAGATGGCCACCGCAACCGCTGCCATGGCGCTTGAGGATGCAGGCGAGCTCAGCTCCGACCCTGCTCGATGCGGTGTCATCTACGCAACCGGAGTTGGGGGACTTCAAACCTTCGAGGAACAGGTTCTTGTTCATGATCGGAAGGGAGAGCGCCGAGTTTCTCCATTTATGGTTCCGATGATCATGCCCAACGCTCCAGGCGCAGCCATCTCTATGCGTTTCGGACTGCAGGGCCCTAATGAGACGATCACCACCGCTTGCGCTGCAAGCACACATGCAATTGGTTACGCAACACGTTTAATCCAAATGGGCTACGCGGACGTCGTGGTCTCCGGAGGAACTGAGTCTGTTATGTCGCCCGTTGGCATGGCTGGCTTTCAAAACATGACAGCATTATCTTCTTCTGGCCAGTCAAAGCCTTTTGACAAAGATAGAGATGGCTTCATGATGACCGAAGGTTCTGCAACTTTGGTTCTAGAAGAGATGAGTTCGGCGCAATCTAGAGGAGCCAATATCTATGGAGAGGTCCTTGGATCCGGATCGACCGCTGACGCACACCACATAACCGCACCGGCTCCCGGCGGCGATGGCGCCCTTCGCTGCATGCAGCTAGCCATAGAAGACTCTGGGCTGGCGAGCACCGATATCGCCTCAGTCAACGCTCATGGGACTTCCACACCGTTGAACGATGCAGCCGAGGCAGAAGCATTATCGAAACTGTTTGGCGAGGATGGTCCGCCGGTGACTTCAACTAAGGGAGTAACCGGACACGCTCTTGGTGCAGCCGGAGCAATTGAAGCCACGGCTGTTCTATTGTCATTCCTTCACAAACAGATACCACCTACTGCTGGCTTCGTGAATCGGGACCCCGAAATGGCTGGTTTTAATATCGTTACTGGTAGCGGTTTGGAATGGGAACCAGGGCCTTCAATGTCGAACTCATTCGGTTTCGGCGGCCACAACGGCTCTATTGTTCTAGCCCCCGTTAACTAACAGAAGTTCAAAACAACCGAGTAACAGCTGTGGTTGCAGAGGCCACCACCAATACAACTGCTAGCGGAGCTTTCAATAAGGCCGCAGCGGCTCCAGTTGCTACTCCAACAGTGAGCGCACCCATCGCCAATTCACCACCAAAATCAAATGTCTGGACAATTATCAAGCCAGACAAGACAGCGGGCGTCAAACAACTGAGAAACCTGTCTGCCCAGGGCGAGAGACGAGAATTTTCCGCCACAAAAAGTCCGGCAACTTTGAAGAAATAGCACCCTATTAGTAGCCCCGCAAGCAACCACCACGTCATCAGTTTTGACCCTGTCTCTTCGTTCTAGCTCTCGCCCCTACTACTGCGCCAAAACCCGCTAGAACCACTGGAAGACCGGAAGGCAAAACGGGGATGGCAACCATAGCGATTGCGGCCCCAATGAAAGCCGACCTGCGTTTCTCGCGCTTGTTTAAATGAGGCAGCAACAACGCAAAGAACGCTGCAGGAAAGGCTGCATCAAGACCCCAGACCATTGGATCACCAATAATCCCGCCAACTAGCACACCAATAAGAGTTCCTAAATTCCAAAAGACGAAAACCGATAACCCCGTTGTCCAGAATGCTTCTTGAGCCTCTCTGAGAGTTGGCTGAGCTTGAGCCATTGCGCTGCTCTCGTCAATTACTAGCTGTGCAGCAAGTAGCTTCCTGCCTTTTCCAGGTGGCATAATCTTGCCCACTGACAGCGCATAAGCACCGTTGCGTGCTGCCAAGAGCAGCGCAGTCCCAAGGGCCGAAACCGGGTTACCTCCTGCGTCGATTACTCCAACAGCAGCGAACTGTGATGCTCCAGTGAACATAAACAGGGACATTGCGACTGCCTGCCACTCAGCTAATCCTGCGGAGATAGAAAGAACCCCAAATGTGATCCCAAATATGCCTACCGCTAACCCAAGCAAAAAGCCATCGCGTTGGTGCTGACGAGTCCAAGTTGCCTTCAACCACTCGCTCACTGTCACTACCCGAAGCTATAGATCCGCAGCATTAGCGATAATAAACATCATTTCTGCTTTACATGCCACTTCGCCACCCACAGAGGCTTCGCCAGTCGCTTTGCCAGCCATTCGCGACATCTTTCCCAGATGTGCTGTGAGGGTCACTGTTTCACCCGGAACCACTTGCCGCCGGAAGCGAGCTTTGTCGATTCCTCCAAACAAAGGCAGTTTTCCTGCGAACTCGTCGGCACTAAGCGCTGCTAAGCCAGCCGTTTGGGCAAGCGATTCAACGATGAGGACTCCCGGTAAGGTTGGGCGACCAGGGAAATGGCCTGCAAAGAAGCTCTCATTCCCACTGAGATGCCATAGCGCCGTGCATGACACTCCAGGCTTCAAATCAACGATCTCGTCACATAACAAAAAAGGAGGTCTGTGAGGCAATAAGTCACTTGGGTGCGGATAACTACTCACCGATATCCTCCAACGCTGACATAAGTTCGATTGGCGTCGCTTTCGGAGACACTTTCCACCAAACCTTTTCGACCCGACCAACGGGTGAAATCAAAAACATAGAACGGGTCACTCCTTGATATTCGCGACCGTAAAGTTTCTTAGGTCCAAAGACACCATACTTCTTAGCAATTTTGTATTCGGGGTCTGAAAGCAGGGGGAAACCTAGGTTGTGTTTCTCATCCCACCCAAACTGTTTATCAGGAGGATCGGCGCTTATACCTACGATCACTACATCAGGTATGACCGGCAGTAAATCTCGCAATCCAGTAGCTTGCTCGGTACATCCGGTCGTATTCGCTTTGGGGTAGAAGAACACGACTACTCGTGAACTTCGTTGTTCCGTCAGTCGCCATTTAAATTGATTCTGGTCATAAAGGGTAAAGGTGGGTGCTCTGTCGCCAGGCTCAAGCATCTAGACAAGATAGCGAGCCACGAAGCTGCTATCCCGCTTCATCCGAATAAATGATTGCCTCAATCACTAAAGAAGCCCACACGAATATGTGCCAGGACTGCCTCGATTTCCCGGTCGGTGAGACTGGCTCCAAAGCCCGGCATAGACCGCCTACCTCGTTCGATAAGAGTTCGATGGTTTTGGTAAGTATATTTGTGGCCTTTCCCCAGCAAAGCAGGGCCGAAACTGCCTGAACCATCAGCTCCATGACAAGTAGAGCACGTGTCTGAGTAAACCTCTTTACCTAGAAGTAAGAGATCCTCAGAGTAAACCTCATTGGTAGGTCCTTTCGAGACCCAGTCTGTGTTGTCTCCGCAAGCAAAGCACAGTGCGCAGAGAAGGCCTAACAAACAACTGAGACTGAGGTACTTCACTTAAGAAGTGTCCGATTTCCGCCGACGCCTGAGTACTTACTTGGTTTTTCAGTCCACCGACGAGACAGCCATTGTGGATCACGTAAATGGGCATGGAAATGCTCGGGGACCTGCCTCATTGTCCGATCAATGCTTCCAACTTCCGGCCCGAACCTCTCAATTCCCGCCTCTTTGAGACGTTCAAGCATCCAACTAATATTTTCTTCAGACGGATTCGTGCCATGCGATTTCCACACGACCATGGGTGTTGAACAGGCTTCACAATCAGCTACCCAGCAGACGTCATCTTCGTAGTACCAGTGGGTAAATCGTGCTGCTTCGCACAACTCACAATCATCGACAATCCGGCCTACCATAGACGGCTAGTTTCACCCGGCATCGAGAGCCGTCCGATATGAGGCCACTAGTTCACCTACCCCTTCAGCACCGTGGCCGTCTAAAAGCTGACGGACGACAGCTGATCCGATAATTACACCGTCGGCTACCTCGCTCGCCTCCACTGCTTGTTCCGGCGAGCCGATGCCGACGCCGGTCAACACCGGCTTATCTGTGACGGTTTTGCACCTGTGGGCTATTTCGGTTGCCGTCGACGCAAGAGTTGATCTCTCTCCAGTCACTCCGAGGAGCCCGACGGCATATACAAATCCTGCAGAGGCAGCGCACAGTTCTGGAAGTCTTGCGTCTGGCGTTGTCGGCGCCGCCAGAAGAATTGTCTCTATTCCCACCTCGGCGGCAGCTTCCCGCCACGGTCCCGACTCGACAAACGGAAGGTCAGGCAAAATGGCCGCGTCTACACCCGAATCCGCCAAGGTCGCCGCGAATCTTTCATGGCCCGGATTGTGGGCAAGGTTGTAATAAGTCATGACTGCGTGCGGGATACCTGTATCTAGGTTCGGGACAGCAGCCAAGATCGAGGCGGGAGTAGATCCAGCAGCTAGGGCTATTTCGCTCGCCTCTTGGATTACAGGTCCGTCCATAACAGGGTCCGAAAATGGTATTCCTATTTCAATAGCATCTGCTCCAGCAGCAGCAGCAGCTTCTACTGCTGTTTCCCATCCCTCAAATCCACCCGTGACGTAGGCAACTAAGAGTTTGCCCCCTCCATCTCTCTTAGCCCGAAGAGACGTCTCCATCCGTCCTACATCAGATTTCAGGTTCACTGATCGTTGTCCGTTCCCAATACTTCCATCATCTGGTCGACGTCTTTATCGCCACGCCCGGAAAGATTCAGAAGGACAACTTGGTCTCGTAAAGTTTCCGCTTCTCTGACAACCCAGGCCAAAGCGTGAGCTGATTCAAGAGCCGGAATAATCCCCTCGGTTTTACATAGAAGCTGAAATGCTTCAATTACTTCTTGGTCCGTTACCGACGGATATTCAGCTCTACCGACAGATGACAAATATGCATGCTCTGGTCCAACCCCGGGATAATCAAGCCCAGCCGAAATAGACTCCGCTTCTTGGACCTGACCGACTTCGTCTTGCATGAGGTAAGAAGACATACCATGGACAACACCAGGAACGCCCCGTCCGACGGCTGCTCCGCCAGCCGGTTCGACTCCCACCAAACGTGCTTCAGTACCCGCAAAACCAGAGAAAATCCCTGCTGCGTTACTTCCTCCACCTACGCATGCGACAACAACATCCGGGACTCTCTCCATTAGTTTCAAACATTGTTCATGAGCCTCATCGCCAATCACATGATGGAAAGTTCGAACCATCCACGGATAGGGATGCGGACCCATTACCGAGCCTAGGCAGTAGTGGGTATTTTCGACGGTCCCTACCCAATCACGAAGCGCTTCATTCACAGCATCTTTGAGGGTTCTGCTACCGGACGAAACAGCTTCGACCTCTGCTCCTAGCAGATTCATCCTAAAAACATTTAGTTCCTGTCGGTCTACGTCAACCTGCCCCATATAGACCTTGCATTCCATATCAAACAAGGCCGCTGCAGTTGCGGTAGCTACTCCATGTTGACCGGCACCAGTTTCAGCGACCAGCCGCGATTTCCCCATTCGACGTGCAAGTAGAGCTTGACCTATCACGTTGTTGATTTTGTGTGAACCGGTGTGGTTCAAATCTTCACGCTTCAACAGGATTCTGACCCCTAATTGCTCTGACAGTCTGTAGCACTCTGTCAGCGGCGAAGGTCGACCTCCATAATCAATAAGAATTCGGTGAAATTCTTCGATAAAGAGCGGGTCTGCCCACGCGTCACGAAATGCCTCTTCTAACTCTTCACAGGCTGGAATGAGAGTTTCGGGAACAAAACGTCCACCAAATTCGCCGAAACGCCCTTCTTTAGTTGGATCGATCATCACCATGCGACCAACCTATCGGCGCGAACCCCTAGCTCACCACTCGTCGCGCCAGTCGTATGGCCTCGGAGCATCAGGGTCAAAAAATTCATCGGTCTGTTCTAGCGAGGCACTCGAATCTCGGGCATTCAGGATAAATTCTCGGACTTTCACAGGGTCTTTAACACCCGGTGACGCCTCAACCCCACTCGCCACGTCGACACCCCAAGGCTTAACCACGCTCACAGCCTGCGCCACATTCTGAGGATTCAGTCCGCCCGCCAATATCAATGGTCGTCCCCGTTCCCGCCCATCAAGTATCGACCAATCGAAGACCTCACCCGAACCTGGCTCATGGGCATCTACTAACACAGCAGTGGCTGAGTATCGCTCAAGGTCATCGATGGCCGGATCCCCTGCGACAAACACCTTAATCAGGTAAGGAACTCGTTCTGCAATCCACGAACTATCTTCAGGCGACTCTCGGCCATGTAGCTGAGCAGCCTGTAATCCAGCTTCGTGGACTGTTTCAACGACAGTTTCTTTCAATTCGTCCCTAAAGATCCCTACTGTCATTACACCACCCGGCAAACGTCGAACAATATCTCTTGCAACAGATGGACGAACTTGTCGAGACGATCCCGGAACAAAGTTGAAGCCCAAAGCGTCTGCGCCCATTCCGATCGCCACTAGCGCATCTTCCTCTGTAGTGATGCCGCAAACCTTGACGAACATCAGCTATCAACTCTCAGGGAAGACACGGCAGCGGATGGATCAGCGCTCAAAACCAAAGTTTCTCCGACCAGGACCGCCGAGTAACCAACTTCATACAAAACCCTCGCGTCAGCAGTATCTCGAACTCCTGATTCGGCAACTCCTACTATCCCCTTGGGAATGAGCCCTGCAATCCGCTGAGCGCGTTCGTGGTCAACCTCAAATGTAAATAAGTCACGCTGATTTACACCAATAAGGTCTGCTCCAATTCTCAAAGCAGCCTCCAACTCGTTTTCATCATGGACTTCGACCAAGGCATCCATACCTAAGCTCCGAGTCAACTCGAACAAAGTGACAAGCTCAGTATCGGAGAGAGCAGCGACAATCAATAACACGCAATCAGCACCCATCAGACGAGCATCGACTACGTCACGCTCTTGTACTGTGAAGTCCTTTCTTAATACCGGCAGATCTACAGCTGATCGAGCTTCTTTCAGATCCTGACTCGAACCTCCAAAATTTGGTGCGTCTGTGAGAACCGAAAGGCACGCCGCCCCTCCACTCATGTACTGCTTAGCCAGAACTGCGGGCTCTAGGTCGGCAAAAAGGTCCCCTTTCGATGGAGATCGCCTTTTGATTTCTGCTATCACGCTTAACCCAGGAGTCTTTAAGGCATCCGCAAACCCACGCGGCTCGGAACACCCCAAAGCTTGTTCAAGTAGGTCTTGAAGAGGTCGTTGGTCGGCTAACGAACGGGCTCTATGCTCAGCGACGATCCGATCTAGATATGTGCCTCCACCTACAGCCATGCTGAGGTGCTTTCCAAAGTGCGGCTCGTTCTAATTTGCCTCACGTTACTCAGAGGTCAATACCTTTGGCGCACACAGGCTCGAGAAAAAACAACTCCGCTCGGCCAGCCATAAATTCGCCGGTAGCACGACCAAATTCCTTCATTCCATCCGATCCACCGTGCGACGCTAAAGCATCACCATCTGAATACATCTCGTAGAACCAAACAACATTCTCGTCGTTTGCATCCTTGTGGGCGGCGTAGATCTCGGTGCCAGGTTCTCCGGACACATTTCGCATTCCCAGGTCGGCGATTACCGCGAGTAAAGCATCACGCTGTCCTTCCTTCGCAGTCAGTTTTGCTAGCAATGCAGTCTTAGCCACAGTCGTTTCTCCCAGTTGAGCCGGCTCGCATTCTGCGAACATCTTAAGCTACTCAGAGATGTTACTCGGAGTCAGGTCCCCGGAGGATTTGCTATTAGAGAACCTCGCTAAGCGACCCATACTCCACGGTTTCGCCGGCTTCGGTCGTTAGCTCTTCCACTTCGCCCCTAATAGAAGCAAAACCGAAATAGTCAGGAATTGACGCGATCGCCAAAACCTCTCCGACTTTCTGGTCACCCTCAAAGAGCCCCTCGTTAATCGACATCGCTACATCACTGCGAATACGTCGGAGCAACTTTCGTCCCCCTTTACGGGAATCAATTCGTTCCACCAACTCTTGCCCGCGATAGCAACCCTTATCGAACGAAACGGCCAAGTTCAACAAGTCAGTTTCATTGGGGATCGCGCCGACTTGGAATTCTTTGCCGATCACCGGCAAGCCATAGCGATAACGAAGACTCTGATACTCATCGTGGTCACACTCAGAAAGTTCGAGTAGTGGATCATCTCCTAGAAGGTCTAGGTATTGCACTCCCACCCAAGAGGACTGCAGCGCTAGCACCCCCGGCTCAATATTCGCTGGTTGAGTTTCACCAAAAATCGAGACCATCTTCCACTGATGAAAAATGAAATTCACCTTGGACCGAAGTTTAAAGCGCTCAAGCGAGGACTGGAGAAGCTCTCCATGACCGAATTCGGTATCTAGCACATAATGATCTTGCTCCAAACGTGTGATCCTAAAACAACTCTCGATATTGCCCTTCGGTTCCAGAAGAAATGAAAGCCGGGATTCTCCGTCTGACATGTCATCAACGTCTTGTGAAATTTGCCCATGCAGGTAGGCCTCAGCATCTGGCCCTTCTGCCATCAGAACGTCTCTTTTCATTGAGTAAGTTCGAAAGGTCACGTCTGCTCCGTTAAAATTTGGACCGCATTGCGTATTAATCGCAGTCCGATCTCGTCATCGAAAGACATTATCGATTCGGGATGAAACTGCACCGCGCTTATCGGCAACGATTTATGTTCAACAGCCATAACCACTTCGTCGTCGGCGCTGACAGCGGTGACCTCCAAACAGTCCGGAATCATCTCTTCTTGCACGTAGAGCGAGTGGTAACGACCTGCTCTGAAGTCTGACGGGAGACCGTTAAATAAATGGCCGCCAAGAACCTGAACTGATGAAGCTTTTCCATGCATAGGTGTTCTCAATTGACTGAGCGTTCCCCCAAAAAATTCAACGACTGCTTGAAGCCCTAAACAAACACCGAAGATGGGAATTTCTAGCGCTAGCGCAGCTTCAATTGTTGCTGAGATTTGAAAGTCTGAGGGGTTCCCTGGCCCTGGGGACAAGACCAACATGTCGGGTCGTCGAAGCGAGAGGTCTTCTAACGGAAAGCCTGATCGTTGTGTAACAACGTCGGCGCCAGTTTGCCGAAGGTAATTTCCTAAAGTGTGCACAAAAGAATCCATGTGATCTACCAGCAACACTTTTTTGGTTTCTTCCACCACTGGCAACACCTGAGAGTCGGCGATTCGCCGAGGCAACCTCAGTGCATCCAAGAAAGCTGACGCCTTCAATTCAGTCTCTTCTTCTTCGGCTACGGGGTCAGAGTCCCACAACAACGTGGCGCCGACTCGAACCTCTGCGTGGCCATCCTTAATTCTTATCGTCCTAAGCGTAAGTCCGGTATTGAGACCACCGTCAAACCCGACTTTCCCAATGGCTCCGCCGTACCAGGCTCTTGGGCTCTTCTCATGATTCTCAAGGAACATCATCGCTGCGGTCTTTGGAGCACCTGTAACTGTCACTGCCCATGTGTGGGCAAGAAATGCGTCAAGGGCATCAAACTCGGGGCGAAGCCTTCCTTCCACATGATCGACTGTATGAATCAAGCGCGAGTACATTTCAATCTGACGTCGTCCTATAACTTTGACCGATCCTGGGATGCATATTCTGCTCTTATCGTTTCGATCCACATCGGTACACATCGTCAGTTCAGACTCATCTTTTTCAGAGTTAAGCAAAGCAAGAATCTGAGATGCATCGTCTAGCGGGTCTTGCCCTCTTGCAATAGTCCCTGAAATAGGACAGGTCTCGACTCTGTCGCCCTCAACACGCACATACATCTCTGGGGAGGCACCAACTAGCCATTCAGATTTACCAAGGTTGATCAGAAATCCGTAAGGAGAAGGATTCTGTTCCTTGAGGCGCCGAAAGAGTTCTGACGGTGGCTCCGGAGATGGTTCTATGAACGTTTGGCTCGACACCACTTCGAACAAGTCACCGCGAGCAAAATACTCACGGGCTAAATCAACAACCCCAGCATATTCGCCGCTCTCATGGTCACGTATGGACGTAAGGTCTAAGTCCGGCTGATAAGGCTCCCGCGAACCTGCTCGACTTATATCAGCGGTATCTAAACCGGCATAGGAAAAATCGTATCGACGACGCTCCGCTATACCCCCTTGGTGATCCACGACAATAATTTCATCGGGGACATACAAAACCATGTCTCGTTGGTCTCCTGGGCGAACCAGTTTGAGCTCGATGGGTTCAAACTGAAATGCTAGGTCGTAACCAAAGGCTCCATAAAGTCCTAAATGTTCATCAGAGCCCAAAAACAAATCGACAATGGTCCTGATGACGGCGAATGAAGAAGGTTGGCGGCTTCGCTCTTCTTCTTCGAACCGTTCAGTTCCTCTCTCTATTCGGCAAACAATACGCCCATCGCCATCTTCAATAATCGAAGCGAATTCGAGTTCCTCCACAGCTAGACGAACGGGACTTAATAGAACCTCTCCACGGGCATTCAGCGCCTCAAACTTAACTTCCTCATCATTGCTACTCACAGCTAGGGGCGGATCAACAAAACCCATATCCCAACGCGTGTACCGCCCCGGGTACTCGTAGCTTGAAGACAGCAGTACTCCCCGGGCTGAATCCAGCCGGTCAATAAGATCTTCGATAGCCGCCTCTGGCTCGATAGCAGCTACATCTACTCGGATTTTTATTCCGCCTTGCGTTGTATAACTCTCTTGGTCACCATTGGACACAAGGGTCCCCTTTGTTAAAGGTATAGACCTGTACTTCCGGGTTCGACCCGTGGAGCTGCTATCGCGTGAACGTCGCGTTCACGCAGGATCAAAAAATCGTCACCGTGAACTTCTACTTCAAAACGGTCCTCGGGGCTAAACAAAACCTGGTCACCTTCCTCAGCACTTCTGACGTTAGGCCCGGCCCCCACGACCTCACCCCAAACTAAACGCTTCTGTTGCTGGGCTGTAGCCGGAATCAGAATCCCACCGCTACTGCGGCGCTCAGCTTCGTCATCCGGCATCCTCACAAGGATCCGATCGTGAAGCATTTTGATCGGGCGTTTCTGATTTTGGTCTGTAGCTACGTCATTTGGTTCTTCTGCCACGATGGCACGGTACCGTTTTCAGACATGAACGCGGACCCCGGATCGGCTCAAATAACAAATTTCCAAACTAGTGACGGTGTAACTATCGAGGCCGAATACCGACTGAGTAGCAATATTCGAGCTATCGCAGTCCTATCTCACCCACACCCTCTGTACGGCGGGGCGATGAACAATAACGTTGTTCAGGCACTTTTCGATTCATTACCGTTAGATGCAATCGGAACCTTAAGGTACAACTTTCGGGGCGTCGGAAATTCAGAGGGCGGCCACGGGGACGGGCGCCTGGAAATATTGGACAGCCAAGCAGCCTTCGCTTTTGCTTCGCAACTATCTGATGCCGTTCCTGTGTTCTCAATTGGATACTCATTCGGGGCAGATGTTTCACTCTCCGCCGATGACTCTGATCTTGCCGGCTGGATTGGAATAGCGTCACCTTTGGCGTTGCTTGAGCCTAAGGAAATGAAGGCGGGTAAGGATCAGCGACCCACTCTTCTCCTGGTCCCAGAGAATGATCAGTTCCGATCTATTTCTGACGCTCACGCAATTTGTGAACCTTGGGTCGCCACCACCGTAGAAAAGGTCGCTCAAGCCGATCACTTCTTTTTAGGAGTAACACAACCAGTGACTGAGCGAGCAAGCTCTTTCATCAGCGAGATCATCAACCAGGACTAGCGGCAAAGAAAACTAGTGAAATATACGGGCCACGTCAGCTAGCTGCACCCTCCCCCAAAACGATGTCTATTAGCCGCCACCAATCTATAGATCAATGCCGCAAGCAACGACACAGGCGGCACCTTCATGGCAGCACCTAACAACATCCAACCGCCGCCGAGTGACCGGAGGACCTTTCCGATCGCAAGATGCCCAGAAAGCTTTACATCGCCGTCAACCCACCAAACAAAGCGTTTTGTGTCTGCAACAGTCAGGCCGAGGGCCTCTAAATCTGCTTCGCCATCGGCAAGTAGATCGATGTCAGAGCGCTTAGCCACCCACCGAGCGCACCTACAACAAAAAACGCAGTCTCCGTCGTATACAAGCATCGTCGACTTCTTAGCCCAATCCCTTAACCAGTGCTCCACGAGAGTCAGTTGCTGCCAGTCGTAACGGCAAAGCATTCTGGTACTCAGGTGAGTTGTACCACTCAGTGAATGCCGCTTCGTCTTCAAATTCGAGAATGACCAATCGGGAGCCATGCCAGTTGCCCTCCACCGGGGCGACATCGTTGTCAACTACTAACGCTCGACCACGACCAAGCGTTGACGTCTTTGCCGCCTCCATATAGGCGTCGAGGCCTGCTTGGTCTTTAACTTCTTCTTGCACCACAAAATAAACTGACATTATTTCCTTATTCCAGTTAGCTGACTAAACCCAAACACCTGTCTAAATTTGCATATAGATCTGCGCCGAGTCTCAACTTCGAGTCTTTGCGATAGGTTTCCGCAGCACTCAAGATGACTCTGTTATTTGTTCAATAGGCGATACGTTTCCTTCAGAATCGCCAATTTCGCCCCAGTACTCGTCACGCAGCACTCTCTTATAGAGCTTTCCAGTAGGGAGGCGCGGAAGTTCCTCACGAAAGTCGATAGATCGTGGGATTTTATATCCAGCAATATGTTCTTTCGCATATTCATCTAGTCGTCTCGCTAAATGTTCGTCGGCGTTTACGCCCTGTACTGGTTGCACTACAGCTTTTACCTCCTCACCGAAATCTTCGTTCGGAACACCAAAAACAGCAACGTCGGCCACTTCCGGGTGGAGGATGAGTCGGTCTTCAATCTCTTGAGGGTAGATATTCACGCCCCCTGAGATGATCATAAAGGCCTTCCGGTCTGTCAGATACAAGAACCCGTCATCATCTACACGTCCCACATCGCCAAGTGTCGTCCATAAGGCATTATTTGGGTGCTGGGAACTTTTTGTTTTGTCTGGAGCCTGGTGGTACTCAAAGGTTTGCTCTTCGCGCTCAAAGTAGATTAATCCTGCTTCCCCAGCAGGTAATTCGACACCATCCTCGTCACAAATATGCAGCGACCCAATTAGGGGCTTTCCAACCGTTCCTGGGTGGGAGATCCAGTCCTCGGGCCCGACGTAACAGAACCCATTGAGTTCCGTTCCTGCGTAATATTCATGCAAGATGGGACCCCACCATTCAAACATTTGCTTTTTTATTTCCACTGGACATGGAGCGGCCGCGTGAATAGCCAGCTTGTGAGTTGACAGGTTCCACCTGTTTCGTTCTTCTTCACTCAGTTTCAGCATCCGCGTAAACATTGTCGGTACCCATTGCGAATGGGTCACGCTGTAACGCTCTATAGCTTCTAGCGCTTCTAGCGGGTCAAACTTTTCTAAAACCACCACTGTGCCGCCAACAGATTGCGTCCCTGTAGTGAAGCCAAGGGGCGCTGAGTGATATAGCGGGGCAGGAGACAGATAAACCGACTCATCATTAATGCCAAAAATTCCACCGACCAAACCTGCGCCAATGAGGTCAGGGTCCGTTATCTTCGATCCGTCCAGAGGCCGCTTAATTCCCTTCGGTTTGCCAGTAGTACCAGAGCTATAGAGCATCAACGAACCTTTGGGTTCATCGTCAAGCGGTTCCGATGGGTACTCATTAACTACGGATTCGAAGTTTTCGTAGCCTTCGGCTGCGCCATCGAACATTAGTCTCACTGCGCAATTAGGTATCGCCGGCAACATCTCAACCGCAACGTCACGAACTGCTTGACTAGCTACTAACACTTGTGCGCCGCAATCTTCAACGATGTAGGCAGCTTCTTCTGCGGTTAGGAACCGATTTACCGTAGTGAAGTAGAGACCACTGCGCATTGCTGCCCAATAAGCCTCAAAATACCGGATGTGATTATCTGAGAAGATCGCCACATGATCTCCCGGTCGTAGCCCAGCATCCCACATCATTTGAGCGAATCGACAAGATCGATGTTCGAGCTCTTGATACGACAGAGAGTCGCCCGTTCTGGCCATGACAACTGCAAGGCGGTTAGGCGCTACTTCGGCATACTTTCCGGGGTACGTCATCTCTTGAAACTAACCGAAAAAATGCTTCTACCGTTACTCGGTCGGTGGTCGAACGGTCACTCCAGCGGCCAGCAAGGCTTCTTTTGCTTCTCTAACCGTATGTTTGCCAAAATGAAAAATAGAAGCAGCAAGGACGGCGTCAGCTCCGCCGTCTACGGCGCCGCTAACTAAATGAGCTAGCTCTCCAACACCACCGCTCGCGATGACCGGAATTTGCACAGCATTGACAACCGCTTGCGTTAAATCGAGGTCGTAACCGTTGCGAGTTCCATCTCCATCCATCGACGTTAGAAGAATCTCACCGGCCCCAAGGTTCGCGATCTCTCCAGCCCAATCGACGACATCTAGAGCTGTGTCATTTCTTCCGCCATTAACGTACACATTCCAAGTCTTGTTCCCATTGGACTTTGCATCGATTGCAACTACCACGCACTGGCTACCAAATGCATCTGCCAACTCTGCGACCAAACTCGGATGAGCAACCGCGGCGGAGTTCACCGAAACTTTGTCCGCTCCGGCCCTAAGCAGTCGGCGAGCATCATCAACTGATCTAACACCCCCGCCGATGGTGAAAGGAATGTAGACCTCTTCAGCCACTTTCCTAGCTAGTTCGACGATTGTTTCGCGGTCATCTGAGCTAGCTGTTATATCCAAAAACACGACTTCATCAGCGCCGTCGGCATCATAACGGGCTGCTAACTCGACCGGATCTCCAGCGTCTCTCAACCCCACAAAGTTAACCCCCTTAACCACACGCCCCTGATCTACGTCTAGGCACGGAATTACCCTCACTGATTTCATAGTTGTTTGGCTGCTTTCACAGCATCTGAAACGTCGATAACGCCATCATGAAGAGCCTTACCAACAATCACACCTGCTAGGGCTCGGTTATCAACCCTTAGCTTCGCCAACTCTGCTATGTGTTCAAGAGTTCCTACACCTCCGCTCGCAACGACCTCTAGGGAAGTCGCTCGAACTACTTGCTCCAATCCAGCGATGTCTGGCCCAGTCCCCATACCATCACGAGTGATCTGCGTAACAACTACAGCCTCAACTCCAGCATTCTGGAAGTTCGGCAACAACTGGTAGATACTCATGCCACTATCGCGTTCCCAGCCTTCGGTCGCGACCATCTCGCCCCGAACATCAAGACCTACCGCTACACGGTGTCCAACTGCTGCAATCTCTTCAACCAAACTCGGATCCTCCACGGCCGCAGTCCCAACCACACACCTCGATACTCCAGCATCAAACAACGCCCGGGCTGCGTTTAGGCTGCGCACCCCTCCGCCACTTTGCACCGGTATTTTCACAGCTGCGGCGATAGCACCAACTGTCACCAAATTTTGAGACGTACCAGATCGCGCTGCGTCAAGATCGACGACGTGCACCCAAGAAGCGCCTGCTTCTTCAAAGGAAAGTGCCACGTCAACAGGGTCAGCGTCATATCTGATCTCTCGGTCGTAGTCTCCTTGTATAAGCCGAACGCAACGGCCATCGCGTATATCAATCGCTGGATAAAGACTAAAGGTCACAGGACTGACGCCTCCCTATAAAAGTTATGCGCAAAAGACCGTCCTACTTCTCCAGATTTTTCCGGATGGAACTGAGTCGCCCACAAAGTTCCTTGCTCCACCATTGCAGTTACTTCGACTCCATACTCGCAGGTTGCTGCAACCAAATGGGGTTCCGTCTCTGCCGCATAGCTGTGAACGAAGTACACCCAGGAGCCATCTTCAATGCCATCTAAGAGCGGTGATCCCTGAAGACGAATATCTAGACGGTTCCATTGCATCTGGGGGCGCGGCAAAGAATTGGGCAGCAGACGAACCCGACCGGGTAAAACTCCCAGACCTCGGGTGCCAGGTGCCTCTTCAGAACCCTCGAAAAGCATTTGCATGCCGACGCAAATACCAAGAAAGGGAACTCCGGCTTCGATTACCGAATAGGCCACTTCATCCAGCTTGGCCGCTCTCAGTTCGCGCATACACGAGCCGAAATGTCCCACTCCTGGAAGAACCACGCCCGAGGCCTCAGCTATTAAACCTGCGTCGGAAGTCAAATGAACTTCGGCACCAACTCGTTCGAAGCCCTTTTGTGCCGACCTCAAATTCCCAATGCCGTAATCCAATATGGCAATGAGCGGGGCATCGTTGCCCTCTCTCAACGGAAACTCCTCACAAGACACCTTTAGTCGAGGGCAAGACCTCGTCAGCAACAACAACTGCGTCGTACAGTGCCCGCGCTGCGCCTTTGAAACTTGCTTCAATTATATGATGCGTATTTCGCCCCCGAATCAAGACCAAATGCAGGGTGATCCCGGCTGCCATCACGAAGGCGCGCCAGAACTCCTCGCATAACTGTGGGTCAAACGGAGGGTCACCTAAAATCTTTTCTCCTGGAGGATCGATCTCATAGTGCAAGAAGGGTCGGCCCGACAGGTCAAGAACAACTTCGACTGCCGCCTCATCAAGGGGAACGGTCATAGAAGCAAACCTACGCACACCCTGTTTATCTCCAAGAGCTTCCGCAAATGCCTCTCCCAAAGCTATACCGACATCTTCGACGGTGTGGTGAGCATCAATATCGATGTCACCTTCACACTTAACGGTCAAATCAAACCTGGAATGCTTGCCGAGTTGAGAGATCATGTGATCAAAAAAAGGCAGACCGGTACTCACCTCAATTTGCCCCGAACCATCCACATCGATCGATAAATCAATTTGAGTCTCTTTAGTTGTTCTGCGATGTTGCGCTTGACGTGTCATTGAAGTGCCTCCTGGAGGGCTGCGAGAAAAATAGTGTTTTCTTGTTCAGTGCCAATCGTCACCCTCAGGCAATCAGTTAATCCGGCCCAACCTGAACAATTCCTAACTAAAACCGACCTATCGAGAAGGCGCTTCCAAACTTCTTGTCCGGGCAGATCACAACAAGCTGTCCTAAACAAAATGAAGTTGGCCTGAGATGGCCAAACCTCAACGCCTAACTCGGCCATGGCTTTGGAAACCCGATCTCTTTCGTCGGATATCTGAGTGACCCGGTGCTCCATCTCATCTTGGAAGCGCAGGGCCACACGACCTGCGATTTGTTTCACCGAATCCAAGTGATAGGGAAGTACTACTTTTTCGAACTCTTCATACATCCACGGTGAGGCCACGCAATAACCCAAGCGAACACCTGCCATTGACCAAGTCTTGGAAAAGGTCCTTGTGACTATTAGGGACTCAGAAGCGTCTTGTGCGCCAAACAGATCTAGGGCTGTGAAGTCCGAAAATTGACCGTACGCCTCGTCAACCACCACAGCTCCGGAGGAAAGCCTGAGAGCTGTCTGAATCACCTCGAGACTCTCCGGCGTACCAGTGGGATTATTAGGCGAACATAGAAACGTCAGGTCTGGTTCTTCTACTTCTATTGCTCTCCGTAAAACGTCGATCGGGATCCTGAACGCTTCATCTCGTTGTGCATTAGCGACGCTACATTGAGCGATTCTCGCTATCTGTCCATACATAGCGTAGGTCGGTTCAAAGGTCAGGGCTGTTCTTCCGTGCCCCCCAAATGTGAGACAGATTGTCTGCAGCACTTCGTTTGAACCATTGGCTACAAACACTTGTTGAGGTTCAACTTGGTGGAGTTCTGCCAGGTCTTCCCTCAAAGACCAAGTCAGTCGATCTGGGTACCTATTCCAGTCGACCTTTTGCACTTCTTGTAAGAAGGCTTTCTCGAAGTCCTCGGGCGGAGGGAAAGGTGCTTCGTTCGTATTCAAGCGAACATCAACCTCGAGTTGTGGAGAGTGATAACCCTTCATAGCTTGCAAGTCATCACGCACAGGCGGCCGTTTCATGGCTGCAATCCTTCTTCAATCCAGCGTTGACGCTCAGTCACAGAAGCAGCATGCGCCCACAAACCTTCAGCCCGAGCCAGTACGCCAACCGCGTCGGCTACTGCGTCAAACCCTGACTTCGAAACTTCAACAATGTGCATCCGCTTTTGGAAGTCGTCAACCGTTAAGGCGCCACTAAAGCGTGCTGTTCCTGCTGTTGGTAAAACATGAGATGGCCCGGCTAGGTAATCACCAATTGAGGCTGGCCCCCAATTACCCAAAAAAACTGCACCGGCATTTCTTACCTCACCCACAAGGGCATTAGCGCCTTCACACATGAGTTGAAGATGTTCCGGCGCGATCTTGTTAACAACTTCTATTGCTTGCTGCGGCGTATCGACGAGACACACATAACCGTCTTCAACAAGTGTTTCCAATGTCTCAGAACGACGTGGGGATGATTCAAGGATGAGTTCTATCGCAGCCTCTACTTCCTCAGCGTATGCCTGATTCCAAGTAACTAGCCATGCGCGACCACCTGGCCCATGTTCCGCCTGCAAAATGAGATCTATTGCCGCCGAAGTACTCGGGCAACTCTGATCCCCGACAACGACTATCTCGGATGGACCGGCAAAGGCAGCCGCAATACCAACAGTGCCCGCCACCTCCTGCTTTGCAGTCGCAACCCAAATATTGCCTGGACCTGCGATCACGTCAACTGGGCTTATAGTTTCCGAGCCATACGCCATGGCGGCTATCGCTTGAACTCCACCAATCTTGTAAACCTCTCCGACACCGCACAAATAGGCAGCCGCTAACACAATCTGATCTATCTCGCCTGAGGGATTTGGCGGCGTACACAAAAGGAGTTCTTCCACCCCTGCGGCCTTCGCAGGCAAGGCTGTCATCAAAACTGTGGATGGGTAAACAGCAAGCCCGCCCGGCACATAAAGCCCAGCGCGTTCTACGGCTTGCGACAAGCTAGTCACCTTGATCTCAGCTTGTGTCACTTGGTGCGCTGCACCTGCTTCTTGCTCATGGAAATGCAAAATTCGGGAGTACGCCAACTCAAGAGCGGCAGCTAACTCAGGCTCCAGAGATTTCCATGCTTTTTCTAGTTCGATATCTGAAACCCGAGGGGCACCAACGTCTACCTGGTCGAACTTCGTCGTTAGCTTTCGAATTGCGGCATCACCTCCTTGGCGGACTTGAGAAATGATTTCTCGGACAGCCGAGGTGGGCACTTGACTATCTAAATCGGGACGCGGAAGCAGAGCATCCAATGGCCCTTCTAGGCCTCTGAGGTCAATGCGGTGAAGCACCCTACTGAGGGTACCGCTGACTGGAGGTCAGACAGAAGTAGATATCGCGAAGCGCAGGCCTGACTGTATGGTTCTCGTATGGTTTCTCGGGCAGAACTTTCATCGCTGGAAACGGCTATCCGAGAATTGAGTGACCGGATTACCACTGCTGCCGACGAACTATTAGGTACCAGCGAGGAGGCTGTAGCGCTCGATTTGTACGAAGTTGAGCGGAGCCTAAAGACAGCTCAACGCCGGATTTCCAGGGCAGCGGGCGGTCTACCACCCGAATAATCGAGTTGCTCTACCCAAGTTCAGCCAAAACCTCAGCCATTTCAACAATTTTTTGAGCTCGAGTGAGGTGAGGGACATCCACCATCTGTCCTTTGAAGCTGAACGCCATCAGACCTTCGGCTTCTTTCTCGGCAAATAATTCCAGCAACTCTCTAGCTTCGCCGACCTCCTGCTCGGACGGGGTAAATGAATCATTTACAATATCTATCTGGTTGGGGTGAATAGTTATCTTGCCGGTGTAACCCATAGCTGCTGATTGGGCACATTCAGATCTCAGACCTACAGGGTCATTGAAATCAACAAAAACTGTATCCAGAGGCTGCTTCTCCCAAGCTGTCGCAGCTAGGAGACACATGACCCGAGCATGTTCGAAAATCGGGAGATAGCTACCGTCGGCATTACGGTTGCCTCTCGAACCGATAGCGGCAGATAGATCTTCAGCGCCCCAAGTCAACGCGTCCACACGGGGGTTAGCGGCAAGATCACCGATATTCAGGAAACCCTGTGGGGTTTCAGTGCCTAGAATCAGCAACTTCGTAGACCCAACGGGATGCCCATAGAGGCCTTCGTTTTCTCGAATTAGCTCGTCGATTTGAGCAATCTCATTCGCATTATTTACCTTAGGAATCAGATACGAATCAGGCGGGTGAATCATCGTCTCTTCTATATCTCTTTGAAACCAAGGACTACCAAGTGGATTTACCCTCACCACTCGTTCCTGTCGGCCAAAATCAACGTTTTCCAACCATCTCGCAACAGTCACTCGCGCTGAATCCTTATTGTCGGGTGTAACTGCGTCTTCTAGATCAAGGATTAAGGCATCGGCCTGCGTGCCTAATGATTTTTCGAGCATCTTCTCATTAGCGCCGGGAACAAAATGTGCGGCACGTCGTATGGTCATTAGAAATCTCCTTTATGTATCAAAAATCGAAGGCGGCGGGACAAAAGTCATTTAGAACACAGATATCGCAACGAGGGTTTCGAGCGAAACATATCTGCCTTCCGTGAAGAATCACTCGAAGACTAAACTCCCCTCGTTCATATTGGGGAACCATCGAGTTCAACGCGATTTCTACCTTTAGCGGGTCTTGCTCTTCGGTAAGTCCTAGGCGTCTCGCTAACCGTCCGACATGCGTGTCTACCGGTAGACCAGGAAGCCCAAAGGCAACTGAACGAATGACATTAGCTGTTTTCCTGCCGACACCTCCAAGCTGAACTAAGTCACCTACCGACTTGGGGACCTCTCCTCCATGATTATCCAAAAGTTGATTGGCCATCTTTACCAAATTCTTGGCTTTATTTTTATAAAAACCAGTGGGATAAACTAACTGCTCTAGTTCACCTTGATCAGCAGCCGCTAACTCAAACGGAGTCGGGTAACGATCAAACACCGCCGGCGTCGTTTTGTTAACTCGAACATCAGTGCATTGTGCCGACAAGATGGTCGCCACCAACAATTCAAAAGGGTTGCTGTGAACCAACTCACAGATTGCTTCATACTCAAATTTCAGCCGATGATGCACCGCTTGGGCTCTGCCGTTAGGCGATCGTGGCTTACCCATACTGTTTGTTTACCTTATTAGGTCACAAGTAGCGATACCTTCAATAAGGTGACTGAAGACCCATCCGAGACGCCAACGATAACTCTTACAGAGGATAGAGACGGCCAATTAATAGAGGTAGACGCTTCGCGTTGGACTCAAGATGCCCTCTCTATGGCGTTACGAGATGTTCTGTCGCAAACCTCAACGGGTGTCTCCATCTGGCTTGACCACCCATCAGAGGAAATTGATCTGCTTTTAGGACGGCTGGGAATGACCGCCCAAAGAGATCTCTTTCGAATGGAGACATCGATCCCCCTAGGACAACGAACAGAAATTGCGACCCGCTCCTTCATCATCGGGCAAGACGAAGAAGAATGGTGCGAGGTAAACAATCGGGCCTTCTCATGGCATCGAGAACAAAGCGGATGGACCGTCGAACTACTAAAAGAAAGGCAAAAGGAATCGTGGTTCGATGCTGAAGGCTTCCGGATTTACGAACAAGACGGCCGGATAGCAGCTTTTTGTTGGACCAAAGTTCACGCGGACGAGAATCCCGTAATAGGTGAGGTATACGTCATAGCCGTACATCCTGACTTCCATGGCCTAGGCCTTGGCCGTGCCTTAACTTTGGCCGGATACCAACACCTCGAAGATGCTGCCGTTACAAAAGCAATGCTCTACGTAGATGCCGACAATACTCCCGCAGTAAATCTATATCGAGATATCGGCTTGGAAGTTCAAGTTGTGCGCCGCCTCTACCAGCAGCACAACCAAGCCAGTTAAAGGTCTGCGACCGCCCCTAGGGCTCCACCAACGAAATAGATGGCTAGAGCAGCTGCAATCGCTATGCCGACATGTCTGGCCACCCCTCGCAGCACTGAATGTCCAGTGGCCAGCGCCAAACTCGCTCCGATAAATGCTGCACCGGCTACTGCAGCACCAACTGAAAACCAGACTGCCCCAGACGAAGAGGACGCAAACCACGGGATCAATGGAACGACTGCCCCTATCGCAAACGCAAAAAAAGACCAAGCCGCAGAACTGAGTGGCGATGCAAGCTCATTTGGAGCTACGCCAAGTTCTTCCCTTGCGTGAACTTCGAGGGCCATATCAGGATTTTGCATCACTAACTCTGCCATTTCCCGAGCCTGTTCTGGGTCCATCCCTCGCTCGATGTAAACCTCTGCTAGCTCCTCGGTCTCTTCCTCTGGGTCTTCCGCTAACGCCTGTCTTTCCCTTTCAACTTCTCGCGTCACGAGATCATTTTGAGCACGCACAGATACATACTCACCCGCAGCCATCGAGATAGCCCCTGCGAGAAGACCTGCGATGCCTGCAGCGCGCACCACCGGGGCTGACGCATCCGCACCTGCGAGACCAACGATCAGCAACACGTTCGAAACTAAACCGTCCGATGCTCCGAACACTGCTGCCCTAACTCCACCGCCAGTTACATCCCGATGATGTTCGTCATATCGATGAGACGCCACGCAATCGAAGCTACCTCCCGTACCCTAGAAGCGTGGTGATGACTCGCTATGACATATCTCGCTCCGAGCTAGCTGAGCTTCTGGAAGGCGAACCCAGTTACAGAATCGGACAAGTCTGGGAAGGTTTACACGGCCAGCACCGAGAGCCAAGCGAGCTTACAAATATCCCAAAGGCCTTACGTTCAACGATCGAAGAACTTCTGCCTGCGGCCCTCACTCCTGTAAGGGAAGTGACCAGTGACAACGGGAAAACAATTAAACAACTTTGGCAACTGGGGGATGGCTATTTACTTGAGTCTGTCCTCATGCATTATCGAGATCGATCGACGGTCTGTGTTTCTTCGCAAGCCGGATGTGCAATGGCATGCTCGTTCTGCGCAACCGGTCAGATTGGCTTTGATCGACATCTGACAGTTGGCGAAATTGTCGAACAAGTAGTTAGGTCGGCCCAAAATTCGAAAGATAAAAGACTAAGTAACGTCGTTTTCATGGGGATGGGGGAACCCTTAGCAAACTTTGACAACGTCTGGTCCGCAGTTGAACGGATACACCGTGATCTCGGGATTAGCGCACGGAAAATAACTGTCTCTACCGTCGGAGTTATCCCTGGCATCGAACGACTAACCCATCAAGCCCTGCCTGTAAGCCTTGCTGTCTCCCTGCACTCCGCTAATGACGAAACCCGCAACCAGCTAGCACCTGTGAATCGAACATACCCGCTTAGAAAATTATTCGAAGCACTTCAGAGCTACAAACGATCAAAAAACAGGCGGATTAGCCTCGAATGGGCCATGATGGCAGGGGTTAACGACACTGAATTAGCTGGGCGCGAACTCGCTGAATTCGCAAGGCCTTTGAATGCACACGTCAACCTCATTCCGTTGAACCCAACTCCGGGGTACGAAAATCCTGGTACGGATCAAGAATCTATAGTGTGGTTTCAGCAGATTTTGGAATCATTTGGTGTCAATGCAACTGTTCGTGCTAACAGAGGAACAGATATTGATGCCGCCTGTGGCCAACTTCGCGCGGAGCACAGGGTGAAAGTAACGAAGCGCCGCAAACCCTGAGTATTTCGGCTCGGCCTCTGCCACACTAAACAGGTGAACAACCTCCGTTGGCTGAACCCAACTCAACCTCAGACTTTATATAGCGCCGTAATGCTGGCTTATTTCCGTGGTGCCAGCATCATTCTCTTCGGCAGTGTTTATTATCGCCAACTCCCCTACGACTTACTTGGCCTATTCGCTTCGCGCATATTTCCACTCTTGCTCCTGGCAGCGCTTGTCGGCGGCGGCCTGGGCATAGCCAACGAAAAAAAACTTGGATTTCGATTAGCCCTTTCGGCCGCCATCTACTCGGTGGTGGCGACACTTTGGATAGGTATCCGATACGACATAGATCTACTCGGGTTTCTGCTGCGCTTGATGTTTGACGTAGTTCTCCTGGTCTTATTGCTCCACCCGCAGAGTAAGGAATACAGAAGGATCTGGTTCGCCTGACAGATGGCCCTAAACTCGGATCTATGACTACTCATATTGACGGTATCGACGATCTTGAAAGCAGGGTCGGGCAGCAAATCGGATATAGCGAATGGCACTCCATCACGCCTGAGCAAGTCCAAAAGTTTGCTGAGGCAACAGGCGATTTTCAGTGGATCCACTTGGACGAAGAAAAAGCAAAGGCCGGACCATTCGGTACGACAATTGCTCACGGCTATCTAACACTCTCGCTAGCCCCTATGTGTATGTCAGAGGCATTCGTGATCGGTGGAGACGTCCAAATGGGAGTCAACTATGGGGCTAACAAAATTCGCTTCACCGCCCCTGTACCAGTCGGTTCCAACGTGCGAATGGGAGCTACCCTCAAAGAAGTTTCTCGATTTGATGGAGGGGCGCAGTACACCGCCGAATTGATCTTCGAAATCGAGGGATCCGACAAACCTGCCTGTGTAGCTGAGTGCATTTACCGCGTCTACACCTGAAACTCAATCGACCCGACGACAAGCTGATGCATAGCGACGAACTCCCGCAAGGAGAAGAAAAGTCTATCGCTGTCGAAAATATGTTCGACCAGATCGCGCCCCGCTATGACCTGGTTAACCGACTAATGACGTTCCGCATGGACGTTGGGTGGCGTCGACGCACTGTCAAGGCATTGCAACTGCCTACAGGGTCAGTAGTTTTAGACCTTGCGTGTGGGACAGGTGACTTCTGCAACGATCTTTTGCGTTATGGGCTTGACCCGATTGGCATTGATTTCAGTACTGGAATGTTGAGCGCCGCAAAGACTGACGCTCCGTTAATTAGAGCCGATGCATTATGTCTTCCAATACCATCCAGCAGCGTTGACGGGGTTACTTGTGGTTTCGCCCTAAGAAACTTTACAAATTTGGATGAATTCTTCGCAGAGATATCTCGAGTACTTAAACCGGGGGGACGGATTGGATTACTGGACGTAGCTGAGCCTTCAAATCCACTACTTCGTTTGGGACACAGCTTTTACTTTGGAAAAGTAGTTCCCAAGATCGGGGCTCTACTCTCCGACAGGAACGCCTACAAGTACCTTCCAAAATCGGTTCAATACCTTCCTGAAAGTTACGAACTATTGAGCGGACTTCAGGCAGTTGGGTTCAGGGACGTCAACAGAGTTCTACTCAGCGGTGGAATTACTCAACTGTTTCTCGGCTCTCTTTCCGAATGACTTAGATGCCTAAGGCAAGGCCTACACACAACAAAGTGCCATAGATCATCTGCAACTTCCCCGTCGCTCCGAGAACAGCAACCAAGCCAACACCGGAAGTTCCTCTGAGCACCGATCGAACTGGTGCTATAGCTGCTGGTAAGGCCAACAACGCTAATAGTGCTCCTGGCCTCAGAAGACTCAGGTAGGGCAAGGAAAGAAATGCCATAAGTATTGTGAGCACATAGAGAATCCGAGTGGGCTTGTCACCAATACGGACAGCCAGAGTCCGTTTGCCAGCTAACCCATCGCCGGGCAAATCGCGCAGATTATTAGTTACTAGCAAGGCGACAGCTAGCAAGCCAACGGGCACCGAGGCCCCCACAGCGAGCGGGGTGACTTCCTCATCTTGAATGTAGGTTGTACCGATAGAGGCTACTAATCCGAAAAAAACAAAGACGAATAACTCTCCTAGACCGCTATATCCATAGGGTTTAGGACCTCCGGTGTAGCACCAGGCAGCCGTTATAGCTGCGGCACCAACTAGCAGCAACCACCAGCTGGTAACCGACGAAAGGTAAAGGCCAGCGCTTGCGGCTACGCCAAAGAAGCAGAACGCAGCTCGTTTCACGCTTCTAGGAGGAACCACTCCTGATGCGACCAACCTCTGCGGCCCTACTCTCTGGTCATCAGTCCCGCGCACTCCGTCGCTGTAATCATTCGCGTAGTTCACTGCTATTTGTAAAGCTAAGCCAACGACCAAAGCTAAAAGAGCCCTCAACAAGTCCGGCTTGTCCTGAACAGCGGCGGTCCCTACCAGCACCGGAACGACAGCCGCTGGCCAGGTCCGCGGTCGTGCCCCGCTGAACCAAATAGATAAAGATGTCACTTCACCATCCCGAGATTCGCCTTAGCTAGTTGGTTTTCCATAAGACGAACCATAGAAGACTCAGCTTTACATGCCCAGATAGTCATAAGATTCATTTATGAAGTTTGGTTATCTCACAGGAAATCATGCCGACGGGATTCTTCCCGGCCACCTAGCCAGAGAACTCGAGAGCCGTAATTTCGATTCTGTCTGGTTTCCAGAACACAGTCACATACCAGTAGAGAGACGCAGCCCCTACCCCAATGGAGGCCAGTTGCCCGGCAGCTACTTTCACATGATGGATCCATGGGTCTCTGTAGCAGCTGCAGCGGCAGAGACCACAAGCTTGACTTTGGGAACCGGCATTTGTCTGTTACTGGAGCACGACCTTTTGGACCTTGCATGCACTGTGGCGACTGCAGATGTGTTGTCACAGGGTCGTGTAGTAATGGGCATAGGAGTCGGTTGGAACGAAGAAGAATTAGAGAACCATCGTCCGGATATACCATTCAAAAAGCGCTACTCCGCCATGCGCGAACGAGTGGAGGGGTTACGTTTAGCCTGGTCTGAAGAAGAAGCCGAGTTTTCGGGCACCTGGGATAGCTATTCCCGTTCTTGGGTCTTTCCTAAACCCGTTAACGGCAAAGTTCCTATAGCCCTTGGTAATGCCGGGCCATTAGGCATCAAGCATGCTGCTGAATACGCCGATGAGTGGGCTCCAATTGATGTCGGAGTTATGAATGTTGGCGGAAAACCCGACGTCATAGCCGGCATACAACGTTTTCGAAATTTGGCAGACGAAGCCGGTCGAGACGGATCCTCCATTCCCATCTCTCTTTACGTGTGGGGGCGCCCACGCGCAGAACGACTTGAGGAATACGCCGAAGCTGGGGTCACTCAATTTATTTTCACCCCAGTCAATTTTGACTTACCTTCTACCGATGAAACTTTGCGGTATCTCGATGATCTGACCAAAACGGTTGAGGTCTTTAAGTCTTAGAACTTCTTGGGGCGGCCTGTTTTTGTCACCCTCCATAAAAACGCTTCTTCACCCATATCAAGCCTTTCAAGAAGATTCAGACGAAGGTGCGGCTCCATTACCAGAAGAACACCTTCCCATAACCCGACTAGACCATCCATCCACTCAGGAGTGCTTTCTGTTTCCAGGCCGTTCATCAAACGCCAAGAGGTCTGGGACAAGTTGGCGCCAACACGGCCCAAAACATCTCCTTGAGCCGCTAAGAGCGCCTCGAGAACATCTATCGGTTCGTCTAGACCCAAGACCCTCTGAGTTTCTAACGAATACTGCATTCCTATCTTGCGTCCGGTTCGGTAGAGAATGCCTTGAGCGGCTAACGGACCCAACTCCTGAGACATCACCGGAATAATGTTCCGTATGTAATCCATGCTGTAGTTCCGAGCCACCTTCAAGAGGCGCTCAGACGGCCATTCTTCGTTGTCTAGAACTGGCAAGTCCGCGTAGTTAACTGGAGGACTACTCTCGCCGTAATTAAATCTCAATCGATTACCAGCGGAAAGCTCTTCCTCTTCTTCTATGTAATACCCCTCGAGCCCCGGCAGGCCGTCAACTGTCTGACCTGTACACACGAAACCCAGTTTCGGGTTATCGAGCAAAACCCCATTATTGGCATGCCAACCCCACAACATTGCCCTCGATACTTCAGTGGGAATAGCAGCTATAGCCGTTCCATCAAAGATCCATCTAGGCGGCGCGTACCTGATCCAGGCTTTTTTTTCGGATTCGGGAATAAAAACGACTGACACTCCACCTAAATGATTCGAAAGATAGTGATATTTGGCGCAAGCGACAGCAGCAGATTCATCAAGCAAGCCGAGCTTCTCCAATCCTGGCAGAAAGCGCTCTTCTTGTTGGCGACGGAAAAGTCCTTGCACCACTCGTGCGGCTTTCTCTGTCCCGGTTTCAACAACGAGAGCGAGAATAAGACCCGTTAGGTAACGGTGAAACAATTGCCCGACTGCCTGGTAACCAGATTCGACTCTGTCTCGAGAACTGCTCATCTTCGCTCCCTACGAGTCATGTGCTTACCATTGTCCCCGGTGCACGACACTTTCCGTTCCGTCCTCTAATGGACGTCGTTCCATCGAAGCCGAACGACCCATCGTTTTATCGGCGTCATCCGGCCATCCCATAGCGATGGTTCCGATCGGCATACGGTCACCCGGCACCCCCAAAGCCTCTGCAAGTTCACTCGAATGATCAAACATACCGAAAAATAGAACCCCTAACCCTTCATCGATAGCCGCAAGCTGCATTGCCATTGCCGCGAAACTGCTATCGACAATCCAATAGGGAGTTGCCCATGCACCAACATCATTACCAAGACCGCTATGTGCTTTGTCTTCTTGGCCATATCGTTTCAAATAAGCACCAGCGTCGGCCCAAATAGTTACAAGTACAGGAGCCCGCAACAACCCCTGCCAACGAAACTTTTCTCTGCGCTCAGGAGGAAGGGTGACGTCCCAGTAAACAGACGTTTCAAACCCTTCTAGGACGACAAAATCGAACCCTTGCGTGTTTCCTGCTGACGGCACTCGGCGCGCGCTGTCAAGGACCCGGTCCAATTTCTCTACAGGTACTGGGTCGACCAGAAACGATCTGGTCATTCGGCGCTTGCGGATGAGTTCAGAAAAGTCCACTAGGGCT
The DNA here is from genome assembly GCA_000817105.1 of marine actinobacterium MedAcidi-G3. Taxonomy (GTDB): domain Bacteria; phylum Actinomycetota; class Acidimicrobiia; order Acidimicrobiales; family Poriferisodalaceae; genus MedAcidi-G3. The sequence continues at coordinate 60,239 of JUEP01000007.1, read as the reverse complement.
GCCGAGGACTTAGAGCAATTTCGCGAGCTTCTCGCGGGTGGCCCATCCAAAGGTCACCAATGCATCGCCTTTCAAGACGTCATACCCATCGAAAAGGGCCGAAACTTCTGGTTTAATGCTTTCAGGCTTCGACGAGTTGTGGTTTAGAACTAGCGACGGTCGACCTTCGCCATAAACCCGGAATTCTTTGGCTTTGTACTCTCCCCTTACGTCAAAGCGCTTAGCTAGTCTTCGACCCCAAGCGCGATCCTCACCGTTGGCCTCATAGCCAGGTCGGGGAACAACGTGGCTGAGTGGTTTGTAAGCATCAAATGCAGCCGGGTCCGCCATTTGTGTCGCGACAAGGACATCCTCATCAGGAAATGCCAGCACAGCACGTCGCATCTGGTCGGTAATCATTGCCTTTAGAGCACTCTCTCTGCGACTAGTTCTTTTAACCGCTGCGAGACCTATCAATACCGTTGGATCACCACCCACACGCTCGAGGGTGCAGAAACCGTAGGCAGATAAGTTATTTCCATCTCGAACCTGCGTCACAAGCACCCACGCATCTCTTTGCTTGGATAGTTCACCAACATCGAAAACCATCGGCTCATCCTCGATGAGGTCCGCCATCTCTTCGATTTCGGCATCGCTTAGGGCAGTGCAATCTTTAGTTTCGACCGTCAAAGCCATCAGGAAGTTTCCTCCACAAGTGCACGTCGGCTTAAGATTTCAGCCGATAAATCAGAATTAAGCGAAATACCTTTAGCCATCATAGATAAACGCCTCCCGGATGACCTTCGGACTGCTTGGTTTCAGCTCCCTCAGGGGCGCTCAATCCAGGTGGAAGAGCACCCTGGCGCATTTCCATCAGTTGGCGTTGCGCCATCATTTGCTGAGCTGCAACTGCAGCCTGAATCCCGTGAAACAACCCTTCAAGCCAACCTACTAATTGCGCTTGAGCAACTCGCAATTCTCCCTCCGATGGCGAGTCAGAGCTAAATGGTAGTGCGAGTCGTGCTAGCTCGTCTCTAAGTTCAGGAGCCAGTGCCTCAGACAATTCTTCGACTGACTGTTCATAAATCTCTCTCATCCGATCGCGACTAGCCTCGTCAAGGTGGGCTTCACGAACTTCTTCTAACAACGTTCTGATCATCGAGCCGATCCGCATGACCTTGCCCGGCTCTGAAATCGCAGGAGGTTCGCCGTCTCCGTTGATAGCGCCTTCGAGTTCAATTAACTCGACGTTTTCAGGAGTCGATTCTGACGGGCCGCCAGAAGAGTCGAATTGCTGCTCAACCATGCGAGAATTCTACCGGCGCAGGTAGCTGAACGAACTAAAATTATTACGAGAAGGCAAGAAAGGGAACATGCATCTCTTCTTCAGTCATCGAACCGTGTCGAGCTACTAGGTTCGGGGCATCAGGTTGCCGCGGATCCATCAGCGCCACAGGTTCACGCGCAACGATAGCGACCTCACCCATCCTCATCCGTGCTTCTGGGGTCACGTAAGGGCCGAACCAGCACTCATCTAAAACTTGATCTATACCCGCAACCCACGCCACATCAGAATGAACCTCAGCTGCTCTTAGGAGACCACTGTGGTCGTCGTCTTTGGCATGGAGCCACAGGAACCGTGCCTCTCCTGATGTTCGAGATGTCCGCTTAACGAGCTCGTCATGAATATCGAATATTTTGTCTCCAACCTCGACCATTCCGTGGTCGGCCGTAACAAGCAACGTCACGTCTTCTGGGACTTCCGCAACTATCCGCTCCACGAGGGCATCCACAAATTTCAGTTCATCCAAATAATGGCGCCCTAAGCCGTGAACATGGGCAACCTTGTCGAGAGCGTCGTAATAAGCGTAAACAAATGGTGCGCCAGCCCTCAACTGCTCATCTATTTCAGTCACTAGCGTCGCTGGCGACCACCAACCGCAAAATCGGCCGTTTCTCAGATGTGCTTGGGTGAAACCACTCTTTTGGAACTCTGCACGGGTCACAACCGGAGGCGAGGCGCCCAAGAAGGGCTCAACCGGTTGGAAGTCAATTGGAGGAACATCCCTCATCATCAGCTTTGAGCCGCTAGTCCAACGCAAACAATTGAGCAGACCGCTGGGGGTATCCACCTTGTACCCGATGACACCGTGTTCCCCGGGTAAAACTCCAGTGCAAATAGACGTTAGTGCTGTCGCCGTCGTGCTTGGAGCAACTGTAGTTATGGGCGCTCCCAAAGCTTCACCAAGACAGGGAAGTTGGTCCCGGTATCTGTCAATTTGGTGCCACCCCATCCCATCGACCACAAAGAGGACTACGGCATCGGCCGCTAACATTTCTTCGGACACCAAAGAGTTTGATTGTCTTGTGAGGACTGCTGGGACAATAGAAGAGACAGAAGTATCTCCACTAGATGGTAGGACCCTCTTCTCAGCAACAACCACAAACGCACAATAGATGCGTCAACGCATAAACATCCTCAAACACAGAGATAAACGAAAAATAATTAAGTCCCACTCAAGCCTGATTATGAGTTACCGATCTAGCCGGGATCAGCAGAAGCATCGTCAAGATTTTGCACTCGAAATCCAGACAGCGCTCTATCAAAGTCAGCGGGGGGTTTACATACAAAATTCATTTCTTCCTCAGTGACAGGATGAACAAAAGAGATTTCAGCAGAATGAAGTAGCGGTCGCCCAATTCCGAAAGGGTCCCTCTTTCCATAGACCGCGTCACCCAAGACAGGACAACCGATCGCCCGCAAATGGACTCGAATTTGATGAGTGCGACCGGTGTCCAAAGTGCATTTCAAAAGTGAAGCCTGCTTTGGGTATGTCCAGGTTTCTAAGACTTCATAGTGGGTTCGTGCTTCTCGCCCATCTTCTGTAACCGTCATTTTTGTTCGTGCGCGTCGACTGCGACCAATAGGGGCGTCGATAGTTCCCTTGGGGGCTTCCGGACAACCAGAAGCAATCGTTAAATAACTGCGATGGATAAGGCGATCTGCGAGGTCCTGACTCAGTTGACTGAGCGCCTCGTTCGTTCGAGCGCAAATCAAGAGCCCACTCGTATCGCGATCTAATCGATGCACGATTCCAGGTCGATCGGGCTCACCAACTTGAACGACTTCTGGGTATCGGGCCAGTAGCCCATGGGCCAAAGTAGAACCGCTGCGTCCAGCGCCTGGATGAACTACCAAACCAATGGGCTTATTGATTACAACCAACGATTCGTCTTCATGCACTACTTCGAACTGGACTTCAGTATCTGCAACGAGTTCCGATGGGAGTTCCTTTTCGAGAGGCACATCCACTTCGATCTGATCTCCAAGCGTTACACGATCTGAACCACTTTCTACTTTTTGACCATTACGACTTACATCGCCTTGAGAGATCAACTTTGTTATGGCGCTTCGACTCAGCCCAGTCATCAACGCAGCAACGCGATCTACGCGTTCGCCGTCAAGCGCGTTGGGGATTTCGTCACGCACCAGACTTTGCTCCACGCTGCTCTAGCCACATCATTACTGATAAGAGTAAGACGCCAATTACGATTGCCATATCCGCCACGTTAAAAACAGGCCAAAATTGGAGATCGATGAAGTCGACAACTGCGCCGCGACCCCACCCCGGTTTACGCACCGCGCGGTCGATGAGGTTCCCGCACGCGCCACCAAGTACCAAACCGAGAGCAACAGTAGACACTGTCCCAGAAAACCTGCTCCTCATCCGCCAAAGGACCACAACAATGGCTGATGCAACAACTCCGAGGATGGGGCCCAAGCCTTGACCCGTACTGAAAGCGAAACCAGTGTTACCTGTTAAATGGAAGCGGAGTTTCCAGATAACGCCAATTGTCTGATCGCTTAAAGCTTCAACCGCCCAGTACTTGCTCCACTGGTCAACAGCTAAAACAAATACGGTTGTTAAGACTATCCATAGAGACTTGGGTGCTTTTTGAGACGTAGCCACAAGGTCAACGCCACGACATGCCGGTGGCTTTCTCCTCAACGCGCTTGTCCGCATGTGGAATCGCCTCAAGCCGTTCTTTCGGTATCGGAAGTCCGGAAACAACACTTATTCCGTAAGTGTCTTTCTTGATTCGTTCGAGAGCCTCATCAATTTCTTGGATTGCGGCACGTGCTTGAGCAGAAAGCTGTAAGTCTCTGTCTCGTTCAACAGCGATCGAGTCACCTTCTCCAGATTCTTCATCAAATTGCACATCGCCAGGCTCTCGATCTCTGGCCAATTGGTCGGCTTCAGCCTCAAGAAACTCAGCATGGCGCGTATAGCTCTCGCGTTCGGCCAAGAGAGCCTCACGCTGTTTCTTCAACCAGGCTGCGTTGAAACGCGCCTTGGCCGAAATCTTCTTTTTGGCCGCTGCCTTCTTCTTCACAGGGGCACTCTTCTTAGCCGCTGCCTTCTTCTTCACAGGGGCACTCTTCTTAGCCGCTGCCTTCTTCTTCACAGGGGCATTCTTCTTAGCCGCTGCCTTCTTCTTCACAGGGGCATTCTTCTTAGCCGCTGCCTTCTTCTTCACATCTGGCTTCTTTTTCGCCATAACTCACCTGCGGAATACTCGGGTTCGAAAAGGTGTCGCATCATATCCCCGAAGCGACCCCGAGCCGCGGACTATCTCAAGAACGTTTAAATAATAGGCAAACAAGTTCCAGCCGGTAACTTGAATGGAGGCATGCCTTACTTGGAACGACAATGAGCACTTCAGACGACACTCCTTATCCTCGCGTCCCGAACAGGGCTGATTTTCCGGCTATTGAACGCTCCGTTCTAGACCGTTGGGCTAAAAACAACACCTTCGAAGACTCCATTGATGCCCGAGCCGAAGATAACGAGTACGTCTTTTACGACGGTCCGCCATTTGCCAACGGGCTGCCCCACCACGGGCATCTTTTGACTGGATACGTAAAAGACGTAGTCCCCCGATATCAAACGATGCTTGGTAAGCGCGTTGAAAGAAGATTCGGTTGGGATTGCCACGGACTGCCAGCAGAAATGGAAACAGAGCAAGAGCTTGGTGTCAGTGGCCGTGTCGCAATCACAGAACACGGAATTGAAAGCTTTAACGCGAGCTGCAGAGAGTCTGTACTCAAATACACCTCTGAATGGCAAGAGACGGTCACTCGTCAAGCTCGCTGGGTCGACTTCGAAAACGACTACAAAACCATGGACCTCAGTTACATGGAGTCTGTTATGTGGGCTTTTAAAGAACTTTGGGATCAAGATCTCATCTACGAGGCTTTTCGCGTTATGCCTTATTCTTGGGGCGCAGAAACTCCTCTATCCAACTTTGAAATTCGGCTGGACGACGCTACTCGGCCGCGACAAGATCCTGCGATCACCGTTTGGTTCGAGCTAGAAAGCGAAGGCCTCGATAAGGCCGAATTGGGTGAACCAATACGACTACTAGCCTGGACGACCACCCCTTGGACTCTTCCTTCGAATCTCGCTGTAGCAGTCGGCGCCGAAATAGAATATTCGCTGATTAAAACAACAGAGGCCCAATGGGTCATAGGTTCAAACTGCCTTGAGAAATACGCGGAGGACCTTGGTGAGTACGTCGTACTCGCAACAATGCCAGGATCTGCGCTGGTTGGCCGAAATTACAAACCTTTATTTAATTTTTTTGCTGAAAGAGACGATGCCTTTCGTGTACTTTCCGCTGATTTCGTTGACACAAGCGAAGGCACTGGGATCGTCCACATGGCCCCAGGATTCGGTGAAGACGACCAAGTCACCTGCGAGGCCAACGGGATCGAAATCGGACAAGTCGTTCCGGTAGATGACCGAGGAAATTTCACACATGCAGTCGAACCTTGGGCAAATGAGAACGTTTTCGATGCAAATCCGAAGATCATTCAACATTTGAAAGAAGTAGACAGAGTTCTAAGGCACGAGACCTACGAACACAACTATCCCCATTGCTGGAGAACGGATACTCCAATCATCTACAAGGCGATTTCCTCTTGGTACGTGGAGGTGACCAAAATTCGATCTCGACTCGAGGAGATTAACCAGCAAATTAATTGGGTTCCTTCCCACGTCAAAGACGGTCGATTCGGCCAATGGCTGGCAGGAGCCAGGGATTGGTCGATCAGTCGCAACCGCTTTTGGGGCTCACCTATACCTATTTGGGTCAGTGATGATCCTGACTACCCTCGCACAGACGTTTATGGAAGCCTCGATGAGCTGGAGGCCGACTTTGGCGTTCGACCTACAGATCTCCACCGCCCATTCATCGATGAATTAACCCGGCCCAATCCAGATGACCCCACGGGCAAAAGTACGATGCGTAGAGTGCCCGAAGTTCTTGACTGCTGGTTCGAATCAGGGTCAATGCCCTTCGCTCAAGTCCACTACCCATTTGAGAACAAGCAATGGTTCGAAGAGCATTTCCCTGCTGACTTCATTGTCGAATACATCAATCAGACTCGTGGCTGGTTTTACACATTGCACGTGCTAGCAGGGGCGCTATTCGACAGGCCCGCTTTCCAAAACGTCATCTGTCATGGAATCCTATTAGCGGAGGACGGAAACAAACTGTCTAAAAGGCTTCGGAACTACACCGAACCGACAAACATTTTTGACTCACAAGGCTCCGACGCTCTCCGTTGGTACCTCATGTCAACCAACATCGCGAGGGGCGGAGACACCCGTATCTCCGACACCGGCATTGACGATGTCACGCGACAAATACTGATCCCTATATGGAACGCGTACTCTTTTTTCACTCTTTACGCCAATGTTGATGGCCACAAAGCGGAGATACGAACTAACTCTTTACATCTTCTAGATCGCTACCTGTTGGCTAAGACCCGCTCTCTTGTTGAACAAACGACCAAGGCGCTTGATGCTTACGACCTTCCTGGAGCAGCATCCGAAATCCAAGCTTTTATCGATGCCTTAAACAACTGGTATATCCGAAGATCTCGTGATCGCTTTTGGGGACCGGAAGGAGGAGGCGAGGGAGACCCTGATGCGTACGACACCCTCTATACAGTTCTAACGACCTTCACACGAGTAGCGGCACCGTTCTTGCCGATGATTATGGAGGAAATTTACGGAGGCTTAACCGGAGGTGAAAGTGTCCATCTCCAGAATTGGCCAGACCTCAATGAACTGCCCGAGGACCCCGAACTCGTTTCGAGAATGGATCAGATACGAGAGGCCGCATCTATGGCTCTCAGGCTCAGAGAAGATGCTGGTCTCCGGGTACGACTTCCGCTCTCATCGGTAACAATTGCCGGCAAGGAAGCCTCCAAGTTGACCGACGTAGTGCAACTCCTCGCCGAAGAAATCAACGTCCACGAAGTTATTCTTACTGAGGACATCGGCGAATTAGCAACTTTGAGCCTACGACCTAATGGCAATCTTCTTGGCCCTCGCCTCGGGGGTGAAGTCCAGAAGGTTTTCGCGGCAGCAAAGCTAGGTAAATGGAGCCTTGTCCCCGGCGAACAAATAGAGATTGCTGGGCAAATCCTAAGCCCAGAAGAATACGAAATAGCCCTGGAACCCAGCGACCCAGTCAACACTGCATCGTTGCGCTCCAACGAATCAGTAGTAGTTCTCGACATGGAGATCACGCCAGCTCTAGAGGCTGAGGGAGCTGCCAGGGATCTAATCAGAACAATTCAACAGGCGCGCAAAGAGGCAGACCTCGATGTGACTGATCGAATCGAAGTTGAAATTAAGTGGTCTCCGTCTGACCTAGAAGGCGTCAAAGTCCACGAGGAGGTCATCATGTCTGCTGTACTCGCTCGCCGCATTTCATGGCTTCCTGGCGACGCCCAACCAGCGGTCAAGCTCATTACTCTTTAACTAGTCAGCTATTGCCCTCTAAGGACTCTCGGCGTTGCAGCGCAGAGAAAAAAGGGTCTTCAATGTCGTCACCGGAGCTCACTTCGCGAGCTGGTCGTTGCGCCACCATCTGGTCACCCGAGGTGCTAGTGGATTCATGGATAACTGCTACCCCTTCAATGGAACTGGCAGCAGGGTGTTGATCAGGAGGGCCGTCTGGGCGTCCACTGAGGTCCCTAGCTATTTCCCCTAGCGCTCGTCGACGCGTCTCAATCAACTCTGCTAGTTGATCGGCATCATTACGTCGGGCGCTTATCCGAGCATCCAGTTCCAACAGCTCTGACTCAAGGTCAGCTTTCCGAGCAATAGCTTCAGCTGCGCCCAGGTCTGAGGATGAAGCGACAAGCACATCTGCTAGCAAGTCGCCGATCTGCTCACGAGCCGCAGTAACTGCATCTTCCACGACATCATCTGCTGTTTGCTGGGCCAGAGCAATTAGTTCAGCAATACGTTCAATTTCGATTTTAGTAGACCCAACCGCAACGACTTCTGGAGTTTTGGCCCCCTCTTTCGACGAAGCTGCCTCAACCTCTTCATGTTCTTCATGAGACGCCATATCTGCATGACTAAGTGACTTATCTGGCACAACCTGAGGTGCGGTGGATAGCGCTTCCTTAATACTGTCAACGGGGTTGGGTCGACCATCGTGAACTTGGATATCGCCGATTACCCCTCCAGCAGCCATTCTCGATTCAGCGTCGATAAGACGATCGGCCACTTCATCTAAGCGGGACTGCATCTCACTCAACCCAGCTGCAACACGTTCGAGAAAATCGTCGACCGCATCCGGGTCATAACCTCTAAAACGTTCCGGGAAATGCTGCGTTTCCAGCAGCTTCGGGGTCAACTCCATGAGATGACACTAACAACAAGGTGTCGACACCGAAACTACAACGAGCGGAGAGTCACTCACCCACAACCAAGAATTGCCCCAGCTAGCACCCACTGAACAAGAATAAGAACAATTATCGGGGAAAGGTCAAGGCCAAAACCTCCCAGCCGTAATGGTGGTAAGGCTCGACGCAGAGGGCCCATCAATGGTTCAGTAACGCGTACCAAAAAGCTGCGCACAATCGCCACAGGACTATCACCAGCGATTGGAATCCAGCTAAATATAATCCGCCCAAAAATCGCCAACACATAGATGTCGCAAAGAGTGCATAGAACCTGAATCATTCTGGAACCCTTGATCAGTAGTGCAAACCGCGCTCTTGGAGGCGCTGACGCTCCTCCTCCGCAAGGTTCACGTGTGAGGGAGCAAGAAGATAGACCTGATCAGCCACTTTCTCCATTTTGCCCCCGAGGGCGTAGCAAAGCCCGCTAATAAAATCGATGATTCTCCTGGCTAGATCTCTGTCAGCTGTCTGCAGATTCACAATCACCGGTTGGTCGGCTTTAAACCGATCTGCCAATTGCTGAGCATCGTTAAAGGTGCGTGGTGCAACTACATGAGGTTTGGCGCTTGTTATTGGAATAGTTTTTACAGAACCACTTGGGGACGATCCAGCATCTCCAACTGCCGAACTAACACCTTGGCTAGGCATAGTTGGTGAAGTCGTAGGGCTCGTGACTACCGATACCTGATCACCTTGACCTGGAAGGGCAGTTGTCGAATCGCTTTGATGTTGGAGTCCATCCAATTCGTCGTATTGCTCGTCGGGACCTAACCCGAGATAAAGCATCGCTTGTCGCCACATCGAAGCCATCAGCCTCCTCCTAGATGCTGAGGGTACCGCGCTCTTAGCGCATGGGTCGGTCACCAAACAAAGCAGTTCCAATTCTTACCATGGTGCTCCCACATTCAATTGCAATGTTGAGGTCGCTACTCATGCCTATCGACCGCCGCTCTAGCTCCCACTCATCGGCTAAAGCCACAAGTTTTTTGTAAGCAGCGCGAATAATTTTCTCGTCGCCTTGAGGTCCGATAGCCATCAAACCCTCCACATTTAACCCAGCTGAGAGGGACATCTCTATCAGGCCACTGGCCTCACTAATCGAACACCCTCCTTGCGAATCACTTTGCGCCAGGTTTATCTGAATCATCACCGAAGACCCTGGACATCTTTTGCTTAACTCTTGGACCAGCGACAGGCGGTCGACGGTTTGCCAGACTTGGACAATTGTCGCGACCTTCCGAACCTTGTTTGTCTGCATTTTTCCGATGAAATGAACCTTAATGGAGTCACGTTCCTCCTGGGTTAGGTCACTCCATTTGGCGGTTAGCTCCTGCGCGTAACTTTCACCGACATTTCGAAAGCCACATTCGTAGGCAAGCTTCATCACTTCAGAACCAAAGCCTTTGGTTACCGCCAAAATCTCGACGCTATCCCCACCTAACGCTGAGACTCTGTCTCGCAACCTGCCGGCCCTATCTATTACTTCTTCGCGACTGAGCCCACTACCGAAATCCATTACAAGAGCCTAATTTCTCCTACTAGGGCAAAGCGCTCTTCATCACCGCGCGACCTATGAGACCAATACCGGAGATCTTGAGCCGTACAACGGTCTAGCAAGTGGTCGAGGCTCACTGAGTTTCTTTCAAGCGTTACTTCAACTGCTGCTCGAAGGTTCAAAGCAGGCTTTCCATCCTTGGTCCGGCCAGCCACTTTCTCTCCAAGGGCCCCGACCACTCGAGAAAGATCTTTAGATCCGAACTCATACTCTTCTACCGATATATGTGGACCCACAATGGCCCTTAGCCCACCGCAACCAAATTGGCCCAAGTGTTCCGCGACCTTAGCAACTACACCAGCGCGGATCCCTCGCCATCCAGCGTGTACCACAGCGAGCACCGGACCATCAGGAGAGGACCCATACATCGCTATTGGCACGCAATCGGCAACGCGGATACCTATGGGAACTGCGGCCGCTTTTGTTATCAGCGCATCACACTCGCGTTTGTTGTGGGCACCCCATTCTGTAACTATCGATACATCTGAGCCGTGCACTTGGTGCGGAAAAATTGGCGCTTTCCCATCCTGAAACTGGAACGAAGCTTTGCGGGTATCCCCATCGCTGCGATCAGAGAATGAGAATCGTAGAAGATGACGGTCCCCAATTCGTCGATGAAAAGTCAACATTGGTTAGCCACTATCATCATCATCATCATCATCATCATCATCGATGCCTATTCGGATCTCGTCACTTTCCTGGGCATCAAAGATGTCAGATATCTCTCCAATAGGAGTCGAAGTGGACGAACGAGTAGAACCTGCTGTTCCTTCATCCCATCGATCAAAACCAGCTGCGATAACCGTGATCCGAATCTCTTCGTCCATCGACTCATCGATTACCGTACCGAAAATAATGTTTGCGTCAGGATGCGCAACATCATGAATCACATCCGCCGCGTCCCGGACTTCGTGTAATCCCAGAGCGCTTGACGCAGTCACATTAAGCAAAATACCGCGTGCTCCTTCAATTGAAGCCTCTAACAAAGGACTGGAAACAGCCTGACGCGCAGCATTTTCTGCCCGATTTTCTCCGTGTGCACGCCCGATACCCATAAGCGCCGACCCAGCATTCGACATAATCATTTTTACATCGGCAAAGTCCGTATTTATAAGACCCGGCGTTGTAATCAAAGTGGTAATCCCTTGAACACCTTCTCGGAGCACATCATCGGCCATTTGAAAAGCATCAACCATGGTCGTGTTTTCATTGGTGACACTCAACAGCCGATCATTGGGAACTACTATTTGGGTGTCGACCTTCTCTCTGAGTTCTTGAATTCCGGCATCTGCTTGGACAGCACGCCGCCGACCTTCAAACATGAACGGTCGAGTAACGACACCAATCGTTAAAGCACCGCACTCTCTCGCTACTTCCGCTATTACTGGAGCAGCTCCTGTTCCCGTTCCGCCGCCTTCACCGGCAGTTATGAACACCATGTCGGCGCCCTCAAGGTTGTCTTTAATCTCTTCGCTGTGCTCCACCGCTGCTTGTCGCCCTACATCGGGGTCGCTTCCAGCGCCCAAACCTCGGGTTAATTCTCGCCCTATATCGAGTTTGATATCAGCGTCACTCATGAGAAGTGCTTGTGCATCTGTGTTCACCGCAATGAACTCAACACCTGTCAAACCTGCATCAATCATGCGATTAACGGCGTTACAACCTCCACCGCCAACTCCGACGACTTTAATCACGGCCTGATAATTCTGAGGACTGGCCACTGGGCCTCCCGGTGTCTCGCCAAACTTGCCCACTAAACAATGCAACCCTGAAGGTAGCGCAAGTTTCGCTCCTCAAAGGTCCGCCCTTGGTTCCTCGATCTTATTTGTTGATTTGCCGCAACTTCTTAGTCATCACGGACCACCGGAACCTCCGGCACGGACACATCAATTTTCTTATCCATCCGATTTTCTTCTTCTAGGTAATCAATGACTGCCGATAAGGCAATGATCTTGGCTGCCAGACGCTGCTCATCTCCAAAGATGACTTCTTGATTACTCACGAGCGTGGCCACGATGTCCTGATCCGCCTCCCTGCGAATGCTGGAGAAGCGCTGGGATAAGTCCGGCGACATTGCATTCAATAAAGCCAATAAGGCCGAGCTGTCACTCGCTAGATAACCTCCGGGAGGCCCAGCTGCACGCACTCCACTTAGGCGGGGTAATTCTGGCGGCGCAGACAACCCGCGCGTCAATATGGTGCCTTCGTTAGCTACTAAGGCCCAATAAGTAGGTTTAGTCATAACAAGTGCGACCGGCTTGTGCTCGGAAATGACAACTTCGACCAGACCTCCCCAAGAACGAATGATTTCCGCGCTCCTTACCCATGGCAATCCTTCAAGCTTTTCGCGAGTTAAGTCCTTATCAACTGAGAGCAAGGAATCGCCTAGCTGAAATCCAAAATTATCTTGAACCTCTTCAAGCGTCAGATGATGCAACCCGTAAACCTTGATTTCTTCAACATCAAGGAGGGCCGAACGACCCACTATTAAGTAGGCAGCGGTCAACGCTATAAAGACGACAGCTAGCCAGATCGAAAGCCTTCTTACTGTGGCCAAACGCCACGGCGTGTCTCCCTTAAAAAACACGACTAGGCCTCAAACCCCACCCGCTGAATTTCAGTGCGGAGCTCGATCCCAGTTTCCGAATACACCCTTCGAGCTACGCCTCTAATGACCGCATCTACGTCAAATGCTGATCCGCCTGCATCAGCTTGAACGAAGTTTGCATGTTTAGAAGAAACCTCTGCCGAACCTATACGGAAACCTTTGAGCCCAAGACGCTCGAGAAGTTGACCAGAAGTCTCGCCGACTGGATTCACAAATACGGACCCAGCATTTTGGCCGCCGGGTTGGTTCTCACGCCTCCAATGAACGATCTCACTCAAAATTTCAGCGCTTTGACCGTCTTCGTCGTGATCAAGCTGGAGAGTGGCCCCAAGAACGATATGGTCTTGCGTAACAGAGCTTTCTCTATACCCGAAAGCCATCTGCTCTTTGCTCTTGATTTGGGTAATAGAGCTTGTTAGATCGAACATTTCGACCTGAACGAGTGACGCCTGCATGTCGCTGCCATGTCCTCCAGCGTTCATGCGAACGGCACCTCCGATTGAACCAGGAACCCCGACTGCCCACTCGAAACCGCTTAGACGAGCCGAGACGCAACGACGAGCTAACGAGGGAAGTGCCACACTGCTTCCGGCATGAACAATCGCCGTGTCTTTGTTAATTGTAGTTGCATAAAACTGCTTACCTAAGACAACCGTTATTCCAGGAAATCCGCTGTCCGCTACCAGTAAGTTTGATCCCTTACCAATAACCAGAACGGGAAGACCAATCTCATTTCGTGCTTTCGCAACGTTCTTCAGATCCTTTTCCGTCTCTGCCTCAATAAACAGAGCGGAGCTACCCCCTACCCTGTAGGTCGTTAGCCGACCAATGTCCACTTCTCTTCGCGCAAGAGGGCCCAAAAGTCGAAGTGCATCTTCGAAAGCCCGATCGTTAGAACCGCTGAAGGTCATATTTCAAGTGCTCTGCGGCGGGTCTGCACTTCATCTGCAGCGGAAGTTAAGTCGCCGGCGCCCATTGTGAGGCACAAGTCCCCGGTTCGGAGATTTGCATCCAAATAATCAGCAACCTGATCTCTGCCAGGAAGGTAAGTAACGGAGGTACTCGGGTGGGCATCAAGAATCGCTCTGACTAGTAAATCTCCCGTAATGCCTGGACGCGGATCTTCCCCAGCCCCGTAGATACCGGTCACCACCACGTGATCAGCATCGACGAAAGAGTCCCCGAAATCTCGCCATAACTCAGCTGTGCGGCTATATCGATGAGGCTGAAACACCGCTACCACCCGCTGCCAATTACCTGCCTTGGCGGCAGCAAGCACAGATGAAACTTCACTCGGGAGGTGGGCGTAATCATCTACATACACGACACCGTCTTGTTCGCCGCGAAATTCAAATCTTCTAGCTACACCAGCAAATCTTCCAAGCGCGGCTAACGCCAGGTCGGCAGAGGCTCCTAACTCCAACGCAGCGACAAATGCCGCTGTTGCATTGAGCACGTTATGAACACCCGGCACAGGCAAGTCACACTTACCAATGATCTGACCTCTCCTTAGGATTCGAAATGTTGACGAATACCTATGATTCTCGATGTCAACGATTCGGTAATCAGCGTCGTTCGATCTCCCATAGGTTAAGCACTGACCGACTGTCAACGCCAGGTTTGCAGCCCCTGAATCATCGGCACACACCACCCGAGGGCCTTCGGCTGCGGCAAGAAATTTTTCGAAGGATTCGACCAGAGACTGATAAGAGCCGAAGAAATCAAGATGATCTGCTTCGACATTTGTAACTACTACGGCCTCAGCATTGAGTCTTAAAAAAGTTCCGTCGGACTCATCGGCTTCAACAACAAAAAGTTTCCCATCATCATTCCAGACTGCTCCAGATCCGATTTCATTTAGGTCACCCCCAACGATGAAGGATGGCCCAAGGCCGGCCGCCGTTAACGCCAACGCCAACATGGATGAGGTCGTCGTTTTTCCATGTGTGCCAGATACAGCAACTGTCTGCTTTTGTTCACAAATTGCAGACAGAACATCTGCCCTGCTCCATACTGGTCGACCTAAATCTCTTGCGGCCAAGACCTCAACATTGCTGTCAGGAACTGCGGTAGAGCGACAAATAATCTCTGCATTGCCAATATTCGTCGCGGTATGCCCTACAAAGACTTTCGCTCCCATAGAACGTAGACGGTTTACGCCAACCGATTCACGGAGGTCGCTTCCAGTTACCTGGTGTCCCATAGATAGCAACACAGCCGCAATGGCATTCATTCCAGCCCCACCGGCTCCTACGACGTGAACCGAAGCTTTGTTAGGCAAGGAGTTGCGAGCTATATCCGACGACTTCAAGGTGTCTCGTCTCTTTGCTAATCGGCGGGCAGGACTGTAGAGCAATGATTTACCACAAGATCAGCAACCCTTTGAGTCGCATCGCGCGGCCCGATGCTCCGTTTTCGGCGTTCTATATCTGGATCTCCGGTGACTCTAAATTTTTTGAGCATTGCAGTCATCTCATGTACCAGCCGGACTCCGTCGAATTCCTTATCTTCCACAATCGTTGCTAAGTCTGCATTCATCAGCCATTCACCGTTGAGACGTTGATGGTCATTTGGGGCTTGGGGCAAGGGCACGAGAATGGCCGGAACTCCCAACAAAGAAATTTCGGCAACGGTTGACCCGCCGGGCCTACACACAATGAGATCAGCAGCCGCCATCGCTTTCGGTAGCTCTTTGTCATAAGGTACGGCCTTGATTTTGTTGGGCAAATCAACAGGCAACATATGCCAATCGCGCTCTCCCACGACATGATAAATCAGGGGTAAATCAGAGTGGCTCGAAGCCTGCCAAATGGCTTCATTAATACGCCTAGATCCCAACGACCCGCCAAATACTACGACTACTGGATCTTCCGAAGGCCACTGAAGCTCGCTCCTGCTCGATCGCCCTAGTCGATCCGCTTCGATGACCGATTCGCGAACTGGATTTCCCGTAACAACTTCGTTCCGCAGACCAGTTCCCGAATGCGGGACTGCCGCAGCTTTTGCATACTTGGTCAATAGCCGGTTCACACCAGACGCCGCTGAGTTTTGTTCTGCTAGCACCAGCGGAACTCTAAACAATATGGCTCCAACCGAAGCTGGTAGCGCGGCATAACCACCTAAGGACAGAACAATACCTGGACGACATCGACCCACCACGAAAATTCCTCGAAGTACCCCCCACAGAATTGCTAGAAGGTTCCACAAATTAGGTAGGGATATACGGCGACCGTTTAGACCGCGTCCTGAGAGCGCTCTAAGCCGGAAACCCGCTGCCGGAACCATCGAAACCTCAACACCGCGAGCACTACCAACGAAAGCAATTTCGTTTCGTTTACAGCCCCGATTAACTAGTTCTTCGGCGACTGCGAGACCTGGCAAAAGGTGGCCCGCTGTTCCACCTCCGGAAATTAGAACTCCTCCTCGCACACATAGAGGCCCAGAGGAAGTCAAAATCTTCATCGTGATTGACGCGCTATGTTGAGAAGTAAGCCCGCAGCTAGCGAGTTGATTATTAGCGAGGTACCTCCATAGGAGACAAACGGCAACGTAACCCCAGTTATGGGTAACAGCCTCAAGACCCCAAATAAATTGACCAGAACCTGAACTAAGAACCAAAGCGATATACCCGCTGCTAGCAGAGCTCCAAAAACATCAGGCGCCACCTGCGCTGTCCGAAAGCCCGTAAAGACTATGGTTCCAAGCAAGACCAAAACTGCGAGTGCCCCCACAAAGCCAAGCTGTTCACCTATCACGGCAAAAACCAGATCGGTGTGGGCCTCCGGGACCCATCCCCACTGTGCTTGACCGGCACCAAGTCCTGTGCCTCGGACTCCACCGTTCGCCAGACTGACTAAACCCTGAGTCACTTGCCAGCCAGCACCTTCAACGTTCTCAGTGGAAAAGAAAAGACCAACAATTCTGTCACGACGATACGGCGCCGCTAGCACAGCCAACAAACCAACAATCAACCCAGGAGTCACCAGAAGACAAAGGTGTTTAAAAGGCACACCTGCTGCCCACATCATGCCCAGAGCAATAAATCCAATCATTGCTGCTGTGCCCAGATCTGGTTGAAGCAGAATCAACCCGCATATCACAGCGACGCAAACACCTATTGGCGCCGTGACGCGATCAAGTCGATCTAGGAAATAACGCCGTTGGTCCAGAAAAGAAGCGACGGCGACCACCAGCGCAAATTTGGTTAATTCAGAAGGCTGAAAACTCTGGAATCCTAAATCCAGAGTGCGTGCACTGCCATTGACTGTCTTCCCAACCAAGAGCACGAGCACCAGAGAAAATGCGGAGGCGAGAAGAAGGTATGGGGCTGATCGTCTCCAGTAGCGATAGTCACAACTCACTGCTACCAACAAAGCAAAAACGGCGATAGTCACATTTACGGCGTGCCTGCTGAACAACGAAAAAGCGTCACCTTTCTGCATTACCGCTGTCCACGTGGAGGCTGACAGAACCATGACTACTCCTGTCAGCAGGAGTAGTAGCACTGATGCCAACATTGCTAAATAGCGCATTGGGGGCGCTAGAGCCTTAGCCTCTGCAGCTCCGGATGATGTAGCAGAGTCAAACACTGCGCTCATAACAACTCCTGCTCGGCTTTAAGCTCATGTACAACTTTCTTGAAATCATTCCCACGTTCGATGTAATTCGCGTACCAATCGAAAGAAGCACAGGCCGGGGAAAGAACAACGTCAGCTGCAGATGGCTCAGCAAACTGAACAGCTTTTTCCACAGCATCTTTCATCGAGTAAGCCATAGCGCTTGGAACCGTCTGACCAAAAAGATCAACCAGCGTAGAACCCGACTCCCCAATCACAACCACACCTTTAAGGGCAGGAACAACTTCTAAGAGTGCTGAGAGGTCCAAGCCCTTATTGCGACCTCCAACAATCAACACCGCATTGTCGAACCCGTTGAGAGCTGCGATGGTCGCGTGGGGAGTCGTAGCTTTACTGTCATTGAAGAATCGAATAGGTCCAAATCCGGAGACGTTCTCCATGCGATGCTCAAGCCCTTCGAAACTTGAGAGAACCTCAGCAATGAAATAAGGCGAAACGCCCATTGCAAGAGCTAATGCCACCGCGGCACACGCGTTGAGTTTGTCGTGTGGTCGCGCCAAGGACATGTCTTTGATCGCTATGACGCGTTCGCCGTGAGCTATCAGTTCAGATTCTGTGCAGTGAACATCCCCAGCTCCTAGACCGAAAGTCACTAATTGTGCAGTAACACCAGCTAGCCAGGGGTCAACTCTTTCATCTGCATAAGGTGCGACGGCAAAATCAGTTTCTTCTTGATTAGCCCAAATTTTTGACTTGGCCAAGGCGTAGGAATGGAAACTTCCATGCCAGTCGAGATGGTCGGGTGCAAGATTGAGCCACGCGGCGGCAGTAGGGCGGAAAAGTTGCGTTCGCTGCAAGGAGAACGATGAGGCTTCCACCACAAATACTTCGTACTTTGCTGGATCATCGATTGCCCTAACGAGCGGGACTTCGGTATTTCCAACTGCAGCCGCTTTGATCTGCGCCTCATTAAGCATTCGGGTAGTCAACTCAGTCACGGTTGTCTTACCGTTAGTTCCAGTAACCGCCACCAGGGGGCGATCATCGAAAGAGGCGCCTAGGTCCAGCTCGCTCAGTGACGGTACACCAGCCTCTTTTGCTAACAGACTCAGTCGATGATCAGGAAACATCCCTGGGCTGGGCAGAAGGCTAGTCGCCTCCCTAATGCCCTCCCTGATCTGCTCGTCTGATGTTGAATCGAGTAACTCCACCTCTAGCTGTTCGGCGATCGCCGCTACTGCGTCAGGATTGTCGTCAAAGGCAACAACTTCATAGCCTCGAGCAGTTAAGGCTTCGGTAACCGCCCTACCGGTTATACCGAGGCCTCCAACGGCTACCTTGCGCAGATCGAAATTAGTCAAGGCCGGCTCCCTAAAAGTATTTGAAGGGAAATTCCAGATACATCTAATCGGATGAAGTCGGCATAAAAAGCGCCGAGAGCAAACGCCACGCAGATGCCATTGATGATCCACATGCGAATCAGAACTGTGGTTTCTGGCCAACCCGCCAGTTCAAAGTGATGATGAATTGGCGCCATTCGAAAAACTCGCCTGCCGAACAGTCGGTAGCTGGCAACCTGCACAATCACCGACACTGTTTCCAGAACGTAAAGAGCTCCGATAACAGGTAAAAGTAGATGGGTTTCCAACAGCAAAGCTAGGCCTGCGAAGGCTGTACCAATAGCTAATGAGCCGGTATCCCCCATAAAAATTCTGGCGGGGGGTGCATTCCACCAAAGGAACCCAATACAGGCACCTGTCATAGCGGCCGCAACGATCGCTAGATCCAGGGCATGACTTACGTCGTAACCTTCCGGGTGTCTGAAGATCCAGTATCCGATGATGACAAAGGCCGAGAACCCTATTGCCGAAGAACCCCCCGCTAGCCCATCCAAGCCATCAGTGAGGTTTACTGCGTTCGCCGTAGCAATGACGAGAATAGAGGCCCAGGCGACCCACATAAGTTTGCTAAGCGTAAGACCCGGAAAGTCTGCTCGGGTAATTGCTATTACCGGGCTGGTTTGCGCCCAGTACATTGCGAGAACGGAGAACCCAATAGCCACCGCTAACAAGCCGATAATTTTTGCCGACTTATTAAGGCCTAAATTTCGCTCTCGGCTGACCTTTATCCAGTCATCAATCAAGCCGACGCAGCTAGCGGCCACTATCGCCGCAAGTAAAACTAAACCGGATCGAGTAAATATTGTTTCAGATCGGAGATGGCTCACGAAGTAGCCGCCTACGGCACCAAGCACTATGGCGACGCCACCCATTGTTGGCGTTCCGGCTTTTGTAAGGTGTCCCTGGGGCCCATCTACTCGAATTGGTTGGCCTACTCCGCGACTCTTTAACCAGGGAACCAAAACCCGAGTACCTATAAGGCTTACGCCCATGGAAACACCGGCTGCTATCAAAAGGGCAATCATGAGAGCGGTGCCTTGACCCTTACCATTAGGGCTTCTTTCGCCACTTCGAGGTCGTCAAACGGCTGTCTTTCACTTCCAATTATCTGATAACTCTCGTGGCCTTTGCCAGCAATCAAAATCGAATCGCCGCTTTCGGCCCGGTTAATCGCCGAGTGGATAGCTTCGGCCCGGTCAAGGATCACCTTGGATCTCCCGGCCTTTATTTTGATACCACCTACAATTTGCTCCGCAATCTCGGAAGGCTCCTCGAAACGAGGATTGTCTGAAGTGACAATTAGTTGATCGGCTAGTTCGGACGCTATTTGGCCCATTAGTGGCCGTTTGGTCGAATCTCTGTTTCCACCAGCCCCAAAAACCACCCATACCCGTCCAGTCGAAAACGTCCGAACCGTCTTCAAGGCCTGCGCTAACGACTCAGGCTTGTGCGAATAGTCAATTACCACGGATATGTCGGAACCTTGCACAACTAGGGGTTCCATTCTCCCCTTCACAGGTCTTACTTCTCTCAATCCGTGCGCCACGATCTCGTCCCCGACACCAAGGCCCTTCAAGGTCTCAGCCACAACAACGAGATTGAACATATTGAACAAGCCAAGCAAAGGCGTGTTCACTTTATGTCCTCGCCACTCGAAGCTCGAACCTGCTAAGTCAAGTGCAGGGCTCTCGACCATGCTTGGCTTGACCACAACTAACTCTTGACGCCTCTCTTCCTGCAGTTCGTTCGCAAGCCGCTCACCCCACTGGTCAACTACAGCAACAACTGCCACCCCGTTCGTTTTTTCAAATAAACGACGTTTAGCCAAAAAGTAGCTCTCCATGTCTAGATGGAAGTCGAGATGTTCGGCGCTGAGGTTCGTAAAGACCGCAGCAGCGAACTCGGTGCCCTCCACACGCCCATAGTCAAGGCCGTGTGATGAAACTTCCACGCAAGCCCATTCATTATCCCGATCATGCATGTCTGAGAGCGCCTTCTGAAAGTCAGGAGCCTCGGGAGTTGTGTGATTTCCCTCCAAGGTCCCTAACACTCCAGCCGATGAACCGAGTGCTTCAAGCGTTTCTGCCAATGCATGCGCAACTGTCGTCTTTCCAGCGGTGCCAGTGATCCCCACAACCTTTAGTTTGGTTGAGGGGTAGCCGTACACAGCCGATGCCGCATAACCAACTGCTTCTCGCACATTAGGAACGATTAACTGAGGTAGATCTAGATCTAAGTGACGTTCGACAAGCAGGGCACCCGCACCTTGTTTCATGGCGTCCGACGCATAGACGTGCCCATCGTGCACAGCGCCGCTGATACAAGCAAAAAGATCTCCCTCGCGCACTAATCGACTGTCGTGACATATACCTGAGACTTCTAGGCCTTCAGGCAGGTCTTTGCGGACGGCGATATGGGCCCCGTCGCACAATCCAGCAATTTCTACGAGAGGGGTTAACTTCATATCACTCACCCTCGGGGACACCGATAGCGCTTAACACTTCTGCTGCTATTGCTGAAAACACCGGAGCCACAGCGCGACCAGCACTGTGATCTTTAGGTTCGTCTAGCACAACGACAATCGTAATTTTAGGTTCAGCAACCGGGACGAACCCAGCGAATATCGATGTGTACTCATCTCCGTACCCTCGTCGATTAGTCATTGGTTTCTGGGCCGTTCCTGTTTTTCCGGCTACGGCGTACCCATCGACCGCTGCTCGCGTTCCTGTTCCGTGGACGACAACGCCCTTAAGCATCTCGCGCATTTCTCTAGTTGTTGACGCGCTCAACACTTTTTGGCCTAAAGGTTTACTCAACGGGCGATATGAACCCGCAGGGCTCAAAGTTCCGCGGACTAACGACGGTGAAATATATCGACCGTCATTTGCGATCACGTTATAGGCGCCCGCAACCTGGATCGCTGTAACGGAAAGACCCTGCCCAAACGAAATGTTGGCGAGATCAGTGCCTTCCCAGTCTTGTGGCAATTTGAGTTTTCCTCGGCTCTCGTGCGGCAAACTCGGAATTTCGTCGTCACCGCTGCTGTATTTACCAAACCCAAATGCCTTCAGGTAGTGGTACATCTGATCTGCGCCGAGCCTTTCAGCGATTTGGATAGTTCCTACGTTTGACGACTTCGCCAAAACTTCAGATACAGCGAGTATCTGGCCTGAGTAAGGATCAGAATATTTCTTGTCTGCGTATTGGTAGCTACTAGGAATTTCGAACATTTCTTCAGACGAAACTGCGCCCAGCTCCATTGCAGCGGCAATTGTGAAGGTCTTACTTACTGAACCAGGTTCAAAGGTCTTGCCGTATGCGCCGCTCGTAGCAGCGACCCTTGCCATCGCATTTTTCCCTCCCCGCTCGATGTCGACGAGCGCTAGGACTTCCGCTGTTTCTGCATCCAGCACAACAGCTGTACCCCAATTCGCCTCGCTCTCCTCAACAGCCCGCTTAAGGATTCCCTCAGCCAGGTACTGAGTTGGCGCATGAATCGTTGTCACTAAATCAGAGCCAGGTTCGGGCGCTTGGTAGTTCAGGTCGCCACCAGGCAGTCGCATCGATCGTGCTGCCGTGTTAGCCACATAACCTTGGCTAAGTCCTGCCTTACCCGAAAGCGTACGGGCGTATTGCGCTTCGATACCGTTCAGGGGTTCCTCATCGATATTGACTTGCCCGATGAAGTTGCGCGCAAAGTCCTGCCCGTTGGGGTATAGACGTGCTGTTTCTTGTCTTATTTCTATGCCCGCTAGTTCTAATGACCGAACAGCTTCCTCTGTTTCGGTCGTGACCTGTCTTTTTAAATAGACATAGGCCCGGTCCTTGGTCAACAACCCATAAAGAGCGTCAACCGACATATCGAGATCTGGAGCTAGAGCACGAGCTGCAGTCCAAGGACTGCCTATAAGGCGCGGGTTCGCCCCAATTGTCGGACGTGCATCAGTAACAGCCATAAAGGACCCATCTCTGTCAAGAATCCTTCCAGTCGGTCCTTGGATTGATATTTCAGCTTTACGCCTATATATCTCAGCTAGGTGTTCTTCTCTGTCGACAACCTGTATCCAAAAGAGCCTGACAGCTATTAGCAGGAGTAACCCCGAACTTACGAAGATAAGACTCCCAACTCTTCGACTTCGGTATCCGATACGTCCGAGCGGTTGGGATAGAAACGAAATACCGTTAGATGAATCAGCGGATTGCTCTCGAGAGGCCTTTACTTCGGGGTTTCCTGGCAAGACCTTCATCGATTAACCGGGCTTCCTTCTATCGGCCGTTGTTCGCTGTAGCCGAAGGCGCTGTTCTTGCTAGAAGCTGACCAACCCTCCCAGTGCCACCCGGTGTCAATCTTGTATTCGCTTGGGTAGCTTCTGGATTTCGAATAGCTAGATGAGCGGACCGAACTTGTATCTGAGTTGGAGATTCAGCCTTGATTGCTGCGTAGTAGCCCTCTGCCAAGTGCTCTACCCGTATAGGAGTTCTCGCATTCTGGTCTTGCAGCTCGAGTCCGCCGATCAAGCTTTGAATTTCCGATATCTCAGTTTGCAGGCTGGTCAGTTCAACATGCCTTTCGGTAATCATTGTCTGGATCACCGCTAGTCCAAGGAGAACCATCAGCGTAAGCACACCGAGGATCGTCGTAACTCCTACAACCCACGACCCCATCGAACCGACGAGACTTTTCCGCACGATGCTAAAACCATCTGGTATTTCGATTACGTCTGCGCTAACCGAAAATTCAGTGGCGGCCGCTACTGTCATAGACTTTACGCCTCGCCTACCGAAAGACGTTCAGCAGCTCTGAAACGAGCACTCGCAGAACGAGAGTTCGCTTCTATTTCTTCCGGAGTTGGTCGAATAACCTTTCGACGAAGAAGTTTCACGCTCGATTCCGAACCACATATACACGGCAGTGTCGATGGGCAAACACACACACCATCAGCCGCCTCACGAAAGACTTGTTTCACGATTCTGTCCTCTCCAGAGTGATAAGAAAGAACGACAATGCGGCCACCAGGCCGAAGTCGTTCAATAGTTTGTTTTAAAGCAGGTTCTATAAGCTCAAGCTCGTCGTTTACGGCAATACGAATTGCCTGAAACGTTCGCATCGCAGGGTGCCTACCAGTTCTCCTGGTCGCCGCTGGTACGGCATTTCGGACCAGTTCGGCTAATTCAGTTGTTGATTCGATAGGGCGAGTTGCGACAATTGATCTCGCTATACGGCGAGCAAAACGTTCATCTGAGTTACGTCGCAATATGTCCGTCAATTCGTCTTCGCCGTAGCTGTTCACCACAGTTGAGGCGTCTAAAGAATCGCTAGGGTTCATTCGCATATCTAACGGACTCTTATAGCGGTACGAAAACCCGCGTTCGGGAGTATCCAGCTGATGGCTACTTACCCCAAGGTCAAAGATTGCCCCGTTTAAAGGCCTATCGTCGTTATCAAGAATGGTGCCTATCTCATCAAATCGGCCGTGATGCACTTCGAAACGGTCGCCGAACCTCTTAAGACGAGCCGAAACAGCTTCTACAGCCGACTGATCTCTGTCTATGCCCACAAGCTCTCTTTGCGGAGCTGCAGCGAGGAGCGCTTCCGCATGTCCACCCCCACCTATCGTGGCATCAATGAACAAGCCGTCTTCTAGAAGACGAAATGTCTCAAGAATTTCTTTGAGCATGACTGGTTGGTGGCTGAAAGGTGCTGGAAGATTCTCTAAGTCGACAGGAATAGTCGAATCTTCTCGGGCGTCTCTCATGCCTCATCACCGTCATTAAATACATCTGGGGATTCCAACAGAGAATCGCCAACTTGAGTGATTTGACTCCAACGTTCACTGTCCCATATTTCGACTTCGTCTATCGCTCCTACGATCACGCACTCTCGCTCTAACTGTGCAAAGGAACGCAAGTCTTCGGGGACAGCGATTCTCCCCTGCTTGTCCGGCAGCACACGTGAAGCCCCTGCACCAAAAGATCGTTTGGCTGAACGATGACGCACATCGCCTTCTTCAGATCTAGAAGCCATCGTTTGGGCGATATCGCGAAACCGTTCTGGCGTTAGCAGAGCCAAGCAGCCTTCTGAACCTTTAATCAAGAATCCGCTTTCATCGAAGGACGCGCGAAAGGAGGCTGGCAGCACTATGCGCCCCTTCATATCGAGTGCATGCTCAAACTGTCCTACAAATAGCTCGTCCACGTTTTACCTAACAAACCGTCTCACTTCTAGTGAGAGAAATTCTTGTGACTTGGAAGTCCGAGAAGTACCCACTTCATTCCCTATCGCGCCACTTCATGACACTTTATGGTCTTTCTTAGCATTAGTCCAGCCAATCGGCATGACTTTCACCACTTAGCGTCGGCAATAACGAATCACATCAGTGTAATTAACCACGCAAAGTATCAATTGAGCTCACTCATGGTGGTTTCTGATTACTTTAAGTGATTAATATTGGTGTTTGCCTGAGCTGAACTAGGACCAGCTCAGGCAGACAACGGAAGTGGATTGAGAATGTAGGCATCCCATTCAGTTGGTATCCCCTGCCGCAACGCTGCTGCTAAAGCCACCGGTTCCGGAGCGTATGGGACCGCCTTAAGCTTGAACTTCGAATTCTCAGGAAGACTGTCACCTTTCGCTGCATTACAAGGCCGACAACAAGCCACGACATTCTCCCACTCATGCGGGCCACCCTTACTTCGCGGGTACACATGATCAATACACTCAGCACGCCGGCCGCAGTATTGACAAAGCGACCCGTCCCGAGCAAAAACGGCTTTTCGATGCAAGGGGGCACGACGCCGGTAAGGGGCCGCGACCTGATAACGCAGCCGGATTACCGAAGGAGCATTCACTTCGATCCGCTCAGAACGAACCGAATGCTTGCCTTCGTGCACCAGCTCAGCCTTCTGGCTTATCAAGAGCAGAATCGCTCTTCGAACTGACACTATCGATAGTGCTCTGTACCCAACATCTAAAAGCAGCGCTCGTTCAGAGAGGACCGACGGCACTGCTGCCTTCACGATCACGCAGACTTCCAGGTTCGACACCAGTCGAGCCAGGCCACAACGTCAGCTCCTACATTCTCGACCTCTGGAGTCCCGTTGCCTCCATACATAGTTACGAGACGAAACCTCAGGAATTTGTCGTCCGGGAGTGGCAGAAAAGGGGCACGTCGCCACCAGCGTCTAGCAGCCAATCGCCAGGTCATTATCAAACTTATCCCCCACAGTCTGGGTCTTACAGCCACAGAGCAGGCAGCTATCAAAAGTATGCGAGGAGAACCTGGGACTCTCACGGGGCCAATCTTAATCAGGTCCACTTAGCGCGCGGGTCTATTCCTAAGCTCTTGAATCCAACCGCTGCCGCGCCCACAAGGGGGGCGTCTTCGCCTAGCCCAACTAGCGAAATTTTGACGCCTCTCGAATACTCGAGCTTACAAAGGGCAGCCATCTCCCGGTTTGCCGCATCGAGGAACACTTCTCCGTAACCCAGTGCTACTGAGCCCCCTACCAATACATGCTCCAAATCCAACAAGTTCACGGCTGATGCAACTGCTCTACCAACCATCACCCCGGCACGGTGTTTCTCGACCGAGTCCGCCTTAGCAGGTGCTTTTCCTATGCGACGCTCTATCGCCAAACCTGAAGCTTCTGCCTCCAAACACCCCCTTGCCCCACAACCGCATTTAGCACCAGCGGGTTCGACGACAACATGACCGATGTGGCCAGCGTTGCCGTCATTTCCATCCAAAAGCTTTCCGTCCACGAACAGGCCTCCACCAACCCCAGTAGATACAACCATCGCCATAAAGTTGGAGAATCTTCTGCCTGCCCCAAACCAAGCTTCGCCAAGGGCTAACGCTTTAGCATCATTGTCAATGGCCACTGGAATCTGCAAGCTCTCCTGGAGAGCCGCCCGCAAAAAGAAATCTCGCCAGGCGGGGATATTGAGAGGTGAAACCGACATTCCCCCTTGGCGCATTGGCCCCCCGCAGCCAACACCACAGACATCAAAGTTACTTTCAGAATCGATGACCGATTGAGTTAGCTCCAACACCGATTGAAAAAGCGCGTCTGCCGAGACGGCATGATTTGTTGGCACTTGATGTCTGGCGAGTACTCGACCATTTTCAGCTACTAAGGCTGCGGCAAGTTTCGTCCCACCGACATCAACCGCTAGAGCAATTTTTTGCCTCTTCACTTAGCTCAGAGGTCATCCTTGCGCAGGCGATTACGCATCCGTTCAGAAAATCCACCCATGTTGGCTCGCATTTGGCCGCTGCGGACCTGCCCTGTGACTTTCTGGAAACCAGCTTTACCCATTTTGCGTAAATTTCTTTCAATCACCACTGCACAGGCAAATATTGTTAGAAACGCTACGAACGCGAGTCCAAAGTGCACTTGAAGGGCCGCTACCACTCCTACTAGTCCTAAAACACCTAGGATCACCGCCCACTTAATGTTCCTCAGGGCGTGTTTATAAAGGGTGGTTTCCCCGACCTCTCGAGCGAACTCAGGGTCAGAGTCGTAGAACTCCTTTTCTATCTCGTGGAGTATGCGCTGTTCATCATCAGAGAGCGGCACTAATTCTTCCGTTCGTTGGTACTTCCATTCTAGGACGACTCGCGGTGTAGACCGACATTAGCTCAGGAATCCATAATGATTTCAGCTTGATCATCGAGGAAAACCAGGACCTATAGCTGACGAACCATACTTCTGCCGGATTCGATCCATAGCCACCGAAAGTTTTCCCCAGCCCGAGTTCGTTCCTTCAACACCGCTAAAGGTAAGTTGTTCAGGCCCAGGAGAGACCAGCTTGCTCAGCCCTACTCCCAACAGTCGCACACCTTGCTGGAGATCAAGCTGGGCCAATAAGTCAGTAGCTTTTCCTGCTATTTCCGGCAAGGTGTTTACGGCCCCTTCTAAAGTTACAGACCTTGTGACATAAGACATGTCCGGTTGTCGTACTTTCAGGTGAACAGTTCTACCCGCTAGCCCCTGCTCACGTGCCCTCGACGAGACAGCGTCAGAAAGTCTGATGATTTCGCTAACCAATACGTCTCGCTCATAGACATCCGAAGCAAACGTTTCTTCATGACTAATAGACTTCCTCTCCCTATCAGAGTCAACTTCACGAGCATCGATACCTTGACTCAGATTCGAGAGGTGGTGTCCGTGGGAAGCGCCAAGCTCTCGAACAAGAAGCTCCCTGGGTGCAGCGGCTAAATCACCAACTGAGTTGATCCCTAAACCTTTCAGTTTTTTAAGAGTCACTCTTCCAACTCCCCATAGCGCCTCGACCGGGTGTTTCTTCAGAAAGTCGTCTGCCTCGTTTTGAAAAACAACGAACACGCCCAGACCAGGTTTAACTCCGTCGGGGTCTGCCTGTGGCTTAGCCGCGACTGATGCCAACTTTGCCAACAACTTTGAGCTAGCAACACCCACAGAGCAATCAAGTCCCACGGTTTCGTGAACATCATTTCGGATCTGCCACGCTATTTCCTCTGAACTCCCAAATAATTTGTGAGCGCCACCTACGTCAAGGAAAGCTTCGTCTAGGGCTATCGGTTCTAACTCAGGTGTAACTGAATACAAAATTTGGTGCACTTGCCGTGACACCTCCCGATAACGGGAAAAGTTAGAACGAACAAACACAGCATCCGGACAAAGATTTCTTGCGACCACACTCGACATCGCCGACCGCACGCCCATCGAACGAGCTTCGTAGCTCGCGGAGGCAACCACGCCCCGCTCTGAGTCGCCGCCAACAATTACAGGCTTGCCAATCAGCGAAGAGTCATCCTGCCGCTCTACTTCAACATAAAAAGCATCCATATCCACGTGCAAAATCGACAAGTCAGCCACGACTTCAGAACGCTCCAACAATGTTCATATAAATCCTGGCCACAACAGCCCCAAAGCTAGATTCGCTCGACACGAAATTCGCTGTCACCACTTCCAAGGATCCGATAACGGTATTCGCCTGTCTCTGGAAGATCACCGTTCAGGTAACCCATCAACGGTTCCCTTAACCAAAGCTGTTGGCCGTCGAGTAGCTCGTCTATCGCCTCTCGTTGAACCCACCTGGCCTCCCTCACTATTCCATCAGGGTCGTCGATATTGAGTTCTCCTAGATAGCTATTCGCCAAGTGCACCTCAACTCGCAGGGTCCAGTTCATGTCGACAGCTTCCGCCCAAACTGTGTATAGGGGACCAGTCCAATCCCGAACTATCAGTCCGGTCTCTTCTTCCACTTCCCTACTTAATCCTTCTAAGACTGTCTCTCCATCATCAATCACTCCGCCTGGAGTACTCCAATCAGTGCGACCTCCCCGACGATGGTTGTGAACCATTAGTATCCGATCGGCGTTCGCTATCACTCCTCCTGCCACAGCCCAACTTCGCATTACAAGAGTCTGCCATCACTATCTCTTCGGCAACGACATGCAATACCATGGTCAGGTGGCCAAACGTTCCGACCAGAGGCTAGACCCGATTCAAGGACCTCAAAGTTTCGAGGTGCCAAGCGCTTTGCCCTCTGTCTTAGCTAGAGCTTTAGCTTTCTCTGCAGTAATCGTCGCAAGCATCTGCGGCGGTCTGATGGGTTTCGCTTTAGGTCGGCTCCAATGGGGCGAAAAACAACAACTTTGGGTCCTCATAGGCAGCCTTCTGGGTTCAATCGCAGCTTCTGTCGGGGTAGCCATAGTCGCTGTCCTTGTCCTCAGAGCTATGGCGGAGTGGAGCGATGTCGCATCTGTGCGGGCTAGACGGAGGTGAGTAGTTTGCTGCCAAACCCAGGAGAATTAAGTGAGCTTCACGATTTAGCTATTGATCTAGCTAATCAGGCAGGTGAAGTACACCTGCGCCGAGAAACTGGGGATGTCGATTCAAAATCTAGTGCAACAGATCCAGTCAGCAACGTTGACCGCGAATCAGAACGCCTTATAGTCACTGCACTGCGCCAACTCAGACCCCAAGATGCGATTCTTGGAGAAGAAGACACTTCGATTCAGGGAACTTCGGGCTTTCGTTGGGTAATAGACCCACTAGATGGGACCGTCAACTATCTATACGAGTTTCCCAGCCACGCAGTTTCAATTGGTGTCGAATTCAAGGAGATTCCTGTTATCGGCGTGGTCTTTGATACCGCCCTAGACGAACTACATGCGTCGCAAGTCAGAAAGCACTCAACAAGGAATGGCCGAGAAATCCAGGTCAACTCTTGCTCAGATTTATCTGTTGCGCTCCTCGGCACTGGTTTCGCATATCAGCCGGCGGTGCGTCGTTCCCAAGCGATGATCATTACCGAACTCATCTCTCAGGTGAGAGATATCCGTCGTTCAGGCTCTTGTGCAGTTGATCTTTGTTCAGTCGCAAGCGGTCGTCTCGACGCTTTCTACGAAACCGGGGTCAACTGGTGGGACGTCGCCGCTGGGATCCAGGTAGTCCGAGGATCCGGGGGAATCGCCACATACGAAGCGGACAAGAAACGCATCATTGCCTCTGGTCCGAACCTCTGGGAAGAACTTAATAACGCAATAAATAAGGCTGAAGTCGCTAATGCCTCCCAATTTGGCTCCGCGTCGGCCAATATTTAACCTGTGACTATCAAGATCCTGACCATTGAGGACGACGAGCGAATTCGAACCGCGGTTCGGTTTGCACTCGAGGACGAGGGTTGGAGTGTCCTGGAGGCAGAGACTGGCGAACAAGCTTTGGAGGTATTCAATTCAAGGACCCCTGACCTAGTTCTTGTCGACATAGGGCTACCTGGCATCGACGGATTTGAAGTTTGTCGGTCGTTGCGAGGAGCAAGTGACGTCCCAATAATTATGGTAACCGCCAGAGATGACACCCATGATGTCGTTGCCGGGCTGGAAGCAGGGGCGGACGACTACGTCACCAAACCGATCGCACCAAAGGAACTGTCCGCTCGGATACGAGCTCTACTCAGGCGGGTCAAACCAGAAGACTCCACTTCATCTCCGAGGACAGTCGGCGACCTTGAGATAATTCCCGAAGAGGGAGTGGTCCGAAAGAGCGGCACAGAAATTCATCTAACTAAAACAGAATTTCATCTTCTATGCGAACTTTCAGATCAGGCCGGAAAAGTACTGAGCCGTGAACACCTACTCGAAGAAGTCTGGGGTTACGACTATTTCGGAGATGGACGGCTAGTCGATGTTCATGTTCGCCGCCTAAGAACCAAAGTTGAAACCGACCCTGCGCATCCTCGCCATGTAGTAACGGTAAGAGGCATGGGCTACAAGCTTCAGGCTTAGCAATGAAGACCAGCGGCCTACTTTGGCGCCGCCTACCTCTGCGAACGCGGGTGATCGGCGCCTTTACTTTAGGAGCCGCTATTGCCGCATTAGTCCTAGTCGTTATTACCTATGGGCTGTCTCGGCAAAGCATGCTTCAGCAGCGTGAAGAGTCATCCCAACGTCAATTTTTCGCGAACGCTCGCCAAGTTCAGAGTTCGCTTCGTGCAGAAAATCCTGATCTCACGCAACTATTAGAGTCCTTGCCAAGTCTCAGTGGAAGCCGTTCTATCGTGCGCACAGGAGACGAAACCTGGGTTTCGCTCTCCCTCACGCCAAACGACGTACCCGCACCATTGGTCATGTCGGCAGTCGAGTTTCCCGAAGCTAAGACCATGCGGTACCGGCTGGACGATGAACCAGTTTTAGCGTTTGGACTCCAACTCCGACCAAGTGCAGCTTCCACCTTTAACGAAGTCGCTTATTTTGAAGTGGTACCCCTGGCTGAGGTAGAGAACACTCTAGAAAGTCTCGCCCTAATTCTTTTAGTCGGCGGTGCGCTAACTGTTCTCGTTGGAGTTGGTATCGGCCTGTGGGCCAGTGGGGGCCTACTCAGGCCACTAACAGACATTTCAGATGCGGCCAGATCTATTGCACACGGACGTTTTGACACGCGACTTGAGGAAGTCAAAGATCCGGACCTCGATGCTCTGGTTACCTCATTTAATGAAATGGCTGCGGCGATGGAAACCCGGATCACCCGCGATGCGCGATTCTCGTCAGACGTAAGTCACGAACTTCGATCCCCCCTGATGACACTTCGAGCTTCTATCGAAGTTGTACAGCATCGTCGCGAAGAACTTTCAGAGCGCACCCAACAAGCTTTAGATCTCCTCAACGATGAAGTCATCAGGTTCGAAAACCTAGTGCAAGACTTACTAGATCTTTCCCGTTCGGATTCAGGCCCAATGGAGAACGACTTAGTCAATATCGAGGAATTAGTAAAAGCAACCTTGGCATCAGCAGATGACCGCATCAAACTCGAGGTCTCTAACAGTGCTCAGGGAGGATTAGTCATGGGAGACAAAAGACGCTTGGCTCAGGTGCTCGACAACCTCTTACGAAATGCTGAAAAATATGGGGACGGAGCTACCCGAATAGTTGTGACGTCCACAGGAACAGATATTGAAATAGCGGTTGAGGATGATGGGCCCGGCGTAGCCCCATCTGAACGCGAGCTCATTTTCGAGCGCTTCACACGTGGTGCAGCAGCACGCAAACGCGGCACTGGAGATGGGGCCGGTCTGGGATTAGCTCTCGTAGATGAACACGCGCGCCGCCACGGGGGCTCAGCCCACGTCGAAGGAAAAGAAGGCCAACCAGGAGCACGCTTCGTCGTTTTACTTCCTAAAGCAGGTCATCGATGAGACCAACCAAGGTGTCACATATCTTCGCCGTCCAATTACTGTTTCTAGCTCTCCTCGGCTGTGGACTGAGCTCCGATACTCAACCGACGTCACTCTCGGTCCCAAACGATGTTTTTCCTTCGGAAACCCCAGGAACTAAAGATTTCAGACCCTCTGCTGACTTCACAATCCATCCTGTCTATTTCTTCAAAGACGACTTACTAACCGAAATTCAACGTCCCCTTCCAACTCCTGTATTTCTTGATGCGCCACTGAACAACCTCCTGGAGGGTCCTAGCGAAACCGAAGCTGAAGGCGGGTTTGCCTCTGCGATCCCAGCAGGAACCGCAATAGTCGACGTGGCTTTACTCAGGAATAACACCATTTCGATCCACCTGAACCAAACGTTCTTTGAAATAGAGGGTGAGCAGCGCATTCGGGCTTCAGCGCAACTAGTTCTAACCGCATCAGGCCTAGTAAGCGATACGCAAGGGGTCGTATTCTTTCTTGAAGGCAGACCCGTTCAGCTACCTGATGGCGAAGGACTCATCGAGGAGGTTCTGGAAGGACGACTACCATCACCCCTCACTGTCGACGATTACTTGTCGTTGACTCCCTTTTCGCAGTAAGCGCCCTCCGAACTTATTTCATTTGTTCTCGTGAGCGTTGAAGCTGACCGAGCCCTCTAAGACTCGCTACCAGCATCAACATGGCAGGGAATAATTCGAGGCGACCAAGAGCCATCATCATCATCAAGACAACTCGCGCAGCTCTCGGAAACACCAAAAAATTGCTACTTGGACCAGCTTCGCCTAGCGCTGGGCCGACATTTCCCAAAGCAGACACAGAACCGCTGAAAGCGGTAAGCGGATCAACGCCCAAGCCTGATAAAACAACGCCTCCGGTAACGATTAACCCCAAATAAAGCAATACAAAACCAACAACTTTCGCTGCAATTTGTTCTTCGATGGTGCCGCTACCCAAGCGAATAGGGATGACCGCACTGGGGTGACGAGCTCGCATCAACTCTCTAAACGAGTACCGAATAACTACTTGCAACCGCAACACTTTCATTCCACCTGCGGTAGATCCGCTCATTCCCCCAACTAACATCAACACCAGAAGCGTGATGTGGGCAGCGGGCATCCACATAACGTAATTGGAGCTTCCGAAACCGGTGTTCGAACCTAGCGAAACTGCATAGAAAAGAGATTCTCTGAAGTTTTGAAACCATTCAAGTTCTCCATGGTTCACCAATATAAGGATCACACAGGCGCCTGCGATTAAAGAAACGTACCAACGAGTCTCAGATACGCTCCCGTAGGCTCTGATCCCATCGGACAGTGCGCGCCAATGCATTGAAAAGTTAGCCCCGGCGAACAACATTCCAGCAATTACAACCAGCTCGACCACAAATGAGTCAAAGTAAGCAATGGACTCAGCATGTGGTGAGTACCCGCCGGTCGCAATAGTTGTGAATGCATGGGTGACAGCGTCGAAAACCGACATACCAACTAAGAACAACACAATTGCGAGAATGCAGGTCGCAGCTCCATACAACAACCAAAGTCGCCTAGCCGTATCTCGCACTTTCAAAGAGAGTCGATCGGCAGTGGGGCCTGGAGCCTCGCTAGCTATGAGATCCAAACCCCCTATTCCTAGCGCTGGCAACACAGCTACCGCCAATACAACTAGGCCCATCCCGCCAAGCCACTGAGTCAGACTGCGGTAGAAAAGAATACTTTGAGGCACCGCACCGAAGTCGGACAAAATAGTCGACCCTGTGCATGTGAAACCAGAAATTGATTCGAATAGAGCGTCGTCAAAGTGCGCCCAAGATATGACTCCCGCAAACAAAAATGGAAGTGTCCCTGCCAACGAAACCGCCAACCAACTCCATGCAACAGACGCAAAGGCGAGAGCTGCGTCAGCGCTCGGAGAAACTCTGGAACCCAAGAAACAAACAGCTCCAATACCTCCTGTCACGATGGCTGCTGCAGTAAGCCCGAATCCACCGCCGCCGCCATCAATAAGAGCCACGAAAACAGACAGAACCATCGCAGCAGCCACGGCAAGAAGTCCTGCGCCCACAACACGGACCGGTGTAACTGCCAGTCGTCTCAACGCAACACTTCCCTGGTCGCAGTTCTACGCATATGGCGAACTTTCTGTTGAAGCGGCTCACCAACTCCCCCCAGAGTCACTAGAACCGGAGTTATCGAAACTCTGCCTACCAACATCATGAGAGCCGCAGCCAAGTGCCCAACTGCCCCCATCATTTGTAGATGTCCGTCCGGGCCTCCAAGACCAAAAGCAAATCCCACGTTCGATAACGACGACACAGCGAATGAAATCGCAGCTTCTAAATCCAATCCATCGGCCGAAAACAACATCGCTATCGGAATGATGGTCATACTCGCCAGGAAAAGCTCGCCGATTATCCTTGATAACGCGACTTCCCCGATGACTGATCGACCTAAGTGAATTTTCCCAACTAGAGCAGGGTGGATACTTCGGCGAAGTTCACGACGTATATACCGCCCTAAAACCATGAAACGCATTACCTTAAAGCCACCAGCAACCGACGCAGACATGCCACCAACAACCATCAAAACAAGAAGTACCGCTTCTGACCCATAAGAGACTGATTCCAGGTCGCCGGCTAGATAACCCGTGGTAGACAAAGCCGAAACGACAGCAAAGAGAGAGTGACGTAAGTCACTTACCGTCGGCCAGGTATCGGACCACGCAATACACGCCACCACTGAAATCAAAATCAATCCGATATAAGTTCGAAACTCAACACTTCGAACGAAACGATGTAAGTCCCCTCGACGCAGAGCCCTAAACATTAAGGGGAGACTCGTTCCGGCGACCACCATGCCAACGATCGCGACCCATTCAATAGCAGGTGAATCAAAGGCACCGATTGAACCGGAACGGGTAGAGAATCCGCCCGAGGAAAGCGTTGTGAAAGAGTGAATCCAACTGTCCATCCAAGGCATCCCAGCCACGAGGTACGCAAAAGCGCACAAAACTGTCAAGCCGATATACAAGCTCACCAGCCTCGCCATAGTGGAACCGCTCCGGGGAGCGAGTCGTCGAGCTGACCTAGTGGCAACCCCGCCATCAGCGTCTAAGCCTCCTACCCCAAGGTGCGGCATCACCCGCACCAAGACCACGATTATCGCACCAGCCGACAGCCACTGCCCTAACGCTCGTAACAGCGTCACCCCTAGCGACATGGAGTCTGCATTGAGAGTCGACGCATTAGTACCAGTGACAGTGGCTGCAGCCTCTACCAATGCAACATCAAGAGCGATAGAAGTATCGGTAGCTAGGTGGGCAACAGTTACAGCAATTAGTGCAGCTACCGCACCACTAACTACCGAGGCGAATAGCCGAGAGACAGGCAAACTCGAAGGAAAGCTGCTCAACCGAACTACCAGCAGGCCTAGGAGCCCGACTATCAGCCCCGAGACTAGAAGCGGAATGCAATCGGGACCACGATCCAAGAAATCAACAGCTGCACAAAAAACGAAAACGGGTGCGCTTAGAACCCATACCGCCCCGACGGTGACGCCAACAGCAGATTCCATTTTCCCCTTGGATAACCGTTGCACGAAAGATCCAGATCCCGACAGTATCTTGGAAGTCAGGCGTTGAAGAAACGCCGGGGCCGAGGCCCTCACAGGAGGCCTAGGGGTCACCCGAATGCCTGCTTCACCTCATCCACTAAATGGGGCTTCGCAAAAACAATCACATGGTCTCGAGCTCTTAAAACACTGCGACCTCGAGCTATGTGGGCATTCCCATCGCGAACGATCGCGGCAAGCAAAACATTCCCGGACACCCCAAGATCCTTTACTGCCGAACCGTCGGCAGGCGCATCAGGTGCAACTTCGAATTCGACTACTTCAACGTCGCCTTCCAAGAATGTCGCTACAGCTGCTACATCACCGCGCACATACCTCAACACACTATTTGCACTGGCCGTTCGGGGCGACAGGGCCGCATCAATACCCACTTGCTCCAAGAGAGGCAGCAAGCTCAGTCTGTGAACGACAGCAATAGTTTCTGGAGCACCCATAGATTTCGCATACAGGCATGCAAGAACATTGGCATCGTCTTGGCCCGTGGATGCTACTACTGCATCAAAATCCCCAACACGTTCTGAGGAGAGCAGATCCGTGTCAGTAATATCTCCCTCGAAAACAAGACACCCGGGTAATTTCTCCGCCAAGGCTTCGCACCGCTGCTTGTTCAGCTCAACAATCGCGACTTCCACACCTCTGTCTTGAAGTCGCTGAGCTAGGAGTTCAGCAGTGCGCCCACCACCCAACAACATGACTCTCTTTACTTCCGTTCTTTGAAGCCCCAGCAGAGACATCAACTCGCGGCGGCCCTTACGGCGACAGATCACTCGAAGTAAATCTTGTGCTTGAAGAACCATATCTTCGCGAACCACGTGACTTTCTCCATCTCGAATTATCTCTCCGAAGATGAAATCCCATTCGGGTTCATATGCCGTGCCAACTTCACGCACCGACCGACCCACAACAGGCGCGCTTTCAGAAAGCCGGGCACCAACAAGGAGCACCTCTCCCCCGGCCATCTCAAATAAGTTTCTGGCTCCTTGATAGAGCAACAACTCCTGAATTGCTGCAGCGGTTTGCTCGTCCGGATCAAGAACTAGGTCAACTCCCATTGCCTCTCGAATTTTTCGGCCAGCTGGACCTCGTAGCTCCCGGTCATCGATTCGCGCGATAGTAGATAGCGGTTCTTCGCCGCGAGCTTGTCGCGCTTGAAGACAAACGAGGAGATTCGTTTTGTAGCTCTGGGTAACAGCAACCAGAACTTCGGCTTTTTCGACTTCGGCTTCATGGAGCGTGCTTGGATTAGTCGCATCTCCAACCACGGTCAGAATATCGTTGTCTCTTTCGATCTTGGTTAACGGGTCCCTCAACTCGTCGACAACCACCACATCGTTACCCTCGCGGGATAGCCGTGCAGCTACGTAACTACCGACTTCTCCAGCGCCAACTATGAGGATTCTCACCGCCCCAACGGTACCGCCCTAGGCAAGGAGTTAGAACCTGTCGCTCCTACCTAATTACAAGAGACTCGCAAACGATAAGTTGTCATCATGGCCATAGTGGTTTCCATAGACGCAGGAACAACCGGTGTTAGGTCCTTCGCTATCGATGAGCAAGGCCAACAGGTTGCCCTTTCATATAA
The DNA here is from genome assembly GCA_000817105.1 of marine actinobacterium MedAcidi-G3. GTDB lineage: Bacteria > Actinomycetota > Acidimicrobiia > Acidimicrobiales > Poriferisodalaceae > MedAcidi-G3. Next base: position 22,449 of record JUEP01000007.1, on the reverse strand, counting down.
AGAGTTCAAGCAGTACTTTCCGCGCCCGGGCTGGGTCGAACATGACCCGAATGAGATTTGGGAGTCAGTCCAATCAACCCTCACCGAACTCAAAGGTTTAATTTACGACCCAGTCGCTGCAATCGGCATAACCAACCAACGCGAAACAGTGCTGGCTTGGAGCCTCAGGTCGGGCGAACCTATTTGCAATGCCGTTGTTTGGCAGGACCGACGAACTTCTAGTCGATGCGATGAGTTATTAGAAAACGGATACCTTGATCAGATTCGCCAGGCAACAGGCTTAGTCATTGATCCCTATTTCTCCGGAACAAAAATTGAATGGCTGCTCAAAAACGGGATGGTAGAACTAAGCCCAGATCTAGCATTTGGGACCATCGATAGTTGGATCATTTGGAAGTTAACCGGTGGCGCAAGTTATGCAACCGACGTGAGTAATGCATCAAGAACTCTCCTTTACGACATTCACGATGGATCTTGGTCACCGGAACTTTGTCAACTGTTCGGCGTTCCCGAGTCAAGCTTGCCTGAAGTGCTTCCCTCTTCGGGAAGCTTCGGCCTCACCGCTCAAACGACCGCTCTGGGCGCTGATATCCCAATCAGCGGTGTTGCCGGCGATCAACAGTCCGCATTATTTGGCCAAGCCTGCCTTGAACCCGGTATGACTAAAAATACTTATGGAACCGGATCTTTCATCCTCATGAACGCAGGAACCGATTGCCCCCAGCCCGTTGAAGGTTTACTGACCACGGTGGCATGGGATTTAGGAAATGGGCCAACTTACGCGTTAGAAGGATCGGTCTTTGTTACCGGAGCGGCAATCCAGTGGCTACGCGACGGGTTAGGAATAATCAAGGAAGCGTCAGAGATTAGCGATCTTGCAGCTTCAGTCGAAGACACGGGAGATGTTTTCTTCGTACCAGCTTTCGCCGGTTTGGGAAGTCCTTGGTGGGATTCTCGCGCTCGCGGCACCATCATGGGCTTAACAGGAGGAACAGGACGAGGCCATCTGGCGCGAGCTGTAGTTGAATCTATTGCTTTTCAGACTAGAGACGTTGTGGAAGCTATGTCCAAAGCCGGAGGCACACCTGTCCACGAAATGCGTGTTGACGGCGGAGCCGCTGTTATGGATTTACTACTCCAAATTCAAGCCGATCAATTAGGCGTTCGAGTAGCTCGCCCAGTCATTACCGAAACAACTGCCTTAGGAGCGGCAATGCTTGCCGGACTCGCTGAAGGGGTCTGGAACAAACCAGAAGAGATCAGTGCTGCTTGGCAGCTAGACAAAGCATTCGATCCTAGAGATAACAGAGTTGCTTGTGACGCTTCGCACCGCAATTGGCGAAGAGCAGTCGAGAGATCACGAAACTGGGCATTGGATTGATCCCTACTTCAACAGAGACGCTCCAAACCGGTACCTAATTGGGTTACGGCTTGCCGAATACGATGCTCATTTTCGACCAGTGCGAACCGAACGTGCCCTTCACCACCCGGCCCAAAACCAACGCCAGGTGACAAAGCCACGTTGGTTTCTTCAACAAGATGCTTACAGAAGCCGACTGAGCCCATTTCACGATAAGGCTCTGGAATCGGTGCCCAGACGAACATCGTTCCTTTGGGTGGCTCGATCTCCCACCCAATGCGCGAAAGACCACGGATGAGACTGTCGCGTCGAGATTGGTATATCTCGTTTACTTCTCTCGGGTAATCAAGTTCCTCATTCATTACGACAGTTGCCGCAATCTGGATCGGTTGAAAAGTCCCATAATCAAGATAACTCTTGAGCTTGGCGAGAGCTCCCACCACTTCGCTATTACCCACACAGAAGGCGACTCTCCAACCCGCCATGGAGAAAGATTTAGTAAGGCTGTAAAACTCCACCGCTACTTCTTTAGCTCCTTCAGCTTGCATTATCGAAGGGGGTCGATAACCATCGAAACCAAGGTCGGCGTAGGCAAAGTCATGCACTAAAACGACTTCACGTTCCCGAGCGAAGTCAACTAGTCGTTGCATAAAAGATAGGTCCACGCATGTGGTCGTCGGATTATGTGGAAAAGACAACACTATAACCCGAGGTCGGGGCCACGAATATTCAAATCTCTCGACTAGCGAGTCGAAGAAATCCTCGCCCGTAGTTAACGGTACCTCGCGAACATTTGCACCAGTAAACAGCGGTCCAAAAATATGAATCGGATATGAGGGTGCCGGTACTAGGCAAGCATCCCCGGGCGCAAGCAGAGTCCACATCAGGTGCGAGAAACCCTCTTTCGCCCCAATCGTGTTGATTATTTCTGACTCCGGGTCTAATGAAACTCCCCACTGCCGTTGGTACAAGGCTGCGACCGCTTCGCGGAGCTTCGGGATTCCACGACTCGCCGAGTATCGATGATTACGATCGTTCTCGGCTGCTTCGCTCAGTTTCGTCACAGCGGTAGCTGGAGAAGGGATATCTGGATTTCCAAACCCCAAGTCAATTACGTCTGCACCTTGTCTTCTTCGCTCGACTTTTAACGAATCGATAATCGTAAAGACATAGGGCGGCAAATTACTTATGCGTCGGAACTCCACAGACCTTGAGGGTACATAAAGTACGAGCGTTATTTGAAACAACTATCAGAGAACTCAGCTCCTGACAGTTCTCACTACTTTTCTACTTCGGATTGGAAGTCGTCGAGCGCGGCGTGCCCAATTCGCCCTTCAGCTCTTCTCTTGACGAATCCCGGTAATGGTATTGCTAGTTCAATAGCCAACTCATATGTAACTTCAGTCTGGTTCGAATCATCAACCACCCCGTCAAATGTGTAACTACCATCGAGGCGCTTAATAATGTCGCCGCTCGCCAGCTCCCATCTAATGAGCTTTGGTGAATCTGAGTAGTCATACAGAAGTGAGTAAGTTGCGCTTCTTCCCATAGCTACCACTCGAAACGTTGCCTCGGTCGCCCGTCCTTCTTCATCTCGAGCGTCCACCGACACCTCGCGAAGGTCACTGACCCAAGAGGCGTAACTTTCAACGTCCGCTACTAAGGCGTGACACTTTGAAGCATCAGCATTGACGACACGAGAAACTTTTAATTTGTCGATCATCAGCATTTCCTAACCCAACGATCCTCTCATTGTGCCACGCGTCGAGTGCTAAGCGGGGCCGCTACCACGTTGAACGAAGAATCCGTGCTGGGCTGACCATAGAGCTGCTGAGCCTAAGGGCAGCATCGGTGCCAAAATCGTGAATGCAATTTCGGTATAGGGCTCTACCGCTGCCGCACTAAACGCGATCGCAAATTGAAACGCTATCGACCAAGCAAAGACTCGCCTGACCATTGACGGGGCACTGCCTTGAAGCAAAAACAATCCAGCAACTGTGACTATTTCAGCTCGGCTACGTCGCAGCCCGTAGAGCAAGCCAAGCAACAACAAGAAGGAACCTAAGAGAAACATCGAAGACGAAACAGCTACTACAAACGGGAGAAAGTCTTCAGAGGCCGCGAGCCCTAAGGCAGCGACTATCGCTAGGAGGATTGTCGAGAGCCAGGCCAAACGCAGCAAATACTGCCCTGGGTTACCGCCATCCCGAACCAAGTCCTTACTCATGTGAGAGCCTTCATCAGGCGTTCAGCCAAAAGATCATAAGAAAGTAAATCGACGGATCTCTTTCTCCCTTCTTCAGACATCTCTCTAGCCTGCTCAGGGTTCTGAAGAATCGAAAGGATCGCGTCGGCGACTGCATTTGCTTGACTTGGCTCGTCCACAACAATTCCCGTAACTCCATCAACAACAGCTTCGTGAGCACCACCGGAACGGCCAGCAACCTGAGGAACACCTGAAGCAGCTGCTTCTGTAAAAACTATCCCGAAACCCTCTTGCTCTAGACCCGCCCACCTATTGCGACATGGCATCACGAACACATCACCCATAGCAAAAATTGTCGGTAGCTCAGACTCAGATACGCGACCTAATAAATGGACGGGGAAGTTCAGTCTTTGAGATATGCGCTCTAGTCGCTTGCTGTCCCTGCCTGTGCCAGCTATCGCCAGCTGTATTCCCGGTATCAAATCTCGAAGGGATGCTACGGCTTCGATGGTTCGATCGAACCCCTTTCTAGGAACGAGGCGGCTCACACCGACAACCAGTGGAGCTTCGGTGAGCCCGAAATCTTTCCTGTTTCTCAATTGTTCAGCGCGTTCACGCGGCAAAAACCGGTTTTGATCAACACCAGGAGGAATTTCGATCGTTTGCAATATCCGGCCAGCCGCTCTAGACGCTTCATTCGCTGGGTACCCACCGGCCGTCACGACAAACTCGGCGCCTCTCAGCACCCGGCCCAGCAAGAATCGAGCTCCCGGAAGTCGTCCCGGAACTGTTATTTCAGCCCCGTGAGCAACAACGGCATAAGGAATGCCCAACCCTAGAGCTAAGTGACCCAACGGAAGCGCGGGGTCAATCACTACCAATTCCGCTTCTACCTCATTCGCTAAACTTCTAATCTCATTAGCAAGCTTTCGAGTTGGTAGAAAGACTTTCCGCTCATCTCTGACGACCCGATGTTTTTGCGCTTGGTCAAACTCCGCAGCATCCCGGTGATTCGGAGTCAGAACAGTGACCTTGTCAGCAGGCAATCGACGCCATAATTCCCATAGGTAGTTCTGAATCCCCCCGACCTTAGGGGGATAGTCGTTCGTTACGAGAAGGTGTTTTTTCATGAGCTGACCGGGTCCGCCAATATTCCCCATTCTTCTAGTTCGGTTCGAACAAGGCCTTCAGGGTCATTCTCCGTCAGTGACCTCATTTCGTCAGGCCCGATGAGATGCCTCTTGCCCAAACGAAGAGCCGCCCACACTGCATGACTACGAACCAGCGCGTGAGTAGATGCCAGACAATTCGCCAATACCCGCTCTACTTCTGGGTCATCTCCGCTCTGACTATTTCCCAGAACGACTAAAGCATTTCTTCTCAAATACTCAGGTCGCCTCCTCGGGATATACCAGTGCCCATATTGATTCATGAGCTCGTCATCAGAGCTATGAAGCAGAGCGACGATATCGACCTTGGCCTCTCTGGGCACTGCCGCCCTTGCACCCTCTATCGCCGTGTCGTTCACAGGGCAGAGAACTTGGCAGTCGTCGCAACCGTAAAGTCGATCACCAAGCGCCGTTCGATATTGCCTGGGAAAAATTCCTTTGGCTTGTAGCAGCCAGGCCAAACATCTATTGGCATCCAGAACGCCAAACTCGTCAATAGCTCCCGTAGGACAGTCAACACTGCAACGCCGGCAAGTACCGCAACCGTCGGGTACCTTCTCTACTTCTTGCTTAAAGGCTATATCGGTCACGACTGAGCCAATCACTGTCCAAGAGCCCAGATCTGGGTGCAGCAACATCGTGTTTCTTCCTAACCAACCAAGGCCAGCTTTAGCCGCAATAGCTCGATCAGCAAGCCGGTTGTCGTCCATCACTACCTCGGCGCGCGCTCCAAAGCTTTCCAGATAGCTAACAACCTTCATCAATCCCTGACGGAGCATTCCATATTCGTCAGAACAGACATAGGAAGCGACCGATCCTTCAGGACCGTCAACACTAATTTCCGTCTCCGGCGAACGAAGGTCAAAGCCCTCAACGGAAGCAGATTTGTAGCTCCGTAACGCAACTAAAACGCTTTGCGCTCCTTCGAACAGCTGTGAGGGGTCCGTCGCCCGCTCCGGGTTGCCGTATGTGAAGTGCATCCCGGCATGAAGACCCTGACGTTTTCGATCTTCAATCGCAAGACGAGCTTCTTTTAGCGGTTCAACTCCGGTTACCGATAGGTCATCTAGTCCAGCATTTTTCGCCACGAGTTTAATATCTTCGAGATTGGGAACCTGCACCACGACACTTCCAGAAGGACGAAAGGGAAAAGCAGCCAACGCTAAGCGAGCTGACAGACCTACGTTCTTAAAAGTTACCGGTCAGATTCCGATCCTACAGATTTCCGCAACTTCAATTCTGGAATCAAGCCTGAGCGGCCGAGTTTTCGTAGAGCCCGAATATCGGATAATTCAATTACAACTGAGGTGCGGTCCGACCTACAGAGGTAGGTGACCAGACAGTCATCGCAGGTGTGCGACCCTAAATACTCACAACGGTCGCAATCAATTAGCAGTGACTCATCTTCGGAAACGGGTGCGCTGGGAGCGACTCTGATAATTGGATGCGTGGTCATCGGATTGCCTCTCACTATCTACTTGTGCTTTGTCTGAGCAGTAAGACAGGGTAAAACTGGGGTGAGACACCATCGGGCCAGCAGCTATGCCGGCTCAAAGCGAAGAGTGTGCTCTATTCCAGGGATTGAAATGTTCGCCAACGAAGCAGACATTTGGGTAGGTCGGCAGTATGGGCCTTACAGCATTAAAGAACTCTTAGGCCGCGGAACGGTAGCTCACGTCTACAGAGCAGAACTACGTGACGGCACTGAGGTCGCCCTTAAGGTCCTGACTCCCTTCGCCGAGGCCAGACAAGAGATCCGCTCTCTATTTGAGCAGGAATATGAACTCATGGTTCGTGTCGACCACCCAAACGTCCTTAAGGCTATGCAAGCTGGCGTCATAGCTGGCACCCATTACATGGAGATTGAGCTAATCGAAGGTGAGACACTTTGGGATCGTGTCCAGTCGTCTAAACCGTTGCCTCTAACGGAACGAATTGGGACTATCCAACAAATGTGTTCTGCGTTGGACCTAGTTCACGATCGGCGCATAATTCACAGAGACGTCAAACCATCTAACATCATGCTGGATCACCAAGTTGAGCGTGCGGTGCTTTTTGATTTTGGTCTCGCTCACGACTTGGCCGGACCACCTCCACCAGAAGGCAGGGTCTACGGCTCGCCGATGTTCTTAGCCCCCGAGCAAGCGATCGGCGGGCGTGTGGACGAGAGAACAGATCTCTACAGCCTCGGAGCGACCCTCTACCGCTTAGCCGTTGGATCCGCTCCCTTCTATGGCGAAAGAAACGAGCTTTTGCACGCCCACGTCAAACTCTCTCCGCCGGATCCGCGCGAAGCGGGAGTTCCTGAGGATCTAGCAGAAATTATTCTGCGCTCGATGTCTAAAATACCCGATGATCGGTTCCAGAGTGGGGCCGATTTCGCTGCTGCCCTGACTACTGTCGAAGTCACTGCTGATAAAGACCGAAAAAGAAGCCTCCTAGGGAGGATAACCGGCCGTTCACAAACCAGGACGTGACCATTAGATGATCGTCAGTCGAACACTTGTTCGCTATATTTGTAAACGTGTTTCAGCAATCCTTAGACGACCTTGGCACACCCTTACACGAAGTCACCTTCTGCGTTCTTGATTTCGAAACAACTGGTGGCCGAAGAAGCAGCGACAGGATCACCGAAATCGGCGCCATCAAGTATCAAGGCGGCAAAGAGCTTGGGACATTTCAGACACTCATCGATCCAGGACGCGCTGTGCCGCCAGAGATAATGATTCTTACCGGCATTACCAGCGCGATGGTGTCGCGTGCTCCAAAGATTGAACATGTTCTTCCTACACTTTTAGAATTTTTGGGGGGCGGAGTGATTGTCGGACACAACGTTGGGTTTGATCTCGGTTTCTTGAATGCCGCCCTAGAAAGGTCCGGTAGGGAGCCATGGAAAGGCCAAAGAATCGACACATTGGCTATCTCGCGCCGCTTGATTCGAAATGACGTACCAAACCACAAACTTTCAACATTGGCGCGTTGCTTACGCCTAAACAATCAACCGAGCCACAGAGCCTTAGACGATGCCAAAGCCACGGCTGATTTACTCCATCACCTTCTTGAACAGGCTTCATCTTTGGGGGTTCTAGGACTTGACGACCTGCAACAGTTGCCAAAAATGGAACGCCACCCCCAGGCCAGAAAGCTTCGTCTAACAGAAGATCTTCCGCGTTCCCATGGGGTCTATCGATTCATCAACAAAAGAGGAGAAGTTCTCTACGTCGGCAAAGCGTCCAATATTCGAGCTCGTGTCCGATCATATTTTTCGACGGACAACCGTCGAAAGGTTGAACAACTCCTTCGGGAGACGGAAACAATCGAGCACACGGTGTGTGTTGGACCGCTGCACGCGGAAATTCTTGAACTCCGACTAATCCAAGACCTCCAGCCCCGGTTTAATCGGCGTTCGAAAAATTGGTCTAAATACGCATATGTAAAATTGACCTTGGCAGAACGATTTCCCCGATTATCGGTAGTAAGTGAACCCAAGGGAGACGGTGGCTTTTACCTAGGTCCTATCTCCTCTCGGCGCATAGCCCGAGACGTAGTCGATGCGATTGAGGCTGTTTTGCCGCTCCGCCGTTGCAACAAACGGGTACCGCGACGAGCGGCAACTGGACCCTGTGTTGCAGCTCAAATAGGAGCAGGCGTTTGTCCTTGCTCAGGGGAAGTAAGCGAGGTCTCTTACTCTCAGATAGTCGACCGCGCCTTGCTGGCACTCACGAGCCAGCCGGAAAATCTACTCAACCCATTACGTGATAAAATGCGCACCCTTGCCCACCAGCAGCGCTTCGAAGAGGCTGCAGATCTTCGTCGCCAAGCTTTCGCTCTCTCAAATTCCCTGCGACGCCAAAACCAGGTGGATGCGCTTCGTTCCTCTGGTCGAGTAATTTTTGAAAGCCCTGATACTGATCTCGTTACATTAGAGAATGGTCGTTTAGTCGAGTCAGCCTCCAGAAATATTGGAAATGAAGACGGACAAAATAGTCTCCCAGCCATCACTGGCAAACGAGAAATTGCGGAATTGTTGTGTGTCGCCAACTGGCTCGAAAACCAATCCCACAAGCTTCGACTGGTCTATTGCGATCTTCCCCTCTCATCCCGTTACCCCAATCTAGACAGCTTTCAGATCAAGAAAGATTTCTCTCATGCCTAAGCGCATCTCCAAGCAGCTTATTTTTTGCGTCCCAAAAATTTGACGCCATGCCCGTACCTCTCAACAAGCTCTAATTCGTCAACCTCATAGACCATGGTCCACCGTCGTTCGCTGTCTTCGAATGCGACCGCTGCCATAACAAACCGGTTGCCCGGCTGGACCGCAACGACTGTCCCCGTCTTTCCGATTAGGTGCTTACGACTTTCATCTATGGTTGCTGCCAAACGGACAACATCGCCAACCCCATAGGGAAGAGCTTGCCCAATGACCATGACTTAGCCAGCTATCTCATTGCTGAGATCGACCACAGCCTTTAGCTTGGCTGCAGCTTGTCCATCAACCATGACGGTCTTCGCTTTTTCCAGCCCTGACTCCAAATTCTCGGCTAACCCAGCTACGACCAGCCCCGCAGCAGCATTGATAGCGACGATATCCGCCCTGGGGCCCACCTCTTCGCCTGCAAAAAGCTGATGCATTATTCGAACATTATCCTCAGGTGAACCACCTTGAATTTCGGCTCTATTAACACGACGAATACCCACAGATTCGGGCTCAAACTCAGTTTCGCCTAGAACCTCACCATTGCGGACTTCGTAGATTCGAGTTGAATCAGTGATTGTGATCTCATCAAGCCGGTCGCCTCCATGAACGACCAGCGCATGTTCGCTACCCCTGGCAGCTAAGACACCAGCAATCCTAGGAGCCATGGCTGGATCACTTACCCCCACCACTTGACGCTTTACGCCTCCCGGGTGCGAAAGGGGGCCAAGAAAATTGAAAGTAGTCGGAACTCCTAGTTCAGAACGAACCGGTCCAACAAATCTCATCGCTGGATGGAAGTTTTTAGCAAAAGCGAACCCAAGACCAACTTCTTCAACACACTGCGTAACTTGCGTTCCATCCAAATTTATCGCCAAACCCAGCATCGCCAGCGTGTCGAATGAACCGCTGCTAGATGAAGCTGCCACAGAGCCGTGTTTGCAAACCGCTGCTCCGGCTGCCGACGCAACGAAACAGGCCATTGTGGAGACGCTCAAGGCATGATTTCGCCGGGACGGGGCTCCACCACTTCCGACAATATCGATTGTGCCACTCGGGAGATTCAACGGAGCAGCTGCATCCATCATCGCCTCTACCAAACCCGTTAACTCCAGCACCGACCCTCCCTTCATGCCTAGGGCGATTATGAAGCCCGCCACCTGTGCATCAGTTGCCTCACCTCGAAGAATCGAACCCAAGGCAGCACGAGCAGCCGCAGGGGTGAGATCAACCCCAGCTACCAAGTCACTCAACACTCCCGACCAGCCGCCGAAACCATCCAGGGTTAAGTCAGCCGTAGACGTTCTCTTGCTCGAAGTCACGATGAGAACTCTATCGTTCGTTTTTTGTCTCGGTTTCGCGTAAGGCCTTCTGACTCGCTACAGCACGTCGCCGCCGCCTAATAATGCTGCGACGCTCTCGCTGCGTAGCGCCGCCCCACACTCCTTCTTTTTCCCGAACAGCTATCGCGTATTCAAGACAAGGAGTAGCTACTGAACATCCGTGGCAAATTTGTTTTGCAACTTCCGCTTTGTCATCTTCGTCATCGGGGAAGAAAACGGACGAATCGATGCCGCGACATGCTGCAATTTGTTCCCAACCCTTGAGCCCAGGTGCAAATGGGAGCGAACTCTGAACCGCCTGAGTCAGCGCGTTGCCACCGTGAGAAGGTAAAACTGTCGTGTGGAGCGGGTCACTGATACTCATATCTATGACGATTCTTTCCCATAGGGAGTGTGATTGTCCAGACTAATTGAGCGTTCGGTAAATAAAAGAGAAGGAGGTTTGAGTTGCGTGGCGAATTTTTGGTACTAGGACACCGAATCAACCGTTCTGCGTGGTTGCGGGGTTCCATTTTCTCACTTTTGGTAGTAGTTGGTGTCGGGCTTGTTATCGGGAACCTCGTAGACCAAAAGAGCGATAACTCAATATTGGTAACAGCGGCCATCTCATTAGGGCTCGTGATCGGAGGCTTCATAGCCTCTTGGTACGCCTCCCGCTCAAACATCGTTCACGGGATGCTTACAAGCTGTCCTGCCATACTCCTAAGCTTCATCTTCCAATGCATCCGGATGATTCGAGGGGTTCGTTCCGTTTCTTGGCTCAGCCTTCTTATGGCGAGTTTTCTATCAATTTCACTTGCGACGTTGGGTGGAGTGCTCGCTGGACGTTGGAGTCCGAACCGAGGTTCGCTCTTCGAGTAGAAATCCCACTTCCATCACAAGCTTCATGCGGCGGTACAGTGATAGCGGCGGTGAGTTGGCTGGGTGACCGCAGTTCTTCTCACTATTAACGGCGAGGAAATTGAGGAAGGTCGGGACTCCACAGGGCAGAGTGCTGGGAAAAAACCAGGCGTCGTGAGGCGACGGAAAGTGCAACAGAAAGTAAACCGCCGATGGTTTGGCATTTGCCAATCACAGGCAAGGCTGAAAGGGTGCGGTAAGAGCGCACCAGCGTGCATGGTGACTTGCACGGCTTGCAAACCCCACTCGGAGCAAGGTCAAGCAGGAATCAGGCGGCCCGTCTATTGATTCCGGGTAGACCGCTTAGATGGATGGTCACACAAGTGATTAAACTCACTGGACAGAATCCCGCCTACAGGCTGACTCACCGCCACACATCAATCAGAAAGGCGCCAAGCCAAGTATCGTCTTTGTTGATGAAGCGGAGTTTGAATAAGATTCATTGGCCCGATGCGCTGCAGCTAGGACCAGTAACGGTGCTCACCGGTGAAGAGCGAGGAAAATATCCTCACGGGAATTCCGTCCTCGTTAGAGGCACACACCAGAGCGTCCTCATCGACCCCTCGCTGACCATCGCAAACCGCGGGGCACCAGCGCCCGTAGACCAAGTCTTCCTATCCCATGTCCACGAGGACCATATTCCCGGGATGTCTCAGCTCCAAGGAATTCCCGTGCATTGCCACGAGGAAGACGCAATCGGCCTTACATCAATTGACGGATTGATGTCGATGTATGGACTGCCTCCAACCCTGGAAGAAGAATTTCGACAGGAAGTAATCGATGACTTTCATTACGAACCTCAGGTGGATGTCTCTACTTTTTCTGGCAATGCAATTTTTGATTTGGGTGGAGTTGAGATACAGGTGATACACACCCCTGGCCACACCCGAGGCCATTGCGCGTTCTTGATTCCTCAAGCTAGAACCGTATTTCTCGGCGATATCGAGTTATCCGGCTTCGGACCCTACTATTTCGACGCTCACTCTTCACTAGAGAGCTTCGAACAGTCAATGTCGCGATGTCGTTCTTTGGATGCTGACTACTTTGTAACTTTCCATCACAAATGGGTCATTTCTGGCCGGGAAAAGTTTCTTCAGATGTTGGACGACTTCGCGAACGTAATTTCCAACAGAGAAGAAGCAATGCTCGAATTCATGACCGAACCAAGAACCATAGGTGACTGCGTTTCAAAAAGATTCGTATATCGCCCTTCTGTCGACATGAACTTAGTTCAACATGTTGAAACACGTTCGGCTCTAATACACGTCAACCGCATGCTTGAGCAAGGTCGCATTACCAAGGTGAGTGAAAACACCTACCAAGCTGCATAACCACAGCTTCATACCTGTCTTAAAGATGCCATGTTTCGTTGAAGGAAACTAAAGCTGGCCGCCCTTCGCGTATCGCTATTCGGGTGATCTGGGCTTGTGCGACATTTAAGTTCCACGAAATTTGTTTTTCCACCCCTAGCACCCAGGAAACGGCGGACTTTATCGGAGAGACGTGCGTAAAAACTGCAATATTCAGCCTCTCAGCCTCGGGTAATAAATCCTCGCAGGCTTGAGCGACCCTCCGGTCTAATTCGACCAGAGACTCTCCACCTGGTGGAGTAAAGCTCGAGTCACTGCGCCATCTAGCCCACTCTTCTTTTGTGATTTCACTGACTGGCTTCTCATCCCATTTGCCATAGTCAAGTTCGATCCATCTTTCATCGACCTGACAAGGCAACCCAAGCGGTTCTGCAGTTTGAATCGCTCGCTGCAAGGGCGATGAGACGACCACATCGATAGGGCCCAATGCGTTTGCTATAAGTTCGGCCTGCCTTAAACCCTGCGCATCAAGAGGGTTATCAACTCGACCCTGGAGGAGTCCGTTTGCGTTAGCAGCAGTTCTTCCATGCCGAACAATTATCAGCACTACAAGCCTTTCGTTTTAGAGGCAATGAAGCTCCGATCAAGGCGGCCGCTCCGCAGAAAAAGTCGCCTACGGGAAGCATCAGTCATTCCCATTAGATGCCAACTCCACATAAGTAGAAATGCACCAACTATCTCCATACCGACAACTACAAGAACTTCACGTTCAGCCAACAAAACGTTCACATCGCTATTGGCCGCACTCGTCAGTGGCCACCAAAACAAGCTGGTGTTCATCCATGCCCCATCGAAGACTGAATGCCAAAAGACGCCGATTGGAACCGCTAAGACATGTCTCCGAAGCTGACGTCGCCCAATAGTGGAGAGCATCAACACCAACAACAACAAAATCGGGGCAGCAAGCGTATGCATGAAATTCGTAGTGCCAAGCAACATGTCCAAGCCGTCGGGCATGAGCGCGCCAAGAACCACAAGACGGTGATCTATTGCTGGGTCACGAAAGGTGAACCACATCGATATCAGCGCAGTGCCCACAAACCAGAGGAACATGAGATGTTTACCTCACTAGCAGCGCGCCACACTCGGGACACTCCGAGGGTTGGTCACTTGGCAGTCTTCGAATTCGGTCGATTTCGACAGCCGCAATCTCCAAGAAACAAGCCCCGCAAGAAGTCCCTACAAGCCGCCCAACGGCAGTATGGTCACCCATTCGCTTTCTATTATTTTCATAGACGACTACAAGTTCGTTTCCTGCGCGTTGTTCAACGTCTTGTTTTTCTTGTTCCACGGATGAACGCTCAACTGCGATCTCAGACAAGGCCGCCGATATTCTCTCTTGACTTTCCTTAATCGCGTTCTGGCAGACTCTACGAGCTGTTTCAATCCGCTCTTCTTCGGTGGCGTACGGTTCAATCTGTTCCATTAGATCAATCACTTGATCCTCCAAGAGAGACTGTCGCCCTGCTATCGAGTCAATCTCACTTTGCAATAAAGCAGCTTCTTTAGGCGAAGTCATATCGCCCCCATAAAGAGAGCTAGTTGCTTTAGCTATCTTGTCTTCAAGTTGTTGGATCTCAATTTCTCTTTCATTTTGATTATTCCGAAGAACAGATAATCCAACTTCAATTTCAGCAAAACTACTTTGGAGTTCCTTATCGCCAGCTTCAAGCTCGGCTAGACGATCAAACTCGGGCAAGGTTTTGGACTTGTGATCCAACTGCGACAGGCGAGTATCAAGTTCCTGAAGTTCAACCAAGACCTCTAAGCCACTCAAAGTCGCCTCCTCATCAAAGAACCCTCTAACTCTTTACCTCGGTTCTATCACGCGACCTGCCCATTACGCCCCATTCGGATCCTCGTTAATTGGCTCTGTCGTTGTGGTCACTGGGTTCCGACTCGGAACAAGTCCACAATTCAAATACTCGTTGCGATACACCCCGGTCTTTGACAGCTCAGTCATTTTACAATTGGCTTCTGGGTGAGGCAGGAAAGTACCAGCCTCTAGGTCTACCTGAGCCATTGCGCAAGGCAAATCAAACTTCATTGGGCCACGTTCGAGTCCGAGGTCAATATCTACTGAACATGTCTCATCGGCTAAATAAAGAAGCTGGGAATTTCGTTGCGGCGGAGGCGCTTTTGGGAATGGGATAATTTCTTCTTGTTCTAAAGCGCTTGTCATGTAAGCACCCCAAACACGTGCCGGAATCCAGCCGCCCGTTCCATCCCGACCTTGTATATCAGTCATAGATACTTTCTCTTCGGGGTGACCCATCCAAACAGCGGTACTCAGGTGCGGAGTGAAACCCACATACCACGCGTCACTGAAGTCCTGGGCGGTGCCCGTTTTACCTGCTGACGGTTGACCACTTTCCAACCCAGCTCGCCTCCCCGTACCAGCAGTCACATTGTTAGCAAGCACCTCCGAGACCCACGCTGCGGTAGTCGCCTTAATCGCTCGACGACCACGAGGTACGTGTTGATATAGCACTGAGCCACTCGAGTTCTCGATCTTGCTAATAAAGAAGGGCTCCATACGTAACCCCCCATTGGCAATGGCTGCATAGGCGACTGCTTGTTCCAGCGGCGTTACTTCTTGAGCGCCAAGCGAGATCGACAAGTAGGGTCGAAATGAGTCTTCAGAGTCACGTCCTAGTAGCCGATTCGCAACCTCCACCACATTGTCCAGCCCAGTCCTCAGGCCTAAGCGCACAAAACCACAGTTTGAACTTTTTAGGACCGCGTACTGCAGTGTGCCCACCACCCCGTCGTTTTCGTTGAAATTGCTGACCTCGTAATCGACATTGGGTGGGTTGGGGAAAGTGCAAGGCCCAAGACCGCTGATGGTGTCGAACGGAAACAGTCCGCCCTTCTCAATCGCTGCGGCAAGAACATAGGTTTTAAAAGATGACCCAGGCTGCCTTTTACCCTGCGTGACTAAATTGAATTGAAAATCTGCGAACTCTGGTCCACCAATGAACGCCCTGACCGCTCCAGTGGACGGGTCGACAGAAGCTACCGCAATTTCGAAATCGCCGGTTCCTTCGGGCAACACACCATTTACTGCCGCTTCCATATGCCTTTGCAAAGAAGGGTCAAACGTCGTCCATACCCGAAGGCCACCGTTGTATACCTGGGCGAACCGTTCTTGGTAGGTCTCGCCCAATGCAGGGTGCGCAAGCAGAGCTTCGGTCACCTCGTCCAGAAAGTAGTCCTTGCGTAAAGCCTCATCGGTTCGCTGAGGGCTTCTATTCCGGTCAGGTAGGCCCCTTTGTTCGAATCGATCTCGCTCTTCTATCGAAATAATTTCTGCGTCCAAGGCACTTTGCAGGGACATACTTCGTCTTTTCCCGACTATCTCGACATCACCAAAGCCATCATAAATACCAGGGCTTCTAATAAGCCCAGCCAAAAACGCTGCATCGCCTACATCTAGCTGATTAGCGTTCTTCCCAAAATAGGTCTCTGCCGCTGCCTGAAGGCCATATGCACCATTCCCGAAATAAATTTCGTTGAGGTAAAACTCAAGAATCTCTTCTTTGGAAAATTCTTCCTCTAATCGGGCTGCGAGAACCGCTTCTCGGATCTTGCGACTAAAAGAACTCTCGTTACCCACGACTCGAAGCTTCACTATCTGTTGGGTGATAGTTGAACCACCTTGAGTGATAGCGCCACTAGTGAGGTTCTGGATCATCGCTCGAGAAATAGCCCGAATGTCAACGCCATTATGGGTCCAAAACTTGTTGTCTTCGACTGCAAGAAGGGTCGCCAGCACCTCATCAGGCACTTCAGAAATTTTTACGAGTTGGCGATCAATGTCGTAACGCAATATCCCTATCTCGTTTCCGACACTGTCATAGACCTCGGTTCTTTGCGCTCCCGGTGACAGGTCAAGGTCGACGTCTATCCGCTCTCTGTCGACTGCAAACAGAGCTTCTCTGCCATGAGGTCCGACAGCGACCCCCGCTACCGTTATCAAAACGGCGCAGGCAAGAACCATTGCGACCAAAATCGGTAGACGTATTAGCCGTCGAAAAGTTCTCACTAGGTATCGAAGGTACTGGCCAATGGCACGCAGAAAGCGTCGCTCAGGCAATAGTCGCTGTCATTTGGTCGTGTTTCTGCGCAATTATGGTCCTGTGACTCGGAACTCGCTCGAAGATTCGTCTTTTGACCCAACCCACACATGGATAGTTGATGGAGGACCGAATTTACCTTCATTGCCAAATAGCGTTGCGCCCCCGACACTGGTGATTGCAGCTGATGCTGGGTATCTCCACGCCCAAAGCCTCGGCATACCTATTCATGTTGTAGTCGGAGACTTTGACTCCCTCGACAAAGAATCTCTTCCGACCGACAACTCCCGTCCGGTAGTAGAAGAACACCCTAAAGACAAAGATCAGAGCGATTTGGCTCTCGCTCTAAAATTTGCTCAAAGGGTCGGCGCCGAAGACATCCAAATCATCAGCGGCGGCGGCGGCCGGTTAGACCACTTGCTGATTAGCTCCGTCTTGTTAGCTAATGACGACAACATCAATCAAAGGATCATCACACACTGCGGGACGAGTCGGCTCATGGCCCTGACAACCAACAAAGCATTTGATTTAGATGATGTCATCGGCTCCCAAGTAAGCCTTGTCGCCCTTAGCTCCGATGCACGGATATCAACAGAGGGGCTGCGCTGGAATTTATCGTCGGGTGACAGCTTCTCTAAGTTCAGCAGCCTAGGTTTAAGTAACGAGATTCTCAGCCGACCTAGAATTGATGTTCATCGCGGCGTTTTTCTCGTGATAGTGACTTCCCGTGATCTCTGATCTAACAAGACCATTTCGCATCACCATCTTTGTGATGGTTACGACGCTCACCCTCGTAGCAGCATGCGCCACCTCGAACAACGACCCAGCAACCATACGACTTCTCACCCACAAGGACTTTGAACTGCCTGAAACGGCCCTTCGTGAGTTCACAGAAAGTACCGGTATAGAAGTATTGGTGTTCTTGGAGGAAGACTCTACCTCCATGGTCGACCTGCTGGAAAGGTCCAAGGAGAACCCAGTAGCAGACGTTGTTCTAGGCATCGATAGCCTTGAACGAAGGCGCGTCACAGAGCAAAAGCTAGTTGAGCCATATCGACCTATTGCGGTTGATCGCCTTGATTCCTCGCTTGTCTTACAGGACGAAATGCTGACACCCGTAAGCCAACTTGCCGCCTGTCTAAACCGTTCCAAGTCCGGGTACCAACTTCCGGAACGCCGTTTGGAAAAACTTCCTAATGAAGACGTCGCCTCCCTTCGAGCACCAACAAAGTTCAGTGATCTCTTCGACCCTCGACACGCGAAAACTGCCGTGATCCCGGATCCCCTTTCAAGTCGTCTTGGCATCTATTTTTTGGTTGCCCTAGAACGGTTACATCCTGAAGACGTTGAAGGCGTTACTCCCTGGCCCAAGCTGCTTGACGAGATGTTGCGATGGGGACTCGAGATCGCCCCTACCTGGGAAGAGGCTTGGTTCAGCCGTTTTCAACCGTCATCTGGGCCCGAAAATACTGACACGCGTTCACTGACGTGGGGTTCTTCCGGTATGCCAACTGTCAGTGTTCGTTTTGTTCCCGAATTGCCCGACGAGGTAGACGTAACGGTAGTTGACAGTGGATGTGTCAAAGTCGTCAATTACGCGGGCGTCATAAAAAACACTCCCAATCGACGCGATGCCGGTCGACTAGTTGATTCCTTCGTAGGACCGTTGTTTCAATACAACGTGTCGGATAGATACGGGAGCCGGCCGGCCAGGACCGACATTGTCAGAACAGAAGCGTGGCGAAGATTTGGAGTGAACGTGACAGCCATACCTATAGACGAGTGGCGGATTGGCCCCCTTTGGCAACAGTGGTTACTCACGTGGCAGCAAGTCGCTGACATTGTCAAAAGTGGCGAAGATCCGTTACCGCCAGTCGTCCAGGTGACTTTGCCATCTCAATAGTGAACTTACGTTCGTTTTAAACTGTTTCAGTTATCCACTTTGTCCGTAGTCGCCCCATGGCCGATCTCGTTCCGCAACAGCTTCTCGGAAATCGCCTCCTGTTATTCGGGCGGCCCAATCTTGCGCTTCAGGCGTGTGGCGCGCTATCCCATCGAAGAATGTCCCCAACATTTGTGATGTTCGTAAGCCCATGTTTTCGAATGTTTGGTTGATGAGGAGCTTATTTAAAGCCAATTGATTACTAGGAATATCAGCAAAGCGGCGCGCTTCGGATTCTGCCGATCGTGACAGATCGCCAGCCTTACAAACATGCGACACCAGCCCTATCCGAAAGGCTGTTTCTGCGTTGATTGGACGGCCAGTCAACAAAAATTGCTTAGCGTGTTCCAACCCAATTCTATGTATCCACATCATTGTCGTGGGGGTTCCGTATATCCGACTCGGCGCATAGCCAATGTGGGCGTCGTCGGCCATAAATAGCAGGTCGGCACAAAGCAGCAGATCAGTTGCCCCACCAATCGCCCAACCTGATATCTCGGCGATTACAGGTTTAGGACATTCCCAAACTTTCATGAAATTTCGAACGTTACCTGACATCGATTGGTAGTCCCCGACTGGGTCCCAAACTTGGTCCTGCGAACCGGCTTCATTGGCTAAGAAGTCATCTAGGTCGTAACCTGCCGAGACGTTAGGCCCCGCACCCCTAAGAATTATGGCAGCGACCTCTTCTGCTGACGCCGCTTGGTCGACGTATTCGCCAACTGCCCCTATTACCTCAGCGGTGAGAGTGTTCAAACGCTCAGGGCGATTGATACTGATGATTGCTATCTTGTCTTGTTCTTCATACAAAACTGAGTTCACCATGAGATCAGCCTCCGAAACCGCTATACGGTTGCCGTAGAGTACTCCCAGCAGCCCACTGGCAAGATCAGTTTTCGCAGATCTCCTTGGATGCTGGACTTTTGAAAAGGATCTAAATGCTCGAAACAAGGACACTCGGAGAGAAAACTGGTTTACGGGTACCAAGGCTGTGCTTGGGAACTATGAATTTTGGGGAGCCTGGTCGAGGCCATCAAGGCGACTGGACTTTAGGCATTAACGATGCGCGCCCTATCTTTGAAGCCGCCATTGAGGCAGGTTTGTTCTATTTCGACACAGCTGACATCTACGGCGTGGGTGCTTGCGAAGAAGTTGTGGGACAGTTGCTTCGCGATCTACTGCCAAGGGACGAGTACGTCATCAACACTAAAGTAGCTATGCCTATGGGACGTGGAGCTAACCAAGGTGGCCTTTCCCGAAAACATATTGTGGAAGGCGTAGATAACTCGCTTCGACGTCTCGGTCTTGACTACGTTGACCAACTCATTATTCACCGCCACCCTCACGGTATAAGGGGTGCTTCGGAGGGGCCGATCGAAGAAACTTTAGAGGCTCTAAACGACATCGTTAAAGCGGGGAAAGCACTGCACATCGGAGCTTCTTCAATGTTTGCCTGGCAGTTTGCCGAACTCCAGCACACCGCTCAACTGAATGGTTGGACCCAATTCATCAGCATGCAGAACCATTACAACCTCATCTACCGAGAGGAAGAGCGCGAAATGAATCCCTACTGCTTAAGTACGGGCGTAGCTCTTCAACCGTGGTCTCCTCTGGCTCGCGGCATTTTGGCTGGCGCTTACAAGGGAAGCATGGAGGGCGGAACGACAAATCGATCTAAAGGTCAGGACAGAGCTCGAACCGAATCCCTATACAGGGGTGAAATGGACTTTGCCATCGCCGACCGAGTCGTGACACTTGCAGAGGAACGTGACTGCAGCCCTGCCCAGATAGCAATAGCTTGGCTACTCTCTAAACCTGGAGTCATATCTCCTGTTGTTGGCGTATCTCGAGTCGAGCAATTGACGCAACTGGTCGAAGCCTGCTCGATAGAACTCTCAACAGAAGAGATTTCTCGCCTTGAAGAGCTGTACCGGCCAGTGGACAACTTGCTGTCAATCGGAACCTCTTAACGGTGATGATTTAAGTCTTCTGTTCATTCCCAGCGCTGGGGGCAGCTAACCTCGGCTCTCAATCTATTCGAGGCGCGCCACCACAAACCTCGCTATCGAAAGGCTTTGACGTGAAAGCAGCAGTGCTTAACCAAATTCCAGGTGAACTTGAGATCACCGAAGTCGGGATAGATAAACCGGGGCCCCGCGAGGTACTAATTAATACATCTGCTGCGGGACTCTGTCACAGCGATCTACATTTCATGGAGGGCCTTTACCCATACATGACACCGGCTGTCCTCGGACACGAATCGGCAGGTGTTGTTGAAGCGGTCGGCTCCGACGTGACCTACGTACAACCAGGCGATCATGTGATCACCTGTCTTTCAGTCTTTTGTGGTCACTGCTCCTACTGCACAGAGGGGAGGCCTTCTCTATGCTCCGGCAAAGACCTCGAATGTAATCGAGGACCAAATGAAGCTCCTCGTCTCACAATTGACGGTGCTCCAGCCTGGCAGTTTCTTAACCTCTCATCATTCGCTGAACAAATGCTGGTCCACGAACACGCAATCGTGAAAATTCGTGAAGATATGCCTCTTGACCGTGCTTCGCTAATCGGCTGTGGCGTCATGACTGGTGTCGGCGCCGTGTTTAGAACTGCCCGTGTTGAAGCGGGGGAAACAGTCGCTGTCTTTGGTGCAGGCGGTATTGGTCTTGCTGCCATCCAGGCAGCTCGAATAGCAGGCGCTGGGAGGATTATCGCTGTCGACATGCTCGACACGAAACTTGAAGTGGCTCGACAAATGGGAGCTACTGACACCGTGAATGCAGCCGACACCGATGCTGTTCTCAGCATTCATGAGATGACAAGCGGCGGAGTTCATAAGTCGTTTGAGGCAGTTGGCCTAAAACAGACAACCGAACAGTCATTCCAGAGTTTACGAAATGGTGGCACAGCAACTGTGATTGGAATGATTCCGATTGGAACAAACATAGAAATCCACGGAGTCGATTTCCTAATGGAAAAGAAAATTCAGGGTTCAAATATGGGTTCCAATCAGTTTCGAACTGATATGCCTCGACTCGTAGACATGTACCTTGACGGCCGTCTAATGCTTGATGAGATGGTTTCAGCTCGAATTAGCCTGGACGAAATTAATCAAGGCTTCGAAGCGATGAAGTCAGGCTCGGTGACCCGCTCAGTTATTACTTTCGACTAATACACAGTTTTTGCTACTAACTGGCTAACCAGGAGGGCTACCAGTCATGAACTGTGTTCATGACGCCGCGCACTCTTCCAACAAGCGTGCATGAATTAACACCCTTGGCCCTTAGAACCTCAACTGCTGCATCATTTAGACGATCAACCGCTAGATGGCCTTCATACAAGGCCTGGTCAACGCTGGCAAATGCCGGGCCAACATCTGCAAGAGTGCCCAAAATCATCAGATCAGCACCTGCCTTTAGAGCCATGACGACTGCTTCTTCGGTGCTCCACCTGTCGGAGACCGCTCTCATATTCAGCGAATCGGTGACCACCAAACCATTAAATTTTAGTTCACCTCGCAGAAGACCTTCGATAGCGGCAGGCGAAAGCGAGGAAGGAAGACCTTCAGTAACGCCCGGGATTTCGATGTGACCAACCATGATTCCGGATTTTTTTGAAGCGATTGCCGCCTCGAATGGAACAAGATCATTCTTGACGAGTTCGGCAAGGGCTGGCCCGATTGATCGACCTTCATGTGAGTCTCTGTCCGTCGCTCCATGACCGGGGAAATGCTTAGCTACGGGCAAGACTCCTCCGTCACTGAGCCCTTCTATGGTCGCGATTCCGTAGTTGGAAACCAGCTTTGCGTCATTAGAGAAGGATCGGTCTCCAATACCTGGGCCTGCTCCTACATCTAAAACCGGAGCTAAGTTCACGTTGAAACCCAGTTCC
>JUEP01000019.1 GCA_000817105.1 marine actinobacterium MedAcidi-G3 | reverse complement strand
AAGGAATTCTCATTGGTGGTTCCGGTGGGACTGCCGTGGCGGCTGCACTATCAGTAGCGGGCAACCTAAGCTCCGACGACCTTGTAGTGGTCCTTATCCCAGATAGTGGTCGCGGCTATCTGAGCAAAGTGTTTGACAAGACTTGGATGGCGAAGATGGGTTTCTCTCGATCTGAGGGACTGAGTGTCGCCGACTTATCCGGGCCCCAGTCAGGGGATAATTCTGGATTGGTTTACGTATCCCCGGAAACCAAGATTCGCGATGCCATACAAACCATGCAACACCACCATTTATCCCACATTCCGGTAGCAAAAGGCGAAATGCCGATATCAGCGGCGGAAGTGATGGGGTCGTTATCGGAAGACTCCCTTATGCAAAGATCATTTGACACAGATGACATCCTCGATCGATTCGCAGAGGAACTGATGGATCCTGCTTTGCCTGTCGTCGGGTTGGGCGAGTCTGCGGCTGTAGCGATAAGTAAGCTCGAGAGTTCGCCGGTGTTAGTAGTGCATGACGCCGGCCAACCGCGAAGCTTGTTGACGCGCTCACATGTGATGAACTCAGAGATTGTAAAAGAATATTTGGAGGTGGAATCGCAATGATGGGCGGTGATCCCCTCCTATCGGGTTTCGAGAGCCCGACAGAATTCGGCTTTGAAACTCGAGCAATTCGAGCTGGTCAACCACATGATCAGAGAACTGGGGGAGTCGTTACTCCCATATCGATGTCAACAACATTTGCCCAAGACTCGCCGGGCGTTCCCAAGAATGGTTACGAATACTCAAGAACTGGAAACCCTACCCGCCATGCCTATGAGGCCTGTGTGGCTTCCCTCGAAGGAGCAAAATATGGTTTCGCCTTCGCTAGTGGGTTGTCTGCAGAAGATGCACTATTTCGACAACTGACTCCGGGGTCTCAGATTTTGCTGGGGAACGATGCGTATGGCGGAACTTTTCGGTTGATCGATAGTGTCCACGGAAAAAAATCGGGGCTTGCTAACACGGCTGTGGATCTGACCCAACCCGAGCAAATAAAAGAAGCTTGGACCCCTGAGTCAAGAATGGTGTGGTTAGAAACCCCTACCAACCCGATGCTTTCAGTCTTTGATATTCGGGCAATCTCAGACGTTGTCCACGAGTTGGGTGGAGTGGTCGTAGTTGATAACACCTTCGCGACACCATACCTGCAGCAGCCACTTGATCTAGGAGCAGATGTTGTAGTCCACTCGGCCACCAAGTACATAGGTGGCCATAGTGACGTTGTCGGAGGGTTCGTAGCTACCAACAATGAATCATTAGCGGAGGATCTGGTCTATATACAAAATGCAGTTGGAGCTATTCCTAGCCCGTTTGACTGTTATTTGGCGCTGCGTGGAGTTAAAACGCTCCCCGTTCGCATGGACCGCCACTGTGAAAATGCCCAACAAATTGTTGCTGTGCTAAACGATCATGATGCTGTTAGCCAAGTTCTATATCCAGGGATGAAAGAACACCCAGGTCACGAGATTGCCGCTAAACAGATGAAAAACTTTGGGGGCATGGTTAGCTTTCGATTGAAGGGTGGGCAGTCAGCGGCTGAACGCGTTGTTACTAACACCGAGGTATTTACTCTTGCTGAGTCACTCGGCGCCGTGGAGTCCCTGATAGAACATCCGGGAGTCATGACTCACCTTTCCGTTGCAGGTTCGGCGTTAGAAGTTCCAGACGACCTGGTGCGCATCTCAGTAGGCATCGAGTCGGTTAGCGACTTGGTGTCAGACTTAGTTCAGGCCCTCGATCACGCCGGGTAGCTTTCTCCGCTCCGTATTAAAATTTACAGCGCCGTAACATACCTGAAACTGTGTGATGACTTCTCCTTTCTAACTTCTGTTGTAGCGGAGCCACCTCCGCGTGGAAGGAAGATCTAATGGAAGGCAATATCGCTTGGGTTTTGACCTCTGCTGCTTTAGTGCTTTTTATGGTGCCCGGGTTGGCGCTGTTTTATGGGGGCATGGTTCGGGCCAAAAATGCGCTGAACATGCTGAACATGAACATGTGGTGTCTAGGCGTTGTGCCCGTTGTCTGGGTACTTGTCGGTTTTAGTTTGGCTTCGGGAGACAGCGGTCGAAGCTGGCTAGGCGACCTCAGTGTTGTCGGCATGAAAGGTATTCATGACGCAGAGGGGCTAGCCACCTTCGCGTTTCTTATGACTTTCGCATGTATTACCCCCGCTCTGATTTCTGGAGCTGTTGCGGACCGCATGAAATTCTCAGCTTGGATGATTTTTGTGCCGATCTGGTCGCTGGCGGTCTACGCCCCAGTTGTTTATTGGGTTTACGGCGCTGACGGCTGGATTTTCAATCTCCCTGCACATGACTTCGCAGGTGGAACAGCAATCCATGTCAATGCGGGCGCTGCAGCGTTGGCGTTGGTGATTGTTTTGGGGAAACGAACAGGTTGGCCTCAAAATCGCCCCGCGCCACACAACATTCCGTTTGTGATGTTAGGAGCTGGGATTCTTTGGTTTGGTTGGTTTGGGTTTAATGCTGGTTCAGCACTTGCCGCTAATGGAGGGGCAGCTCAGGCGTTCGTTAATACGTTCATCGCAGGTGCTGCTGGGATGGTTGCCTGGATGATCGTCGAAATGGCAAAGACAGGAAAGGTCAGCACTATTGGTATGGCCTCAGGTGTAGTTGCCGCATTAGTTGCGATCACGCCAGCCGCTGGATTTGTTGGGTCGATGCATTCGTTTGTATTTGGGGCTTTGGCTGGAATCATTTGCTTCTTTGCTGTCGAGGCCAAATTCCGGTTTGGCTTTGACGACAGCCTCGACGTTGTCGGTATTCACCTAGTCGGTGGAATTGTTGGTGGAGTGCTGCTTGGCTTTATGGCTGATTCCTCAGCGGTTCCTGGCGGAGATTTCATCGATGGCGTCTTCTTCGGCGGAGGCATCTTGTTGTGGAACCAGGTTCTATCGATAGCGGTGGTGGCTGGATTCTCTTTTATAGCCACTTACATCATCGCCAAAATTATGGATCGAACAATTGGCCTCAGGGTCACCGAAGACACTGAAATGGCTGGACTTGATGCCAGCGACCACGGCGAAGCTGCATACGTAATGGAACCATAAGTTTGGTCCACCTTCGTTTTTCAACCTGTTAGAGGGGAGTCGTAGAAGTATCAATGAGTTGACGATCTCTATTGTGATCTATTGAGCAAGCTCGCATCGAACTAAAGTTGGTGCGAGCTTGCTACGTTTTCCTCGTGACAACAGATGAAGATGGCCCACAACAGTTCGCTCAGCAACGCTGGCAGCGAACCCCAGACGCGACCGAAGTGATTCTCCTGAGGCACGGAGCATCGCAGCCCTTCGTGCCGGGAGAACCATTCCCCCTAGTTGACGGTCAAGGCGACCCACCATTATCAGCGGTGGGTGTTGAACAGGCCCGAGCTTCAGCCGATCGGCTGGGCCAAGAACCGATAGCAGCACTGTACGCAACGAACATGCAGAGAACTCAGCAGACCTTGGCTCCCTTGTCCGAGCTGCTTGGAATTGAGCCCGTTATCGAAAGGGACCTTAGAGAAATTGCTTTAGGAGAGTGGGAAGGAGGGCTATTGCGGCAAAAGGCGGCAGAGAACCATCCGACCTATCAGCAAATGCTCCAAGAAGAGCGATGGGATGTGATCCCTGGCGCCGAAAGTAATGATGAGTTTGGCAGTAGATGTATGAATGCCATGAATCAGATAGCCCGGCGCCATCCCGGAGAACTAGTCCTCTGCGGCGTTCACGGGGGTGTGATTGGGTCGGTCCTA
The DNA here is from genome assembly GCA_000817105.1 of marine actinobacterium MedAcidi-G3. Lineage (GTDB taxonomy): Bacteria > Actinomycetota > Acidimicrobiia > Acidimicrobiales > Poriferisodalaceae > MedAcidi-G3. The sequence goes on along the minus strand of JUEP01000019.1, from coordinate 35,875 downwards.
TCCCAAATAGCCAAATCGAAACCATTTGCATTCGGAGGAGCCGACAACTGTTCTATTAGTCAGATCGTTCGGACTGAAGGCGACTGGCTTATTCGCCGCTTCAACGAAAGCAGTCACTTGTTCGAACAGCTTCATCACGGATAATGATTATCGACTTGCAATTACTACTAGCCGTCGCTCAAAAAGGCCTTCAGCGCTGCTGTCAGATAGGCAGGATCAGAAGCACCCGCCATCTCGCGTGCTGAATGCATTGATAGTTGAGGACTTCCGATATCAACGACCAACATTCCAAGCTGGGAAGCAGTTATGGGACCTATCGTGCTCCCACATGGCAAGTTGGAACGATGCGCATATTGTTGAAACGGCACGCCCGCCGATCGGCAAGCCGACTGAGCTACCGCGCTGCTTTCCGCGTCCGTAGCGTACCTAACATTTGCGTTGAGCTTGATAACCGGGCCGCCATTCAAAACAACCTGATGCCCGGGTTCGTGCCGATCGACATAATTTGGATGAACTGCATGCGCCCCATCAGCTGAAATACAAGCTGATCTCGATAATGATCGAAGAAACTGTTCGCGAGAGACTGCTCTAGTTCCCGCTATCCGCTCTAAAGCGTGTGAAAGCATGGGGCCTCGAGCGCCAGTTGATGACTCGCTGCCGATCTCCTCATGATCGAACAGCACCACCGCGGAAATTGTATTGCTCGCAACACTCTCGATGTCCCGCAACGCTTCCAGTGCAGCATGACATGAAGCAAGATTGTCTATTCGAGGGGCAGCATAAAACTCTTCGTTGCGTCCAAGAGGCGATGACGGGGTCAAGTCATGACACATCATGTCCCAAGACAGGACCTCCGTGTCATTAACCCCAAGCTCCGTTGCTAAGAAGGAACGGAATGCGCCTTCTTCTGTTTCGCCTAGTCCCCAAATCGGAACGAGATGGGCTTGACGGTCAAGCTTCAGACCATCGTTAACGTCTCGATCCAAATGAATCGCTAGCTGAGCGACACGGAGCAATGGTTTGTCGATATGAATGAGATGTGACTCATGGGAAGCGCTATCGCCTACGACCACACGACCGGAAAGACCCAAATCACGATCAAGCCATGAGTTAAGAAGTGCGCCTCCGTAAACCTCTACCCCCAATTGCTGATAACCAAGGTGGCCGACATCGGGGTTGGGTTTGATTCGTAAATTTGGGCTGTCTGTATGTGCACCAACTAAACGGAAACGGAGCTTATCTGGATCAATTTTTCTACTTAAAGCAGCCGCTACCACAACTCCGCCCCAACTCACCACCATGCGATCGCTATCCCCCCACAGTTCAGCGGGGCTAAACCTGTCAAAGCCCGCAGCAGTTAGGTCCTTAGCAGCGTTGCTAGCGGCGTGATACGGAGATGGAGCGGCATCGATCCAACTTAAGAGGCGTTCAAGTATCAAATCAGACATTGAGAACCTCAGGCATCGGAAAATTGTGAGATAACTTCGTCACCGAATTTAGCGAACTGAGCTGGATCCATAGGAGGTACGATCATCCGAGTTACTCCTAGATCAGCTAACTGCTCGACATAATCGGGAGTCGTAGGGCCACCTGCTGTGAACTCAAGTGCATCCGGGTCACGACCTGACTGTTCCGCACATTGTCGAGCGTGATCAAACAACGCGGCTAATTCCTCAGGATGGCCCCGGCCCGGGAAAAAGCCGTCACCGAGTTCTCCAGCGCGACGCGCTGCCCGCTTGCTATGGCCGCCCACGATGATTGGAACATGCCGACTTACCGGTTGGGGTCGACTGTATACGTTGTCGAAACTAATAAATTTTCCTTCGTAGCTTGCTGTGTCCGATCCCCAGGCCTCTTTCATCACTTCGAGATATTCATCTGTGCGGTCCCCTCGATCACTGAACGAAATACCGAGTGCATCAAATTCTTCCTCTAACCATCCAGAGCCGACCCCAAGGATCATTCGACCCTTAGACAATCGGTCCAAAGTAGCTACTGCTTTGGCGGTCACTAACGGATTTCGTTGAGGCATGATCATCACGCCCGTAGCCAAACGGATCTGGTCGGTGGCCGCCGCTATGTAAGACAACCAGATCAAAGGATCCGGGATATCAAAATCTTCGCTACCTCCAGGCATTTTCCCGTCCTTGGCGTATGGATATTGGGATTCGTACCCGGCAGGTACCACGACGTGTTCGACCGTCCATATCGATTCACAACCAGAGGCTTCAGCTGCTTGGGCGAGTTCAACAGCAGCATCAGGCTCCACAAAAGGACCTGTGTTAGCAAACATAACTCCAAATTTCATGCCTCGACCTTAGTGGGCGAAGACCAATTGGGCTCTACGGTGCAGATGTGTTCAACGGGTCTCATCAAAACATGACTAAACCGGTAACCAACCTATTCGTTGGTTTGAATGTGATGGTTTTCCTATTTACACATGACATGACTCGGATTGGGGGATCATCGTTACGGCAAGATTCACTGGTCCAATGGGCTACCTATGGATTTCCAATAGCTGAGTTAAGTGAGTGGTGGCGAATAGTGACCGGTGCTTTTCTTCACGCAGATGTTCGTCATCTCCTCCTAAATATGGTGATGCTTTTCCTGTTAGGTAGAAGATTAGAAAACCAAACTACATCGCCGCTTTTTGCTGCCATCTGTTGTGTCAGCTTGTTATGGGGTTCAGCGGGAGCCTTGCTTGCAGCCCCGAATACAGCGGTAGTAGGAGCCTCAGGAGTCGTATATGGAGTTATGGCATCCGTCTTTGTCGTGGAGCAGCGAAGTGGCGGAGATCCATGGAATGAAGGTTTGGGGACTTTGATCGTCGTTAACGTAGTTCTCTCTTTTGTGGTCCCCGGAATCTCGGTTGGGGGTCATCTAGGAGGATTGGCGGGAGGACTGATTTGTGGCTGGGCAGCTGGCGATCAGCGCCGCAGAGACCTTTGGCGGACACGCATCACTATCTCATTAGTTGGATTTGCAGGCTGCTTGTTGGGAGTTCTTGCAGCTAAGACATGGATGAATCCAATTTTGTGAAATAGAAACCGCACCAGTTCTGCCGCTCGTCAGGTCTCGGATTACCAAGCACCAATAATTGGTTGCGCGTACCTCATTTTCTCAGGCCATTCTTGGTCCCAGGGAAATGCAGAATTCCGGTCCGGCCAAACAAATTGGCAGACGCGCCAAGGCTGATCTCCGTACACAACATCTAATGTTGGAAAATAGCTGCCGAACCGAACGGTATCGACGTCCAGAAGAGCGCTCTGTTGCGAACGATCTAGCAACCCAGTAAAGATCTCTCCGGTAGGGATAGTTCCACCGAGCCGCAGGTGGTTGACGATTAAATCCAGTAGTCCACGCGCAGCCACAGGAGTGAGCCCAAAAATTACAATGTCCGGGTGCCCGACTAGCGATTCGAGACCGAAACTGTAGGAGTAGGCAGCGCGCAGGTCCTCTTGACCTGATGGGCCTACCGGTTCAATGCCCCAGCCCTGGTTATCAAGCATCCAGGCAAGCTTTTCCTCATGTTCCATGGGCTCATAAGTTGGCTCTGTCATCTAAGTGTTTCTTTCATGGATTACTTTCGAAACTCACGATCACCGCCGCTGATGGCGATAGCTAAAATTACGGATCCAATACCTAAACACTCAGCCCAACTAGGTGATTGACCCAAACTCAGGAAACCGACGACAGTAGCTGTCACCGGCAGTAAAGCCTGAAGGAAAGCAAATCGAGATCGGGTGATCTCCTTCATTACAAATTGGTCAATAACGTAAGGAACGATATTAGACAATAGCCCTGCAGCTAGAGCCAATCCGAGAATTCGGAGGTCCGAGAACGCGACATCGATTTCTCCTATGCCTAAGGGACTAGACCGTCGATAGCTAAACCATCTCTTGCAACTCGGTGTCCTAGGACTATGTACCCGGCCCACATCGACCCCGCCATTAGTGCAAACAACACTCCCAATAAAGTGCCGTCACCTTGAACACCAGCCAGAATCAATACTCCAGACGCCGCAAGCAATAGAGCTCCGGCAGATCGGACCGATTTGGTGCCGATGGCCGCAATAGCAATTGGTCCCAAGAACTCAATCGCTACAGCATTGCCTAGAGGAAGGCGGTCCATAGCCAGATATATGAACAAGTTCATTAATGCTAAAGAGGCTCCAAACGTTCCTGCCCAAAACAAATTTTGCCTGCTCCAAGAACGTCGCCATGAACGGCGAAAGCCGATGAGGAGTAGAGCGGCCCCTAACACCCGGAGAAAGGCGACCCCGCCAGGAGCAATCTCGTCAAAAAGACCAATTGCAGTAGCAGCACCTAGGTATTGAGAAATACCGCCAACAACAAATAGAACTTCAGGAGAAGGTCGCCGGGCATGCATGGTCATAGTTGAACTGTCGTGCCGAGTCCATGGATCTCGGCTGCATCCAAGGCGATTGAGGATGCCATAGCATCCTGCGCAGCTATCCCGACCGACTTAAAAACAGTGATTTCATGGTCGTCGGCCCGACCAGGGTGCAGGCCCAAAACGATCTCTCCTAGCTCTGTTACTTCTTCAAAATCGAGAAGCCCTTGAGATCTGGCAGCGATCATCTCCCCAGCTTCCGACCAGCTTGCTTCCATTTGGTCGACGAAAACTGTTCCCTTGTTCAGGATAGAGGGTTCAATTTCGACCATTGAAGGTTGGAAAGATCCGATACCAACTATGTGAGCCCCAGGGGCAACCGAAGCCGCCGAAAAAGTAGGAGTAAGTGAAGTAGTTGCTGTCCAGATGATGTCTGCAGTGCGCACGGCTTCGTCCGGGTCCGCAACAACACGAATTTCTGGACACCAACTTGCTTGAGATAATTCATCTGCCAGAGCTTCGGCGTTGCCTGGGGTGGGGCTGTATAGCCGAACGAGCTTGATTTCGCGAACAGCGCAAGCAGCTTCGATGCCAGCTTTTGCCTGTGTGCCACTCCCAAGCATGGCCAAAGACACGCTGTCTTTTCTAGCCAATAAATCAACCGACGCTCCTCCGCCCGCAGCAGTCCGGATAGCAGTTAATCGTGACCCTTCGATTAACGCCAAGGGAGAACCATTTACCGAATCGAATACAACGACCACGGCATGGATTACCGGTAATCCTTTGCGCCCGTTTTCGGGGAGGAAAGTTAATGACTTGATTGACGTCCTAGATAAATTTTTCATGTGAGATGGCATAAAAATTGCCAAATCTGATGTGTCACCTAGGGCAACAATGGTTCTGTTAGGAATTTCGACCTCACCGGCGGTGGAAGCCGCAAACGCTTGTTTCATGCCATTGATGGCCGCCGCCATAGGCAGGCACTGGTCTATTTCATGTCCGGAGAGAATAAGCATCGTGGAGGCTCTGACGCCTGAGTGAGAGTGACTTCTTGACGAAGGCTACTCATGCTGAGGACCCGAGATGCAGGTTGTAAACAGAGTGTGTGTCGCTATGGGTCCGGTATGGGCATAGACTTTGGATCGTTCACGGCGTCGTTGCCAGAAACCGGTCTAATCGAAGGGCTTCGCACGTCAAATTGTTACACCCAGGGAGGGTGAATTCATGAAGTTCAAGTTCATGCGATTGCTGGGCGTATTTTTCGCCTTTGCTTTAGTCGCTGCCGCTTGCGGCGGATCCGACGATGATTCCAGTAGTGGCTCATCGAGTGAAAGCTCATCTGCTGATGAGCATGACAGTCTCGGCGATGGTTCCCTAGGCACCGTTACCGTAGAAGCCGGAGAAGATATTCAGATTCGGTCGTTGAACGCGATCACCGGAGATGTTGCATTCCTCGGTATTCCTAACCAGCGTGGCGTAGAGCAAGCCATTGCCGACTTTGGAGATATCCATGGCTTCAGCGTGACCATTGGCACGGGCCTAGATGACCTTTGCTCCGCGGATGGTGGCCAAGCAGCTGCTCAAACCATTGTTGCTGACGAGGACGTCGTTGGCGTTATTGGTACATCCTGCTCCGGTGCTGCGACAGCAGCCTCTCCGCTAATTAGTGAAGCAGGAATGGTAATGATCAGCCCATCGAACACTGCGCCTGCGTTGACGTCTGACCTTGCAGGAACGGCTGGAGATAACTACCACCCGGGCTACTACCGAACTGCTCACAATGACCTTTTCCAGGGTGCTGCAATGGCCAAGTTCGTTTATGAAGAACTTGGAATTTCTGAAGCAGCTGCAATCCATGATGGAGATCCCTACACGCAGGGGCTCGCTCAAGCATTCGCGGATGCCTTTGAGAACCTTGGTGGCACGATGACTGGTTTCACCGGTGTCAACAAGGAAGACACGGACATGGTTCCGGTCCTCACCGAAGTCGCTGCAGGCTCACCGGGCGCTCTGTTCTTCCCGATCTTCCAACCAGCAGGAGATTTCGTCGCTGATCAAGCGCCAGGAGTTTCTGGTCTAGAAGGAATTGTGTTGCTCGGTGCAGACGGTCTGCAGGTGCAGACCTTTATGGAACTGCCACAAGCTGACGGAATGTACCTATCAGGTCCGGACCTTCGCTATGGCGTCAACACCAACCAAAGCACGGGAGCCACAGCGGAGAAATTCCTAGCCGATTATGAGTCCAATAACGGAAATGCTCCAGAAGCACCGTTCTGGGCCCACTCCTACGATGCCGCGACAATTTTGTTGGAAGCCATCAAAGCTGCATCACACAGTCATGACGGAAATCTCGAGATTGATCGAGCTGGTGTGCGTGAATATCTTGACAATCTGTCAGGTTATGAAGGCATTATCGGAACGCTGTCATGTGATGACTTTGGAGACTGTGGTGCCCAGCGAATCACTGTTGTGCAAAACAGCTCAGCTGACTTCGCAGGTTCGATCGAGAATGTAGTCTTCTCTTTCGCTCCTTGATGAAGCCGCCCTATTAAGGGCCAGAGCTGACTGGCTTTGAAGCTCGTCAGTTACTTCAGAATCGACATCGGCCCCGACCCAGCGAAAAATCTGGGACGGGGCCGAGTGTCGGTTATAAGCCTCGGTGGTTTGATATAAAAATTAGCCATCTCGATTCCGGGAACAGACGTGGCCACTGCGCATGATGCAAAACCAAGATCTCGAGTGCTCTGGGTTGATCGTTTTCTCACGCTGATCCGAATCGGCTTTATTTTCTTAATTTCGGTTGGGTTGCTGGCGTTTATTGCTCAACAAATCGACCCACAAAATCCACTAGCGCGTTGGCTTAACCCTGACGCGACTGGTCTAACCGCAGCTCAATTTAAAGGGCTATTGGTTACCGGGTTAGCCCAAGGAGCGATGTACGGGTTAATTGCCTTGGGTTATTCGATGGTTTATGGCGTGCTTGGCTTTATTAACTTCGCTCATGGTGAAGTGTTCATGGTTGGCGCTATGTCGGGCATGATCACGTCAAATAAACTTGCTGATGCGGGCCTCTGGGAAGACGCGTTTATACCTTCGCTCATGTTTGTCGTTGTGACCTCGATTCTGATTTCGACAGCCGTAGCGGTAATCATGGAACGGATCGCATACCGACCCTTAAGAGGGGCGCCCAGACTCATTCCTCTCATCACATCTATAGGAGTCTCATTTTTCCTTCAGAATGTGTCCGTCGTTCTTTTGGGACCGGGCGCAAAGTCATACCCATCGTTGCCAAGTTGGCTGTCACAAAAACGTTCTTTGATTGGGTTCGAAATAGAAGGAACGAAACTAGTGGTGCTTTTAACAGCGGCGGTTTCGATGGCAGGGCTTTGGTTTCTAGTGGAGCGCACAAAAACTGGAAAGGCAATGAGAGCGGTAGCAGAGGACAAAGAAATTGCTTCTCTGATGGGAATTAACGTGAATAGAACCATCGTCACCACGTTTGCGGTAGGTGGGGCGATGGCAGGAGTGGCAGGAATACTCTGGGGAATCTTATTTCGAAGCGTTATTCACACCACCGGGTTCCTTCCGGGGATCAAAGCCTTTAGCGCTGCCGTAGTGGGTGGCATCGGCAACTTAGGTGGGGCCATGGCAGGAGGACTTTCGTTGGGCGCTGCGGAGGCCACTGCGCCGTTAGTTCTGCTCGAACCTCTCGGCGTTGACGGTGTTTCTCAACTGCGTGATGCAGTCGCATTCGCAGTTCTGATTCTCGTGCTCCTTGTCCGCCCTAGCGGGCTTTTTGGCGAGCGGCTATCTGAAGAAGACCGAGTATGACCGCCACCTCGGAAAGTGTTTCGATATCTCAGACGCCTGGGATTGCTTGGCGTAAACAAACTCGTTTTGCCTTGATCGGAGCTCTTTCGTCAGCGTTTGTAGCTCTTGCAGGAATGCCGGTAGGCCTTGACAGAAGAAGCATTGTTTACCCGGTCTTGAGTATGGGTTACCTGTCTTTGCTTTGGATCCCCTTTGTGTTGGCGAGCCTGGCGGGGAGTGAAACGGTGCTCGAAGGCATGACCGCTAGAACAAGAGGGAAAAAAGATCTGCTAGCAGGTGGGCTGGTTGGTTTTGGCAGCGCATCTGGGCTAGCGCTCTTAATGCTTTTGATTCAAAACTTTGACCTTCGTGACCCTTTGGTCAATTGGAGTCCACAACTCTTGAATCTTCTGGCGTTTAACCAGCCACTTGCTGTAGGCATGTTTTTGTGGCTCGCTTTTGGATCAGCACTGGGACTTTTGGGTGGAGCGATGCATGTCCTGCCCAAGAAAATTCGTTCTCATATTCGAAACGTGGTCTTGACCGTCTTAGCAGTATCGGTCCTAGAAACGTTTTTAACTGACTTGCTCGAAGGCTTTGGACTCGAAATTCTCACCGACTACATCTACTACAAACGTGGAGGACTAGAAATCGTCGGAGCCCTACTTGTTGCAGCTTTAGCGCTCCTTTTGCCTCTCCTCGTGGGAACAAAACTTACGGACGCTAAGCAAAAAGTGGTCAGCCTGCCCGCTGATGAACGTCGACGAGTCAACCTGGTGTTACTCGCAGCTAGCGCTGCAGCCCTCTTTGTTTTGCCTTTCTTTCTGGGAAAAATTACCAACGAGTTGTTAGCAAACGTAGGTCTCTTTGTTTTGTTGGCCCTAGGTCTCAACATAGTTGTGGGCTTAGCGGGGATCCTTGACCTCGGCTACGTTGCGTTCTTCGCTGTAGGCGGCTACACGACTGCAGTTCTCACCTCTCCGAATTCTCCCGGATTTTCACCCGAACTGCCATGGCCAGTAGCACTGATAATAGTTATCTTGCTGACCGGCCTAGTGGGCTTATTTATTGGCGCACCCGTAATTCGGATGAGAGGCGATTATTTGGCCATCGTCACTCTCGGATTCGGAGAAATTATTCGCCTGCTGTTTCTGAGCGACTGGCTATCCGGATGGTTCGGCGGCGCTCAAGGAATTACCAATATCCCAGGAGTCAACGTGGGTATAGCAACAGTGAAGGGAACTGATCCGAGATCAGTCTTCCTCCTGGTTTTAGTTTTTTGCGCCATCGCTGTTTACGTCTCATGGCGTTTGGAGAACTCAAGACTCGGGCGAGCATGGATGGCGATTCGAGAAGATGAAGATGTGGCGGAAGCGATGGGAGTGAACACCACAAATACAAAGTTGATGGCATTCGTTGTAGGAGCCGTACTAGCAAGTTTTTCTGGAGCTATCTTTTCAGCAAAGGTTGGGTCAATCTTCCCCAGCAGCTTCCTGATGTTGGTTTCAATCATCATTCTGGTGGTGGTCATAGTCGGCGGAATGGGAAATATTACTGGAGTGATAGTCGGAGCTCTTGTCCTTATTGGAGTGCTCGGTGGTCCTAAGCAACCAGGTTTGCTTCAAGAATTCAGTCAGTTCAAACTTTTGATATATGGAGCTTTGCTTGTCTGGATGATGTTAAAACGCCCTGAAGGCCTGGTACCTAATGTGCGGCGAACACGAGAACTCCACCAAGAAGAGTTCCTGCAAGACGCTTGGCTTAAAGGTGAAATAGATACCGATGACCAAGAGGACCCGCAATGACCATGCTTAGCATCGCGGACTTGAGCGTGACATTTGGCGGCCTTCACGCGCTAAAAAACCTGCAGTTCGAGGTCGAAGAAGGTGAAATCGTTAGCGTCATTGGGCCCAACGGTGCGGGCAAGACGACCTTTTTCAACATGATTAGCGGAATGGTGACACCTACTGCTGGTGAGATCATCTTTGAGGGCGAATCTCTGCTCGGATTAGATCCGAGTCAAGTGACGGAACGAGGTATAGCGAGAACCTTCCAAAATGTGAGACTTTTCGCGAACATGACAATTTTGGAAAATGTGATGGTGGCACAACACTGTCGGACGCATCAGAAAGTTTTCGGTGCTCTTTTCCAAACTAAAGCTTTCAAATCAGAAGAAGATGCAATCAGAAAGTATGGCGAAGAAGTTCTCTCATTCTTTGGATCGCGACTGGTTGGTTACCGACTTGACCAACCTGCATCGGTATTGTCATATGCTAATAGAAGACGGTTAGAGATAGCCCGAGCGATGGCCACTCGACCAAGATTACTGCTGCTAGACGAGCCAGTTGCCGGAATGAATCCGCGTGAATCTGCCGAATTAACAGAATTAATAGGGCGTCTTCGAAGCGAGTGGGGGTTCTCCATTGTCATGATCGAACATGACATGAGCGTGGTACGTGACGTATCAGACCGCGTGGTTGTATTAGATCACGGCGAAACTATTGCCCAGGGTCCTTACAACCAAGTAGCCAACGATCCCAAGGTAGTTGAGGCTTACTTGGGCCGACCAGTAGGTTCCGAATCAAGTACCGAGGAGATACGGCCTTGAGTGATCCAAAGGTTCCTTTGCTCGAATTCCGCGGCGTGAATACCCATTACGGAGCCGTACACATCTTAAAAGATGTGGACTTAGCGATATATCCTGGTGAGCTTGTTTGCTTGCTCGGCGGTAACGCAAGCGGGAAAAGTACAACGCTGAAAACCCTCCTGGGAATGGTGACACCGACAACAGGAGAGGTGGTTCTTGACGGCGAGATAGTAACTCAACAATCCACGAGTTACCGAGTCGAGCGAGGAGTCACAATGGTCCCCGAAAATCGACGATTATTTAAGCGGCTATCTGTTAAAGAGAATCTAGAACTTGGCGCCTATCTGCGTACGGATCGCGATGGAATTGCCAGAGATATGGAGCGAATTTTCGAGTTATTTCCTCGCGTCAAAGAACGGATTAATCAGAAGTCAGGAACATTGTCGGGCGGCGAACAGCAAATGGTTGCTATGGGCCGAGCTCTGATGTCCAACCCCCGGGTGCTGTTAATGGATGAACCATCAATGGGATTAGCTCCGGCCTTGGTTCAGGCAAATTTCGAACTAATCCAACAGATCCACGAGGAAGGTGTGGCAATATTTATGGTCGAACAGAATGCCAATATGGCACTTTCCATTGCCGATCGTGGGTGGGTTTTGCAGACAGGGAAGGTCGTCCTTGACGACTCTGCTGAAGCTCTGCTGGCTAATCCCGACCTGAGAGCCAGCTATCTTGGGCAATCCGCTGAAAGCTAATCAGCATCGATTCGCGTCGGAGTGAATGAAACAGGCAGGGTCTTGGCTGAGTTGAGGAAATTTGAGTGAGTTCTCTGAGCACGACCAACGACCTCGATATCAGGCAGCCGTCTGAGTAAAGACGTCAACATGACCTGAATCTGGAGTCTTCCTAATCGGGCTCCGAGACAGAAGTGGGGACCAACACCAAAAGCAACGTGGTTGTTCGGCGTCCTCGCCAAGTCAAAATTATCTGGCTCATGAAAGACTTCGGTATCTCGATTCGCAGACGGATACCACAGAAGTAATTTGTCGCCTGCCTTAATAGACGCTTCACCTAGCACGACGTCTTTGGTTGCCGTCCTTCTAAAGTGCAAAACCGGATTTGTATAACGCAAGGTTTCTTCGATGAATCCTGCTAGGTGTTGAGGAATATTGCTGCAAAGAATCGCTCTCTGATCAGGGAATCCGGAAAGTACCTCCATAGCCCCAGTTAGCGATGAACGAGTCGTCTCATTGCCAGCGACTAGTAATAAGAACCAGAGAAGAATCAGACGTTCATCATCAAGTTTGTTCCCGTCAATTTCCGTGGAAACGAAATACGAAACCATGTCGTCCCCAGGTTTTTTTCTTTTAGCCGCGATGACTTCTCGTCCATAGCTAAAGAGTTCATCTTTTGCATCTAGAAAGTCTTGGACCGAGCCCCCAAAGTCAGGATCATGATTTCCGATAATACGGTTAGACCAATCAAAGAATAATTTCGTATCAGCCGATCCGACACCCATGATATGAGCAAGTACCCGCAGGGGTAACTCCGCTGCGACTTCGGCAACAAAGTCGATTTCGCCTCGCTCGCAAACCTTATCGAGGATCTCGGAAGCGAAGTTACTGATGTTGCCCTCCAAATCTCGAACCCACGCGGGACCAAAAGGTTGCCGGATTGAATGACGTAGAAGGGTGTGGTCCGGCGGGTCCATGCCCATCATATTGAGCCGGGTTTCCTCGAGGACTACCCCACTTAGATCAGCGCCGGTAAAGCCACCCAACCATGATGAGTATGTATCTGGATCTTTCGAAACTATTTGGACATCACGATGACGGGTTATGCACCAAAAGCCGGGACCTTCTTTGCCTCCCTGGCGGCGCGGTCTCTCCGGATGAAAAGCCACTGGAGCGTTGTTGCGCAGAGTCGCGAACGCATCATAGGGAGGCCCGTCAGCGAAGTTGGCCGGATCGTGAAGGTCAATCTCTGTGTAGTCCGGCGCCCAGGGCGAACGAGATTGTGAGGACGATGACATCTTGGCGCAACTCCAAACGTCGGGTTGTGTGTGAAAGATTTTAAGTCTGGATAGGTAGGACCGCTTCGGCAACACCTTCAAGTTCGGCAAACCAATCATCTGGCTCGCCAACCAAAATTGGAACAAACTTTGAAGCTCCGACTTCTACAAATCGTTCTAGCTGCTCTCTTAGACCATCGTGACCAACGGGTATTATTTTGGTGGCCTCAACCCCGGGGGCGCGTCGATCGAGGATTGTCTTATAGCTGTCCGGTAATTCACCGTGACTGTATGGAACGAGCACTCCGAAATGTTCGGGATCCATAAATCTTTCGTGGTCCTCAGCCGCTTGATTTACAACCGCCCATCCTTCGGCTGCCATTTCTGGAGTGCAAAAAGAAGGAAGCCATCCGTCACCGAATCGACCGCATCTACGCAGTTCCACATCGGCGGCCCCTCCTAGCCATATGTCCAGTGGTTGTTGAGTTGGCTTCGGTAGGAGCTCCACTTCGTCGTAGTCGTAGAACTCACCATGGTGAGTTACAGGCCCGTCTTCCCACATCTTCTTTAACAAAGGAAGAGCTTCGTTGAAAATCTTTGCGCGCTGTTTTCTCTGCACGCCAAAAGCTGACTGCTCGTGAGGATCAGCGACCCCTAAGCCAAATGCTGGTAGGAGTCGCCCGTTCGACAGTCTGTCCAAACTGGCTAATTCCTTTGCAAGGACAGCTAGGTTCCGGCCAGGTAAAACCATGACGGAGAAACCGAACTTTATTCTTTGAGTTCTTCCGGCTGCATACGCCAATCCAACTAGCGGATCAGGACATTCACCACCGAGCCGTTCACTGAGCCACAGCGAATCGAAACCGAGATTTTCAAGAGAGTCAACAAATGGATCGAAGGTTGATCGGTCATTCGTAAAACTGCGGGTCCCTAGGCCAAAGCCGACACGTATCTTCATACCAAGACCCTACGACAGCTGACGGCACTGCGCCTTATGTACGGAGGGCAATGTTTGCCTAATGTCTTTAGTCATGAGCGAACTTCCTGATATTGAAAATCTGTACCGCCTAGACGGCAAAGTATGCATCGTCACCGGTGCCTCGAGTGGTTTTGGTGATCGATTTGCGAGAGTTCTGTCCGCGGCCGGAGCAAAGGTCGTAGTCGCCGCCCGGCGGCGTGACCGCCTTGATGAGCTAGCAGCCGAGTTGCCTGATGCGCTGGCGATTCAATGTGATGTCAGCAGCGATGATGAGTGTAAGAAATTAATTGACGAAAGTATTGCTCGCTATGGCCGAGTAGATGTTTTGGTCAACAATGCCGGAATTACTGATGCCGTGCATCCCGCTGAAGAAGCAAACATCGATCTATTCCGAAAGGTTGTAGACGTAAACCTGAACTCTTGTTTCTTGCTGTCCGCTCTCGCTGCTCAAGATATGTTGACCCGGCAAGAAGGCAGCATTATCAATGTTGCGTCCGTTCATGGCCTTGTTGCTTCGGCGCCCAACCTTCAACCGGCCTACGCCGCAAGTAAGGCCGGACTCGTGAACCTGACTCGAGAGCTAGCCGTTCAATGGGCTAAGAGAGGGATACGGGTCAACGTACTTTGCCCTGGATACTTCGAAACGGAACTAACTCAGGTCATGTTTGACGACGAGAAATCGAGTTCGTGGATTGCCCGAAATGCTTCGATGGGACGAGGCGGAACTCCAGAAGAACTTGATGGAGCTCTACTGTTTTTAGCTAGCGCAGCAAGCAGTTATGTGACGGGCGTGCCACTCCCCGTTGACGGAGGATGGATAGCCCGTTGAGGGTTCTGGCTCAGCTAGGCACATACCCGTACTCTCGGGTGATGTAATGAATGCCCGCCGGATCCTTTTCTTCGTAGCTGTGCCATCAACACTTGTTGTTCTTCTGCTGTGCAGTTGGATGCTTATAGGTCAGGAGCCGGTATCAAGCTTTTCTCGTTGGCTGTTAGGTATCGCAGCAGTTTGCGTGTCAGCTCTTTTGTTATTTAGTTCTATTTGCACGCTTTGGATCGGAGGTCGTCAAGAGGCGGAATTGGCGCGAGCAGCTAGAAAGGATCCTCTCACGGGACTGGGAAACCGTTTTCAAGCTCAATCTCGTTTAGAAGCTGCCTTAGAGCGATCTCGCACTAGCGGACGGGCAGTCGGCGTTGTCTTTTGCGACCTTAATGACTTTAAGGTGGTTAACGATGTCTACGGTCATACCGTCGGCGATCGTTTGCTCTCTGCAGTTGGTGCACGATTTGCTGATTCGGTCAGGCCTACCGACACTGTTGCCAGATATGGAGGGGATGAATTCGTCGTAGTGTGTCCCGAATTGCGAAACGGAGACGACGTTCAACTGGTTGCCGAGCGTCTTGAGATAGCGATGGAACGGCCGTTCGTTATCGGCGGCCATTCTTTAGTTACCAAAGCCAGTGTGGGCTTCACAGTTGGCTATGGAATCAGAAATCATGCTGAAGAATTGCTCTCTAGAGCAGACGCTGAAATGTATCGAATAAAGAGTCAGCTCTAAGCGAGCGCAGGGGTTCCTTCGAATTTTCCCGGATCTTCAGAAGTCGGTAAAAGAGGTTTGGATCGCCAAGCCATGGCTTTCTCTACACCATCAATAACGTCGCGCCACTCGCTTGGCTCCCAACCTTCGGCGCAGCCGACGAGTGAACCATCTTGTGCTATGTGAACCAAAGCAGGAATACGCTCAATGCCTAAGGAAGAGACAAATTCTCGCTTTTCATCAGTTAAGACCAACCAGCGGTCAGCGTACTTACCCAAGTATTGACGAGCCCCTTCGCTGTTTCCTGTGACCAGAAACGCGCACCTGATGTCAGCTTCTTCATAATGGCTGAAGATGCGGTCTGCTGTTGGGATTATCCATCCACTTTGGTGGGTATAGGGATCTATCGCGACAGTGAGGAGGTTAAAGGTCGTTAACCATTGAGACAGCGTCTGCTCAGCTCCATCAATGGTTGCAACTGACAGGTGCATTGAAGGATCGGTAGCCACGAATTCCAACTTAGCGCCCCAGTTAGCGATGGCCTACACAGGAACAAACTCAACCAGAGATTTATTTTGAGTCGATTGATGTGGCAGTCTGCTCTGGTGCATCCGATTGAAAGACTTCGATACGTAGCCCGTGCGGGAGGATTCGACCAAATCGACCTAGCTCGTGAGGCAGCTGACGCTTTGGCTTCACTGTGGGGCGAACCCGCAGAGTTGGTCAATGCCTGTAGGCGGATACTGCATCATCATCCACTCGCTGGCTCTTTATGGGTAATGGCAACCCGAGTATTGATCTCTGCCGACGCGCGTAGAGCAGCGCTCGACTTCATCGATGAACTCAATGCTGATTTGACGTCCGAAAAGATTAGGGAGTTCCTACCCGTCAATGCAACGGTCGCTGTCATTGGATGGCCTGATCTGGCGTTAGAAGCAGTTCATAAGCGGAGTGACCTTACGATCCGAGTTGTTGATGCCTACGGAGAAGGCGCTGGATTGGCGAGATCTCTCTTGCAAAAAGAGGTCAAAGTCGAAGAGGTGCCCTTTACGGGGCTGGGGCAAGCTTGCAGCCATTCAGATGTAATTCTTCTCGAAGCTAGTGCATCTGGCCCGAATTCCTTTATTGCACCTTCAGGCTCTTATGCGGCAGCTTTGTGTGGAGCTCAATCTGGTAAGCAAGTGTGGGCTGTCGTTGGGCATGGGCGAGCACTTCCCGAACGTATTTTTGACGTTATAGAAAAGCAGTTAGTAGCCCAAAACACCATGGAGGCCGATGACGAAGTAGTGCCCATGAGCGCGGTAACTCACGTCGTTGGTCCGAAGGGCGTGAGCTCTTCTGAGAGCGGTTGCAGAGAAGATTGTGTGATCGCTGCAGAGCTACTTCGACCGGTTTTGTGAGCTCAAAAAAGAATTTCAGAAACTGTTATTGCGGTGCGGCCAGCAGACGACGTGCTATGAGCTTAAGGCAAAGTGTCTCGTCAGCACCTTCGAAAATTGAAAGCACTCTGGCATCCACGAAAAGACGGCTAACGGTGTACTCCTCAGCAAATCCGAAACCACCATGGATCTGGAGAGCTTCTCGAGTAACCCATTCAGCCGCTTTGCAGACATAAGCCTTGACCATTGATGCTTCTAAGGTTCCTTCCCCTTTAGCCATCATTTGTGCAACCGAGTAACTGTATTGACGCGATCCTTGGATGATCGCGGCCATCCGACCTAGCTTCGTTTTAGTGAGCTGATAATCAGATATCGGACTTCCGAAAACAACCCGGTCGTTTGCGTAGGCCAGAGCTTCTTCATAAGCAGCCTGCATGACTCCAACAGCTCGCGCTGCAGTCTGTAGACGGCCGTTTTCAAAGCCTGCCATTTGCATGTAGAACCCTTTGCCGAGCCCTTCTTCGCCACCAATTAGGTTTTCCGACGGGACAAACCAGTTATCGAAAGCTATTTCGAAACTGTGCATACCTCGATAACCCAATGTGGGAATTGCTCGGCCTTCCATGGTCCCGCCATCCGACTGAGAAAATTCAAAGCTGTGACCTTCTGCCTGCGGTTTTGGGACTATAAACAGGCTAAGCCCGCGATGAGTTTTCGAACGATCGGGGTCAGTTCTAGCTAGGAGCATTAACACGTTGGCTCTCCCGGCAAATGTGCACCAGGTTTTCACACCATTAATTACCCAGCCGTTGTCGACAGGTGTTGCTGTGACTTTGAGGTTTGCGACGTCGGACCCGTAGTCCGGCTCGGTGACGGCAACGGCCACCATCGTTTCACCAGTAGCAATCTTCGGAAACCATTCTTGTTTTTGTTCCTCGGTGCCACCTCTTTCAAGAGCTCGAGTGAGGATCTCAGGGCGAGTGATCAATGAACCTCCGGCACCCAAGGAGGCTCTTGAAAGTTCTTCTGTAGCGATAACCATCCCCATGTAGTCGCTCTCGCTGCCAGTTGCGAAGCCACCATATTCTTCCGGCACCGAAAGGCCGAAACATCCGAGTTCTGCTAGCCCGTCAATAATCTCTTCGGGTATATCTGTGTCCTGTCGGTGAATATGTTCGGCTCGAGGAGCGATCTTGTCTTCTGCGAATCGACGAAAGGTATCTGACACCATTGTGAAATCGTCATCCAAATGAAGTGGGGCGTCGACGGTTGCGAGCTCGGCAACAAATTCTGGTGCCCGGAATTGGCTAATGAAATCCCTGGCTGCGTCAATCTCTCCCTGTTCAACACCCCATGCTGATTCACGTCCGAAGAGCTTGGAATGAAGATCGGCAAGGGCGTCGGCGATGAAAGCACAGGCGATCTTGCCTTCGCTTTCTCCCTTAGCTCCGTAGTCCAAAAGTGATCGACTTATCTCGATTGCGGACGCGGCATGGGCAAGGTCATACAGGAGATTTTGATGCTCATCCACATCTGGGAGAGAAGCAGCGTGCGCGGCCGCTCTGTCAATAATTGAGATGCCGATAGCCAATGCATCTGCTGCTGCGTGTAGGTCAGGTGCGGTCATGAGTATTCACCACTTCATCAAGTTGAGACAATGTGTCAGGCTATGAGAAGAACCCTGCGATACACAAGGTTTCTGCAAACTGAAAGTAACTCTAGAGGCAACTATCGCATTGTTAGGCCGAAGATTTCTGCGATGACACGGTCTAATGCGATCAGCTAACACTAAGGAATAGATTTGTGACTACCCAAGACCGTCCATTTGGTCGCTACTTCGAAGATTTTGAAATCGGCGATGTTTATAGGCATTGGCCGGGTAAGACGATAACCGAAGCTGATGACCACTTGTTTTGCATGATCACCATGAATCATCATCCGCTTCATACCAATGAATGGTTTGCGCAAAACGAAACTGTTCACGGAAAGAACGTTGTCGTAGGAAACCTTGTCTACTCATTAGTACTCGGAATGAGTGTCCCGGATGTCAGTGGCACAGCGATCGCCAATCTTGAGGTCGAAAGTCTTACTCACCAGCGCCCAACCTTCCATGGAGACACCATTTATGCGGCCACGAAAGTTTTAGAAAAAAGCGAATCCAAGAGCCGCTCCGATAGGGGAATCGTGACTGTTGAAACTCGAGCCTTCAATCAACGAGAAGAAGAAGTTTGTTACTTCCGTCGCAAGGTGATGGTATGGAAACGTGATGCCGCCCCTGCCCGAAACTTTCCCTATGGCGAAGATATCTGGCAGAACTGAAAACGATCTTGTCGCTGAAAGGGAAGCCTTAAATCAGGGTCTGTGTAAATGGGCGTCTGCTGAGCTGCGAGATTTACCTTGGCGTGCAACAAGAGACCCATGGTCGGTGTTGGTGTCGGAAGTGATGCTTCAGCAAACACAGGTGACCCGAGTTGCGTCGAAATACATAGAGTTTTTGGAGCGATGGCCCTCACCGCAGGCCTTAACTCAATCCAGAGCTTCCGATCTTCTAAAGCTTTGGCAGGGGCTTGGTTATCCTCGGAGAGCGCGAAATCTTTACGACTCTGCTCATCAGATCGTCGAGATCCACAACGGTAATGTCCCGAGCTCGTTGGAAGACCTTCTACTTCTGCCCGGTGTTGGGCCCTATACAGCTAGAGCCGTGTTGGTTTTTGCGTTCGAGCTGCCCGTTGGTGTGTTAGATACCAATGTCGGACGTTTGCTTGCCCGTTGGAGTGGACGTTCCTTAGAACCTAAGGAAGCTCAGCGGATGGCCGACAAGTTGGTCGATCCAAACAGACCGTGGCTTTGGAATCAGGGACTATTTGATTTGGCAGCCGTTCGATGCTCAAAACGAAATCCTGAGTGCAGTGGATGTCCGGTAAGAGAATGGTGTTCTTGGCGAGGTATTGGCGATGATCCCGCCGTCGGTAGCGCAGCCGTTTCAACCACGCAGACCAAATTTCAGGGCAGTGACAGACAAGCTCGGGGGCGCCTGCTAAAGGCTTTAACTCACGGGCCAGTTCATAGCTCAAAGGCCGCGGCGATCATGGATTTACAAGACGACGTGGTTAGAGCTTCTCGTCTCATCGGCGACCTTCAAAATGAAGGCCTAATCACTGTGCGTCATGAGGAACTATTGCTTGGTGATTTGCTCCAATAACTCATCTATCGCCTTATCGGCGATAGTCACCATTTCATCATCAGTTCTGTCTTGAATAGGGTGCTCAACCCAAACCGCGGCTGCATCGAATCCGAGCGCCTTTGCTTGGACCTCAGCACCGTCGATGAATTGAGTCGTCGCTACAAAAACGCCCGGAAGACCGCGTCGCTCTAGATCTGTGATGTCATGCACACTGCATGACGTGCAGCTACCTCAATCAGCTAAGGCTTCTATGACCACGTCGCACTTGGTCGCTATCTCATGTCGTAAGTCGACCGGAGCGGGCTTGGTGAAGGTAGGTTTGCGAAAACGTTCAACCCGTATCCCTCGCTCGACAAGTCGTTCTTCTATACGGTCGAGGAAACGGTCACCCCTTGGTTTGCTGATATCCAGCAAACCCACGGTAAGGCCTTCAAGAGTTTCTGGTCGCGTTGCACGTGGAATATCGGCTGGGGTTGCCTCATTCGTTGGATCTAGAACCTTGGTCATAGTTTCTCCCTTACTACGGAGTGATTTCAACACAAACGGGGTCGGACCCCATCTCGCCGTTCACCCACCCTCCAATGATCGCCGAAAACAGCCCAGCCGCGCCACCGCAGTGCACAATATGTAGCCCATTTTCCCGAAATTTTGGTATATCCAAATTCTCCATAGCCTCAGGAATCCCCTCCGGAATGTTGCCGGCGCCGCGAACTAGATCACGGCCGGGCCTCACCGTCAGCTCGTTTATCCGGGCAGCAAGTTGTTCTCGCGACCACCCAGACTCTCTAAAAATTCTTGAATGGTCCGGTGCGACAGCGAGAATTGCGTCAAACCCCAAAACAAGTTTTGGGTGCTGTATGGAGATGAGGTTGGCTGCGTAGGTGCGAGCTAGGGAATCTGGGTCACGTGATAGTTGATCTATGAGATTCCTGGGTGCTTCGCCGGGGAACGCTAGCACGGTGTTTGTGCCCTCCGGAAAGCCATACATTGTCGAGATTGGGGACCATGGTGAGTCCTTTTCTCGTTCGGCGAAACAAAACCCCACCTTCCCAGGTGATCCGAACGTTGCTCTATCCACCTCTCCTGGCCTTCCACCGCCGACATTTCGAATGACCAGCTGCACCGCACGCCCGATAGTGCTGTTTGCGCGATTACCCTGACCCAGAGCATTGTTGCCAGAGTTCATGCCTATTTGTTCGGTTATGGGTCCATTGACAATTAGCACTGGAGCATGAGGCATGGTTGTAGCTAAGAGTCCATGCATATTGAAAGTCTGTGTGCAGACTGCTTCCACGCCGGCGAGAACTACTGGAAGATATTCCGGTTTACATCCAGCCATCACAGCGTTAATAGCAACTTTTTCGACGGAGCAGGGTGCTAAATCCGGAGGGATAAGGGCCACGATGTCCTCTGGCGAGCGACTGGTTCCTTTCAACATTTCTGTTACGCGCTCTTCGCTTGGTGGAACCACCGGAAGTCCGTCTGTCCAACCCCGGTCAAACAGGGCTTCGTGGGTATCTTCAAGAGCAGCAAATTCGACTCGTCGGGCCGAGATGCTGGAATCGTTAAACCGGCGTTCCAAGTCCGCGCTCATTGAAGGGTCGACCGATAATGAGCCGCACCCCGGTCGGTGGTCAGGCAAGTCAGGTCCCAATTGGAAAATGTCGGTGAGTGATTCCCAGTGAGATCGAGCCCACCCAACAGTTCTAGACACCTCTTTGCCATCTTTGACTACAAGAAGAGTGGGGACTGTTTCAATGTTGTGATGCCAAGAAAATGACAAGTCCCCGTCAAAGTGACGCTCCTCTAGCTCAGCAGGGAAGGCAGCGTCGTCTTGCGTCACCACTGTTAACTGAGCTTCTTTTTCTAACCGCACAAGAATCGGAACTATAAGTTCACAGGTTGGGCAGTCCTTCTTCACAACGACTACGAGTCCCTCGGGCAGGGTGGGTGACTCATTAAGGCTCATAAGTCGACGATAACCGTTTCTTGGCAACTGTTCTTAACAGTTCAGAGTCATGGGGACTACGCTTCAGACAGTAATTAATAAGGAGTTGTCGTGGCTGACATTGATTCAGGGGTTTTCAGGAATGTTTTGGGACATTTTCCCACTGGAGTGACTGCAGTAACGGCGGTTAATGAGGGTAAACCAATTGGAATGGCTATCGGCTCTTTTACGTCGGTGTCGCTTGAGCCGCCCTTGGTAGCATTTTTGCCTGGTAAAGAATCGGGCTCGTGGAAAGAAATTCGCGAGGCCGGATCTTTTTGTGTGAATGTCATGGGCCACGACCAACTAGAAGTGTGCGGAGTTATGGCCAGTCGAGCTGAAGATAAGTTTGCGGATGTGGATTGGTCACCCGCTTCTTCTGGTTCGCCGATTATTGCTGGCTCAGTTGCCTATATCGACTGTGAAATTGAAGCGGTGCATGATGGTGGCGATCACGACATCGTCATAGGTCGAGTTTTAGGCCTAGAGGTGATGGATAGTAAATCCCCGCTTGTTTTCTTCCAGGGAAGCTACGGAACCTTTAGCTGATCGAGAACAGTGGCATTTGCGGCGCGGTTAATATTGGGAATTGTTTTTCTTAGCTCTGGGGCTTTGAAGTTACGCGACCCTTCATGGCTTCCAACAGCTCGAAAATTTGGTGCGCCTACGTTTGTGGCGGTTGCCGTTAGTCCGACTGAGATTCTCCTGGGAGCGATGTTGGTAGTGGGTGTCGCGTCCCCATGGCCATCTATAGCGGCGGAGGTTATTTTGGCGGTTTTTACAGTGGCAATGTTACGGGTGATGCGTAAACCTTTAGATGAAAGACCAGTGTGTGCTTGTTTCGGCCGCTGGGCGGCCCGCCCTGTGGGCAGCAGCTCGATTGCAAGAAATTTGGTATTGCTAGCTCTAGCCGCTATCTCCACCGGGGTCTAGTTGAGTAGCTAAGTCGAATGTGTCGAGAATGAAGGATGAGATAAATGCTTCCTCGCTCCATGCGTCGTAACGGCCTGACGGACCGCCGTGACCAGAGTCGATTTCGGTGCGAAATAAGATTGGGCGAGTGCTAGTTGTTGTTGCCCGAAGTTTTGCAACCCACTTCGCAGGTTCCCAGTACGGAACTCGCGGGTCGTTAAGTCCGGCGGTGACAAGTAGAGCTGGATGATTAGTTGGTTCGATATTTTCGTATGGCCCATACGCAGCAATCATCTCGAATGTTGAAGGGTCATTAGGATTGCCCCATTCGTCATATTCGGTGATGGTGAGTGGAATGGTCGGATCAAGCATCGTATTTACGACGTCCACGAAGGGCACTTCGGCTACAACTCCAGCGAACGCGTTGGGTCGTTGATTTACCATAACCCCCATGAGTAAACCCCCTGCACTACCTCCGCGAGCCACGATGCGGTCTGGATCAGCCCACCCTTCGTTCACGAGGTGATCGCGACAACTTCCAAAGTCGGTGAAAGTATTTTGCTTGTTTTCAAGTCGTCCTTGCTCATACCAACTGCGACCAAGCTCACCTCCACCACGAATGTGAGCGATTGCAAAAACAACGCCACGATCCAATAGCGAGAGGCGGGCGGAAGAAAAGGAAGCCGGTATTCCTATTTCGTAAGCCCCGTAACCGTACAGGAGAGTGGGCGCTGGCCATGAGACAGCACTTGGTCTCCACACGAGGCTTATTGGAACCTTTGTTCCATCTGGCGACAAAGCCCACGACCGCTGGCTGCGATACATAGAGAGATCAGTATTCCCGAGAACGGCTTGCCGTTTGAGAAGAACCTTTTGCCTGGTGTCGATATCGATTTCATAGGTCGAAGGAGGAGTAACCATTGAGGTGTACCCGTATCTGAAGGTGCGGGTTGAATATTCGGCGTTAGCTCCTGGAGCCGCCTCGAAAACCGGCTCCGCCATCTCTATTTCAAAATCAGAACCCGTGTCATGGTCAAGGACGCGCATGATTGGGACACCTTCTCTGCGCTCTGTGACGACAGTAAAGGTTTCGAAGGTATCTACGTCTTCGATTCTTACACCCTCGCGATGGGGGATCAGCTCTTCCCAGTTCTCATACCCCCAATCATCAATCGGTGCCTCCATTAATCGGAAGTCCACTGCGTTGTCGTTGGTCAGTATTAGTAGCCGTTGTCCTTGATGGTTAATTCGGTATTCGTGTCCTTCGCGCCGCGGCTCCACCAGAGAAAGTTCGCTCTTAGGTTGATCCGCATCGAGCAACCAATACTCCGAAGACCTTTTTGATTCACTTCCAATGACGATGAACTGCTCGCTTCGTGTGGATCCGATACCAAGCCAAAACCGTTCATCATCTTCTGTGAAAACCGTGACATCAAGTTGTGGGTCATTGCCCACTTGGTGTCTGATGACTCTGTCAGGCCGACGAGCATCATCTGTCAACACCATGAACAAAGTTTGAGAGTCGTTTGCCCAGACCAAGCCATATGAGAGGCCAGTGACACCTGTGTCAAGTACCTCGCGAGTTTCCAGGTCCAATATCGTCAGTTGGTATTCTTCATTGCCTTGATCGTCGATCGTGTAGGCAATCAAACGATGATCAGGACTTACCGCGAGATCGCCCAGGGCGAAATAGTCTGAACCTTTCGCTAGATGATTTTCGTCTAGCAGTACCTCTTCGGTTGTTGGATCTGCTCGAAGCTGACGCACGTGGATGGGGTATTGAAGTCCCTCCCCAGTGCGAACTCCGTACTCCCAAACCCCTTTGGGTACAGGAACTGATTGGTCGTCCTCTTTGATTCTCGATTTAATTTCGGCGAAAATATGCTCTTGGAGATCTTTGAGATGTCGGGTTGACTGATCTGTCCATTCATTCTCGGCGCGTAAATACTCAAGCACAGCTGGATCTTCACTGTGTCGTAACCAGAACCAAGGGTCGTCTGTTGAATAACCGTGCACCGACCGCGTGTGGTCATGGCGAGGAGCGATTGGCGGCGACTGGTTGACGGAATCCATTAACTGGACGCTACCCCCCATTGGCCCTCGAATTAAAGGTGAACTGCCTGAAGGCGCGATAGTTTGCATGTTGCTGCCCGCTAACCGTTTGAGGTTTTGATATGCCTATTTATGCGTTAGGTGACCATGAACCCGATATTCACCCTGATGCTTGGGTTATGCCTGAAGCAGTCCTGATCGGCCGCGTAAAAATTGGAGCTCGAGCGACTATCTGGTCAGGTGCTGTGCTGCGCGCTGACGACAACGACATCGTGATTGGTGAAGAGACCTCCGTGCAAGACAACGCCGTGCTGCACGTAACAGAAGAGCTGCCCACCATCGTTGGGCGCGGGTGCACAATTGGCCACTTGGCACACTTAGAAGGTTGCACAGTTGAAGATGAAGCGCTTATCGGCACTGGATCGATAGTGCTTCACGAAGCGGTGATCGGTGCTAGAGCTCTAGTAGGCGCAGGGGCGGTGGTTCCTGGGAGGATGCACGTGCCCGCTGGTGCGATGGCTCTGGGCACCCCGGCGAAACTAAGAGAAGGGGTCGATACGGACCCACTCATTTTGCCTGGTGTCGAGACTTACATAACTCGTGGGAGAACCTTTAGAGAGCAGATGCGACGTATCGACTGAGTGATCGCAATAAATGAAATAGGGTCAACTTATGAGAAAAGCAAAAATCGACCTCGGTAAAGTTGGCTTGTGGACTGGAGTTCTTGACAGCATGCCCTCCGCTGCGGCCAATGAACTTTGCATCGAAGCGGGTGAACTCGGCTTTAAGGCCATCTGGATTCCGGAGGCGGTCGGTCGGGACCCATTTGTTTCGGCAATGCGAATCCTTGAAAACAGCTCGGACATCGTAGTCGCCACTGGAATCGCAAATATTTATGCACGTGATGCAATGACCATGGCAAACGGACAGCGGAGTATTGAAGAGGCTCACCCGGGGAGATTTCTGTTAGGCCTAGGAGTTAGTCACCTTCATTTAGTTGAGTGGGTCAGAAAACATGACTATTCAAAACCTTTGACCTACATGAGTGAATATCTCAAAGCCATGCATAAAGCCCGTTTCATGGCAGTTGGACCATCGGAGTTACCCGAACTTGTTTTGGCGGCACTTGGTCCCAAGATGCTTGAGCTCGCTGCATCAGAAACAGCGGGCGCCCACCCATATTTTGTTCCGCCCGAACACACTCATATGGCTCGCGAAGTCATGGGACCTGAAGCATTGCTCTATCCCGAGCAGATGGTTGTTTTGGAAGATGACCCGGGCGTAGCTCGATCCATAGCGCGGCAACACATGAAGACCTACGCGGCTTTGCCGAACTACGCCAATAACCTCATGCGTCTTGGTTACGCCGCAGCAGATATCGAAAGCTTGACCGATAACGTCGTGGACGCGGTAGTGGCATGGGGCTCTCTTGATCAAATCCGTAAACGAGTAAATGAGCACTTCGACGCCGGCGCGGACCATGTTTGTGTTCAAGTGCTAACTGAAGAGCCAAATCAGGTACCCGAGGGGTGGCGGAAAATGGCGCCTGCTTTGATCGGCTGAACTATTGGCGTCCATTCGTACTGAAATTACAGAACTCGCAACAGGGCTGGGAATGCTGGGGTTTGACACCCCCGCGGAAGCAGTTAGTCGACTGCCGTCACAGTTTGTTGATGTAAGTGATCAAGTATGGGATCAATTTACGGAGGCTGTTGACGAGTCTTTGCATCGCGTCGACTTCGCGGGCGCGTATCGAAATGGTCAAGTGTTTCTGCAGGCAGATCATGGATTACGAGGACGAACTCCGCGCCTCATTGAATGGAAAGGTAGCCATCGCAGCCCTGGTCACGACCAGTTGCCAATAGATCTGCGGGTAGACCACGTTTATTTAATCTCATGTAAGTACTCGTCCAAGATTTTACTCAACGCGGCGCCAGCTAACTTATTCGCGGCTAACCCAGAGGTGGGAGACTGGTATGACCACGCTGCTCCAGAGGAGCATCAAGCGTTGTACGCAGCGGTACGAGAAGAAGTTGAGAGCAATATCGATCTGCCCCCGTTTGTGGGGGACCTTGCAAAGCACCATCGAATGGAGTTGAAAACCGCATTAGCTGACCGGCAATGGAGCCCTAGGTGCGCTGAGGCCTATCGAGATTTAGCTTTTGAGGTGGGCCGAGTTACGGCGAGTCAATGGCGAAAGTCCGTAGCCACAAAACGTCAGCGGGAGTCTCTTTTATGGCGCTTGTTACGTATCGGTCCGGCGCCCTATTACGTTCTTGGCTCAGCGAGAGACAGATCGTTACGATTGCTAGTGACTACTCCTTGGGACTGGCGACGTCGCTTCGAATTTCGTGATCTCGAAATGTGGGGGGAGCAAGCTGGCCAACCAAAGGTTGGGTGGAGGGCGACGGTGCGAGATCATGAAGCCTCAGAAGAAACGTATGTTGATGGGCATGTTGAAGTTCGCTGGAGCCATGGCCGGTTCGCCCAAGCGCCTGAAGCTAAGGTTTATTTAGACACACCGCACACGAAAGTGCCGGGTTACTTGCACATTGATGATGCTGAAACATGGACAGGCCAAATAAGTGGGTCCGAAATTCAATTACCACTATCATAGATAATGTAAACATTTCCGCGGGAGTTTGCGTGACCGATACTGAGCAGTCCATTTCTATAGATGTAGGTAAATACCAGCTCGGCTGGAGCGATGAAGAGGACTACGTATTCAAGCCCCAAAAAGGTTTGAATGAAGACATTATTCGCGAGATGTCTTTCCTCAAGAAAGAACCAGAGTGGATGCTCGACTTCCGTCTGCGGTCGTACGAGATTTTTAAAAGAAAGCCGATGCCCAATTGGGGTGGCGATACCTCGCAGATTCATTTTGACGATATCTACTACTACATTAAGCCGACCGAAGGTCAAGTAGATGCATGGGAAGAACTTCCGGACTCGGTGAAAGACACCTATGAAAAATTAGGCATACCTGAGGCGGAGCGAAAGTACCTTGCCGGTGTCACAGCACAATACGAGTCAGAGGTGGTCTACCACCGAAATCGAGAAGATCTGGAAGAGCAAGGAGTGATCTTCTCTGACATGGATTCGGCGGTAAAGGATCACCCGGAGATGGTCCAAAAATACTTTGGCTCCATTATCCCTGCCGGTGATAATAAATTCTCAGCGTTGAACTCAGCTGTATGGTCTGGTGGATCGTTTATCTATGTGCCGCCCGGGGTTGAAGTCGAGATGCCGTTACAGGCTTATTTCCGAATCAATGCTGAAAATATGGGACAGTTCGAACGCACGCTGATTATCGCTGATGAAGGCGCAACAGTGCACTACATCGAAGGGTGTTCTGCGCCTGTGTATAGCTCAGATTCTCTGCATTCAGCAGTCGTGGAGCTGTGCGCTTTGCCCGGTAGCCGAATCACGTACACAACGATTCAAAACTGGTCCAGCAACGTGTTCAACCTCGTTACCAAGCGGGCGGCGGCATATGACGAGGCTCACGTGGAATGGATTGATGGAAACATCGGTTCGCGGTTGACGATGAAATACCCAGCGGTTTACCTCATGGGGCCGAAGGCCTCTGGTGAAGTGCTTTCTGTGGCCTATGCAGGTGAGGGTCAGCATCAGGATGCTGGAGCGAAGATGGTCCACGCAGCCCCCGAGACGTCGTCAAAGATCGTGTCTAAATCGATTTCTAAAGATGGTGGACGCACCACGTATCGTGGTCTGGTGAGAGTGGAGGAAGGCATGGAGGATTGCCGCTCCCATGTCCAGTGCGACGCATTGTTGCTCGACGAAATTAGTCGATCCGATACCTACCCGTACCAAGAAATTGGATCTCGAGACGCCGAAATTGGCCATGAAGCGACGGTCTCGAAAGTCGCTGATGAACAGCTTTTCTACCTTATGAGTCGAGGTCTGTCGGAAGAGCAAGCGATGGGGATGGTTGTCAATGGCTTTATTGAGCCGGTCACCAAGACATTGCCTATGGAATATGCAGTCGAATGGAGTCGACTGATAGAACTCCAGATGGAAGGATCCATCGGGTAACAATCCGGCAGATTTTCGAGGTCACACTAAAAGCCAGTGCTTGGGGTAGTAATCGTTGCTTCCCCTAGGTACGGTCACGATTCGATCTTTAACGGAGGTTTTTAGGTGCGTACACCGAAGGACTTTTTTTCACCATTAGCTCTTGGAGCGCCGCAGCCCCTCACGGAAATTCCATTTCGCCCATCGCGGATGATTCATTTCTTCGACCCATCGAATGAAAAAATGAGATCAAAAGTTCCGGCGATAGCACCGACAGTTGATGTGCTGCTTGGAAATCTCGAAGATGCAGTTGCAGCAGATAACAAAGAAGCTGCAAGAGCCGGTTTAGTAGAAGTCGGTCAAGCTTGGCAGAGCGGAGAAACTCAGCTATGGACCAGGGTCAACAGTCTTGACTCGCCTTGGTTTCTAGACGATCTAATGACGTTGGTAAGCGAAATTGGGGACAAGCTTGACGTGGTTATGATTCCCAAGGTTGAGGGTAGCGAAGATATTCATTTCGTAGACCAATTACTTGCCCAGCTTGAAGCGCGAGCTGGCCTGAAGCGACCGATTTTGGTTCACGCAATCTTAGAAACGGCTCAAGGCGTAGCAAATGTCGAGGATATTTGTGGTGCTAGTCCGCGTATGCAGGGACTTTCTTTGGGACCTGCTGACCTAGCCGCTGATCGTCGCATGAAAACCACCAGAGTCGGAGGAGGACACCCTGGATATCTGGTTCGACAAGACCCAGAAGAAGGTCAAGACGATGGCTCTCGGATCTCTTACCAGCAAGACCTCTGGCACTACACGCTCGCCAGGATGGTCGACGCTTGTGGGGCTCACGGCATTCTTCCCTATTACGGACCATTCGGGGACATAGCAGACACGATTGCGTGTGAAGATCAGTTTCGGAATGCCTATTTGCTGGGTTGCGTAGGGGCTTGGAGTTTGCATCCCGTTCAGATAGATATCGCCAAGAAAGTCTTTAGCCCTGAGCCTTCCGAAGTCGCTTGGGCCATACGAGTAATTGAAGAAATGGGAGATGGAACTGGAGCGGTAATGCTTGATGGCAAGATGCAAGACGATGCCACCGTAAAGCAGTGCCATGTGGTGGTTAACCTCGCAAGGGAGTTGGCCGCGAAAGATTCAGATTTAGCTGAAAGATACGGATTCTGATTCGCCCAGAATCAGCCAAAAATCGCAGGAGATGGAGTTATGTCGAGCTACCGCCCCAGACGTTCCGTGCTTTATATGCCCGCTGCCAATGAGCGGGCACTGGAGAAAGCCAAAGATATTCAAGCTGACGCTCTAATTTTCGACCTCGAGGACGCGGTAGCCCCGGATAGTAAAGAGATAGCTCGTGAACAAGCCTGTGTAGCTGCTGCTTCTTCTGATTATGGAAATCGGGAGCTAACTATTCGTTGCAACGGCTTGGATACTCCATGGGGTAGAGAAGACGTGTTGGCCGCCGCCGCTGCAGCCCCAGCTGCTGTAGTTATCCCCAAGGTTGACGGTCCGGCTTATTTAGATCAAATTTCGGACTTGCTTGATCAGGGCGGCGCTCCGTCTTCGACCCAAATATGGGCCATGGTGGAGACGCCAGTTGGCATACTCAATGTTGACCAAATTGCCCACCACAAGCGAATGTCGGTAATGGTTCTGGGGACTAACGATATGGCTAAGGAACTTCGGGCTACGGTCACTGCCGGTCGTGCAACACTAGTGCCGTACCTGTCTATGTGTCTGTTGTCAGCCAGAGCCGCTGACGTTGGCATCCTTGATGGCGTTTATAACGATATTAAAGATGAGCTCGGTTTTGAAGCTCAGTGTGTTCAAGGCGCTGAAATGGGATTTGATGGCAAAACACTTATTCACCCGAATCAGGTCGCCCCGACCAACAAGATATTTTCGCCCAGTATGGATGAGCTCGACTTTCACCGACGTGTAATCGAAGAGTTTGAAGCAGCTGAAAAAGACGGTCGAGGGGTTTTAACAGTTGACGGCAAAATGATTGAAAACCTTCACGTCGATGAAGCCCGCAGAGCGCTATCAATTGCTGAAGCTATCGCTGCTTTATGACAAGGAATAATGTTGTCTAACTCGTGTATTCGCTGAAGAGGCGCGACAATATAGCTATGCCTATGCGCACCAATTGCCGACACTACGAGACCCGCTCATATGGCAACGGTGAGACTGTAAGAAAGTGCAACTTAGACCTAGCGCCGGAAGCTCCTTGGAGGTGTCCAGACGATTGTCCTGACTACGCTCCTCGACGAATCGACGTGGCTTGGGATCACGGATCTCTTGGGGTTCAAGACTTTGCCGAAGAGCCTGAAAGCTTGGGAGACGATGACTCGATAGCAGACCTTTTAGATGCAGCGGAAAACATTGTTAATGCTGCAGGACCCGACATCTTGCTAGACCTTGAAGCAGAGAAAAATAAGAAGGGCCGCCGCCGGCCGCGAATGAGTAAGAAGGCTCGGGCCAAAAAAAGGAAGAAGGGCAAAAAACGCTGAATAGTTCAAAGGGCTATTTCTACTATCTGAAAGGTAGAATTAGGTTGTGACAGCCAGCGAGACGAGTCTATTCGAGATGCCAGATTGGGCCGATATCGGTGGCTCCTCTGCTTACATTGAGCGTCGAAAAGAAGCCCAGGAACGCGCTTTGCGAATCGGGTTACCTTCTTTTGAGGAAGAGCTTTGGCGTTACACACCAATTGATGAATTGGACCTTTCTAATTACAAGTTAGATGTGCCCGGAGGAACCGTACTTGACGCGGGTCTCACCGAAGGCCTCGACAGTGATGCAGCTGCTGTGATCCATGTCGTCAACGGAAAGGTTTCTTCAATAGCGACCTTTGATGAGTCAATTTCGGTGCAATCCGAGGGAGACGAACTTGAAAACATAATTGGATCAGTCGTTTCGCCCGAGTTTGACTTTTTTGCTGATTGCAACCTGGCATACAATACAGCCCCAATATTTATTGAGATTGCGCCCAATTCGGTTGTGACATCTCCGATTCTGATTAGGCACCATACGACCGTAAATAATCTTGTTTGGTTCCCCCGAGTGTTCATTCATGCCGGTGAGAACTCTGAAGCAACAGTCGTTGAACATCAGAGCAGTACAGACGTAGATGCCTTGGTGTGTCCAGTGACTGAGATAAATGTCGCTCAGGCAGCCCGTCTGAAGTACCTCACTGTGCAGGAACACGGGGCTAATATCTGGCAAATCGCTACCCAAGTGGCAAATGTCGAAAGAGACGCGTACGTGTCACTAAACCAAGTCGCATTGGGTGGCGCTTACGCTCGAGCGAGAATAGACACCAAGATGATGGGGCAAGGATCATCGAGTGAGACGAAGGCGGTTTACTTCGGCACACGCAGTGCAAAGCACGATTTTAGAACGTTTCAGAAACACGAAGCTCCGCACACTAACTCCAATCTGCTGTTCAAGGGCGCGCTTGATGACGAAAGTCGGGCTATCTACACCGGGCTTATTAGGATTGAATCGGATGCAAATGACGTCAATGCGTACCAAACAAATAGGACGCTAAAGCTTTCTGATGAGGCCTGGGCGGAGTCGGTTCCGAATCTTGAAATCGAAAACAATGATGTCAAATGCAGTCATGCCTCAGCAGTTGGTCCTATAGACCAAGATCAAAAATTTTATTTGGAAAGCCGTGGGGTTCCGAGCGACATAGCGGAGGCGTTA
This sequence comes from marine actinobacterium MedAcidi-G3, assembly GCA_000817105.1. Taxonomy (GTDB): domain Bacteria; phylum Actinomycetota; class Acidimicrobiia; order Acidimicrobiales; family Poriferisodalaceae; genus MedAcidi-G3. Next base: position 3,334 of record JUEP01000019.1, on the reverse strand, counting down.
GTGGTGAAAGGTTTTTTTGGGGACTTGCTAGACGCACTTCCGGTTCAGATGGTCGGCAAGGCTGTAAACGTTCGGATTGAAGAACTGCTGTCCCTTGACCTGGAACGGTCCTCCACATGACCCACGTTTGTCGAGTCGATGAGATTGAAGACGGCGGAGCACGAAGATTCGACATTGAGGGTCACCGAATCGCAGTTGTCAGAATTGGGGACGAGTTTCATGCAATCGGGGACCGATGCAGTCACGCAAACTATTCGCTCTCCGATGGAGTGGTTTGGGCGGATGACTGTGTGATTGAGTGTCCGAAGCACTTTTCCAAGTTTGACCTGTTAACTGGCCTACCCGATGTCTTTCCTGCGACACAGCCGGTACCGGTTTATGTAGTGAACGTCACAGAAGGTGAAGTTGAGGTGCAGCTGCCATGACTACTCTCACAATAAAAAACCTGGGTGTAGCGGTAGGAGATCAGCAAATTCTTGATGGGGTCAACCTAGAAGTTTCATCTGGCGAAGTCCATGCCGTTATGGGTCCTAACGGGTCAGGGAAAAGCACGCTTTCAAATGCAATAATGGGCAAAGCTGGATACCAAATAACGAGTGGCTCTCTGGAGCTGGATGGACAGGATCTTTCGTCATTGCCGACATGGGCTCGGGCCCAAGCTGGACTTTTTCTTGCTATGCAATATCCAACCGAAGTGCCTGGAGTCTCGGTTCGCGAGACCTTAGAACTCGCCTTAGCCGAACGATCAACCCATCGAATAGATGTTCAGTCAATGCTCATTGAAGAGGCGAACAAAATTGGGTTGGCAAGCGACCTTTTAGATCGCGCCCTAAATGTTGACATGTCGGGCGGCGAAAAGAAGCGAAACGAAACCGCCCAGCTAGCGGTCCTGGCCCCTCAAATTGCAGTCTTAGATGAATTGGATAGTGGGCTTGACATTGATGCATTGCGGGCTTGCGCTGAGCGTATCGAGGTTATGACAGAAGAAGGACTTGGAGTTTTGTGCATCACGCACTATCACCGGCTTCTCGATTACCTGCCTGCTGACCGAGTCCATATTTTGGTAGGCGGTCGGATCGCTGAAAGTGGTGGTCCTGAACTCGCAAGAGAGCTTGAAGCCGATGGATACGCGCGTTTCGTCGAATCCGATAATGACTCTGAAGGAGTGTCGGTGGCAATTGGGGGACTATCGCAGCAAACAAGCGCGTCGCAGACTGAGCTTGACGACCCGTTTGCCGACCCGCTTGCCTAAAGGCAGTGGTTAGTTCCACTTTGTGGCTCTATTACACTTGTGGGCGTTCTACCAGGCTCGGCAGTATTTGATCGGACGAAAATGAAACGTGAACTGCTGACTACTGAGCAACTTTCAGCTGTCACCCGCGAGATGCCCGATTGGGTCGTCGCGACGGGCGGATTAGAACGGACGTTTGAGTTCGAAAATTTCGTTCGAGCGTTTTCGTTTATGACTGCTGTTGCATTGCACTGTGAGCGCCTTGACCACCATCCCGAGTGGTCCAACGTGTATGGGACAGTCCGAATTCGACTCACCACGCATGATCGAGGCGGCGTCACTGACCTGGACGTCACGATGGCAGAACTTATTGAGAGTCTCGCCTATGGGTGATGTCAGGGGTCTGCTCTTCAGGGTCTACAAGATGTGGTCGAGGTTGCGTCCAGCGAAACTGACTGTTGGCGTTCGCGCATTAGTTTTTGATGAAGAAGATCGAATTTGCTTAGTTCGACATAGCTATAGGGACGGGTGGTACTTGCCGGGAGGGAATGTCAAAACGGGAGAGTCACTTGTTGATGCAATGCAAAGAGAGTTAAGCGAGGAAACAGGTGTGGAACTTCCCGAAACTCCGCAGTCAGTTCATGGCGTGTTTTCGTCGTTTAATCAACATAAGAGCGACCATGTTGTCGTCTTTGTGGTGAAAGACTGGTCTATTCGTTCTTCTGTATCTCCTGAAATAGCTGAGGTCGGGTTTTTCGCCTCAGACAACTTGCCTGATGGAACTTCCACTGCGACCACGAGACGCATTAAGGAACACATCACAGGAGTTCCGCCGGGGCACCGCTGGTAAAAGACCTATCCGTCGAGCTCATCGAGCCCTGTTAGCAAGGTGTTCCAGGACAAGGTTGCGCATTTGATACGGACTGGAAACTTTACGACACCCTTGAGTGCTTCCAAATCGCCAAGTTCGAACGTAGTGGAAGCTGGGTCTGCCGCTGGGGACGCTATCGCCTGTTCGTGAATCGACATCAGCGATTTGAATTGTGCGGATAAGTTTCGGACTTCTTCTATAGATTTTCCTTGGACTGCAGCCGACATCATTGATGCAGAAGCCTGACTTATAGAACAGCCTTGGCCAGCAATTCGAATTTTGGCCAGGGAGTCAGGGCCGACCTCGAAGGTTATCGTGACTTCATCTCCGCAAAGAGGGTTAAATCCTTCGGTTCGATGGGCTGGAGGGCACTCGAGCTCACCGCGATTTCGGGGATTTTTGTAATGGTCGAGAATGATTTCCTTATATAGATCCTCAAGTCCCGGCATGCCACAATCCTCTGTCTATAGAGCGAATATTTCGCCAGCAGGCTCTAAGGAGTCAACAAAAGCGTCGATATCGTTTTCATCGTTATATAAGTACAGAGATGCGCGTGATGTCGCTCCCACCCCGAGCTCTTTCATTAACGGCTTTGCGCAATGATGCCCGGCTCGTATACAGATACCGCTTTGGTCCAGTACTTGACTTAAGTCATGAGGATGGACATTTTTATATTGGATCGACAGAACCCCGCCACGCTCTGATGGATCCTGCGGTCCATGGATTACTAGGTCATCGCCGTAACGATTGCCCAAGGCGTTGATGGCATACCGAGTGAGGGTGACCTCATGCTCACGGATTTTGTCCATACCTAGACCTTCAAGGAAATCTACGGCGGCTCCCAGGCCAATAATCTCAGCTATTGGTGGGGTCCCAGCTTCAAACTTATGGGGGAGTTCATTAGGTGTAAATCCATCTTTTCGGACATCCAGAATCATGTCACCGCCTCCAAGGAAAGGTGGCATGGAATCAAGGAGTTCCTCTCGGCCCCAGAGCACTCCAATCCCTGTAGGTCCGCACATTTTGTGGCCTGTGAAGCACATTAGATCTGCGCCGAGGTCCTCTACGTTTGTGGGCAGGTGGGGCACATACTGACTAGCGTCAATCGTGACCAGTGACCCTGCCGCATGGGCTTTATCAGCAATCTCCCGCACTGGATTTAAGGTGCCGAGAACGTTACTCATCGCCGTGAGGCTGACCATCTTGACCCCGTCCAACATTTCATCCAGATG
>JUEP01000018.1 GCA_000817105.1 marine actinobacterium MedAcidi-G3 | reverse complement strand
ATTACAACACCGCCAAGAGAGGTTCGGGTTGGACCCAGATGCCCTGCAAAGGGTTAATAATCGAATTGTTCACGCAACGCTTACGGGGTATGGAACGAGGGGGCCTGAAGCTCACCGACCTGGTTACGACGTCACAGCTTTCTTTGGCCGCTCCGGCTTATACGACGCTATGCGAGAGGGTGAGACCGGCACGGTACCGATGGCTAGACCAGCTCAGGGGGATCACACCACAGGACTCGCGTTTGTCGGTGCAATTCTGGCTGCTCTGCGACTCGCTGAACGAACTGGAGAACCTCAAACGGTAGAAACGTCGCTATATGAAACGGCTATTTGGACGCAAGCCACTGATTACGCAATCACTGCTGTGGATCATGCACCGCTTCGCCCTCGAGCACGAGAAAACATGATCATCCCAACTGCCAATCGCTATCCATGTGGTGATGGGAAATGGGTGGTTTTGAATATGCCAGAAGAGAGCGCTTGGCCCAAGCTATGCAACGTCATCGAACGACAGGACCTGCTGAGCGACGAACGGTTTGAAGATATCCGGGGACGTTTTAAACATATGCCAGAGATCGTCGCCGCTATCGATGATGCACTTTCTCATAAAAGCCGTGACCAGTGGGGAGAAATATTTGACTCCAATGGGATTATTTGGGGCCCAGTGCTCGCACTTCATGAGGTGGCATCAGACCCTCAAGCAGAGGCTTTGTCCTTGTTCCCGGTACTCGATAGCGACGAGATCGGGACCTATCGCACGGTAGCTGCGCCTATGCGATTCGTAGAAGCTGAGGTTGGTCCCAAGTTCCCTGCCCCAAAGTTGGGTGAGCATACTCGTCAGATTTTGGCTGATGCAGGTCACAATGAAGCCGAGATTGATGCCTTGGTCAAGAACGGTGCTGTCGGCGATAGCTCTTAAACTTGTGTGACAGGTACCGTCACTTATGGAATGGATACGTCAAAATTGAATGTTGCTGGGAGCTACCACCTGACTCTGTAATACCCATCCCAGGAGACCAGCTTGATCTGTCAAAGTTGTCTTGCAGCACGCAAGGTTATTGGTTACTCGTTGGACGTTAGATTCAAATAGAACCCATTCGTTCTCAGGTTCCCTAAGTAGCTGGAGAGTGACGTCAGTATTGATTAGAGGTTGGTCATCATCCGCGTTTTCCCAACCAACAGCAGCTCCAAGATCAGACAACGTAGCTACCTGTTGGAACAGAGAAGGAGATTCACCGGCGACCAGCGGATGATCTAATCGAGCCCATATAAGACCAGGACCAGGTTCTTCCGTCGAGCCGGAAAGGATTCTTAGGTCTACAGCATCTGCGTTGAACCCGGGCCTTGGATATTCAATATCTGGGTGAGATCCAGGGTCGGCACGCAATGCGGGGATTTTGGGAACTTCTCCTTTATTCGCCACTATCTCCCGCGGTTTCGCAAGCCATTGTGATGTCGCTCTCGCCAGCATTTTCCCTTCGCGCGATATGGATCCTTCTACTACTGCTGTTTGTTTACCGTTCTTGATGATCTCGCTGGAAGCCAACAAATTCTCGACCGGGACTCCGGAAAGGATTTCGACAGTCAAACGGGTGCACAGCAGATCCTCTCGGTTGAGTTTCGTTTCGAGGATCCACGCAAGTAACCCACAGATAGGGCCACCGTGCATTACCCCATGACTCCAAGGTCCGCGTGTTAGTTCAGTTGGTTTCACTTCTCCTTCGACGAACGTAAATAGAGCATCGGGATATTCATTAGGAGCAAGAGGGGGCATCGAACCACGTTAGGGTGCGGGGATGCATCCGTTTCGGTTCGGTGTCCAGTTTTCCAAATCCTCTTCAGCTGATACTTACAGGGAAAGTGTCCGCAAGATTGAGGATCTGGGTTACAGCACGGTATTTTGCCCTGATCATTTTGACGACCAATGGGCACCAACAGTTGCTCTAACAGTGGCTGCTGAAGCAACATCAACTCTTCGAGTAGCTGCTTTGGTATACGACGTGGATTACCGACATCCAGTAACTCTCGCCAAAGAGATCGCGACTCTTGATGTCGTTTCAGGCGGCCGGGTCGAATTTGGCATTGGGGCGGGTTGGATGAGTAACGACTACAACGCTGCAGGTATCAACTTCGACCGGCCGGGTGTTCGTATAGATCGAATGATGGAGGCCATTGAAGTTGTTCAGGGTTTGTGGTCCGGAGAACCTTTCAATTTTCAGGGCACCCATTATGAGATCAGCGACTTAACTGGTACTCCGTCTCCATTTCAGCCCGGTGGTCCACCAATAATCGTTGGCGGAGGCGGAAAACGAGTTCTTACCGAAGCGGCCTTGCGAGCCGACATTGTTGGCCTGAACGCGTCACTCCACGCTGGATCTGTGGGTCCTGAAACAGCGTTGTCCGCCCTTGGTGAAAGATTTTTAGAGCGTCGCAATTGGGTCGAAGAAGCCGCCGGGGATCGCTTTCCCGACATTGAATTGCAGATGAACACATTTATGACAGCAGTGACTAAAACCACCTCAGAGGCAGATGAGATGTTTGAGGGTATGGCACCAATGTTCGGTCTGTCTCCGGAGCAAGCGCGGACTATTCCAATGGTTCTCGCCGGGACCATCGGCGATGTTTGTGACCAACTTCATCGATACCGAGAGTTGTACGGCACAAGTTATTGGGTCGTACATGACGGAGAGGTAGATGCAATGGCGCCTGTAGTTGCAAAGATGAATGACACATAGATTCGACTTGTTGGGCTGGGACTTTGTAGTCACTCCCCCGATCTATGGTTCATGCCATGATTGACGCTCGCGAGGTCGGCTTTGGTCGCGAAGCTAACGAGCAACTCGCTCGGCTCCTTCACGATGTGAAAAGCCAGGATGTGTTCGCGCCAGTGTGTGTGATAGTGCCGAGTAACTACGTGGCAGTTACTCTTCGTAGAGAGCTGGCTACAGGCAGCTACGGGCCGACATCTTGGGTTGGCTCAGGTCTGGTTGGAACAGATTTCTTGACTTCGTACCGACTCGCCGAAGCCGCCGCGGGTCACAGTTTCCTCACCCAAGAACGTCAGCCGATACGTGGCGTTGTTATCGGCGCGGCGATACGCCAAGTACTTTCCGATAACCCTGGCATATTCGAACCGATTGCTCACCACGGGGCAACGGAACGGGAACTTGTACGGGTATACCGCGAACTTCGGGACTTAGAAGAAGGAGATCTGAATTTACTCGCGTCGACCGGAGAGAGAGGTAGCGAAGTAGTTCGTGTTTGCGGCGCCGCCAACCAGTTGCTACAGGACAACTGGTTCGATGAGTTCGATCTTTTTCGATCTACGGATCTAGCTATGGAGAAAGTCTCTGACTTCGGCAGATTGGTGCTGTTTCTCCCCCAACGCCTAGCTAATACTGAGACAGCGTTTCTTTCTCGCTTATCTGAGGTCATCTCGATAACGGCCTTAATCGGCTCAACCGGGAGCGAAGAGGCAGATCGCGATTCCAACAGGTTCGCTAATCTTTTCAACACACAACGCTTGCCCTCAAACGTCGCACCTGCTTCTGTCAACACAGTCATTTCAGTGAGTGATTCGGACGACGAAGTTCGAACTACTGTCCGAGCTGTCATCGGCTTACTCGATCAAGGTGTTACTGCCAGCGAGATAGCGGTTCTATATCCCCACCGAACCCCCTACGCTCGGCTACTCGAAGAACACCTCAAGGACTCAGCTGTTTCCTTCAGTGGGGTTTCATCTCGAACAGTTGCCGATTCGATGGTTGGACGCTTCGTCAGAAGTTTGTTGGCATTGCCAGATAAAAACCTGAATATCGACGCTGTCCTCGACTTTCTTTCCAGCTCCCAAATACGGATTCGCGTGGACAGCCCACTGTCCACCCCTTCGGTTTCTTGGTCTCAAGCAGCCATAGCTGCTGGAGTAAGTGCGGGGTTAGATGATTGGTCGGAACGACTGTGCCGGCATAAAGAACAACTCGCGGCTACCGCCGAAAAAGAAAGGATTCGTAACGGAGACGACAGTCACTCAAGTCGTTACGAGATAAGAGCACAAGAAGTCAACGATCTCGTGGCCTTCGTCACAGAACTGAACCAGGTTGTGGACCCTGAGAACTTGCCGACCGATTGGGTTGGACTCTGCTCTTGGCTCAGGCAAGCCATCGAACGTTATTTAGGGACAAATAACCAGGTTGGACCGCACAACGGCGACCTCGTAGCAGTCGAACAGGTTTTAGATCAGTTACAAAATTTGAGCAGAATTGAACCCACCACAACTTTCAGCGTCTTCCGCCGAAGCTTGGAAACACAGTTAGAAGACCAAAGCGAACGTATCGGCAAACTCGGTCAAGGTGTCCTTGTCGGTGATATGCGCCAAGCCTGGGGTCTCAATTTTGAACACACCTTCATTCTTGGCTTAGCTGAAGGGACATTTCCGTCGGCACCCCGCAAGAACGGGGTCATCTCAGACGAGGACCGCTCACGCCTCAACGGAGCGCTTTCGATATCGCGCGATGTGACTAACGATGACCACCGGCGTTTTCTTGCCGCTCTTTCATCATCTAATGAAAACACAGTGCTATTTCCTCGTGGTGATCTACGTCAACACAAAGAGAACTACCCCGCACGGTGGTTAGAGCAAATGGCTGACCGCATGGGAGCCCCTTCACTTAACGAAGCATTTATGGATCCGAAACATTCATGGGCGATACATCAACCATCCTTTATTTTCGGCCTTCGAAATTCAAACTTTCCCGCATCACCTCAAGAATTCGATTTAGCGTCGCTGTTGGATAGCCGAGACGAAGATCAGGATCTCGCTGCTGTTTTATTGAATAACACCTCGTCGTTTGAAGCCGGCCGGCAGTTGATTGACAGTCGAACTAGCAGCAGCTTTACCAGGTTCGACGGCAATCTCAGCGGTCTAGTTAATCCAACGACAGTCCGGACCAATGTACTGTCACCAACACGTCTGAAGCAGTGGGTTGACTGCCCGCACAGCTATTTCATGCGCCATGTCTTGGGTGTCGACGAACCCGAGTCTTTTCGGCACGAATTTCGAATTTCACCGCTGATTCGCGGCTCTTTGATTCATGAGGCTGCAGACCGATTCTTCCGCGACCAAATTTCCAAAGGCACTCCGCCAGGTCCAGATCGACAATACAACGAAGACGACATCTTGTTGATGAGGCAAATCGGTATGGAAGTCGCAACAGAGCTGGAAACTCAAGGTCTTGTCGGAAGACCACTGTTCTGGAATCGAGATCGTGAGCAACTACTCAACGATTTAGTAGGAATTTTGAAATTTGACCACCAAAGAGAGATACGAGGAACCGTTGTTGCTACCGAACTAAAGTTCGGTTTACCGGATGGTGATTTCCCACCTCTCAAACGCACGCTCCCATCTGGACGGACCGTGAATTTTAGAGGAAGTGTCGATCGGGTCGAAAAAACCGGCACGGGAACTCTTGTCGTAGTCGACTACAAAACCGGCAAACTCGATAGCTACAAAGAACTCAGTCCCGAGAATCCCATATTAGGGGGCTCTCAACTTCAACTCCCTCTCTACGCTGCCGCAGCAAACAGCTATCTAGGTGAAGGCATCGACGAGACCCACGCCGGCTACTGGTTCACCAGCGATTCTCAAAAATGGGCGACGAGAGGTTACCTGGTCAGCGACAACGTCCTTGATGCCTTCGATGAAGCGATGGACGTCATCGTTGACGGAATAGAAGGTGGTCTATTTCCTCCCAAAGCTGCGCCTTCGTCATCTAAGTGGACCGGCGTCGGTAAATGTGTGTTCTGTGACCCCGACGCGCTCGGCACCAGAGAAATAGATGATAAATGGAAGGCGCTGTCACTACTGGACTCGCTTCACCCGTACACCCAACTTCGAGGTGAAGCCGCTATTGCTGGCGACGAAAAGAGTGACGATGAATAGCAACGTCATACCTCCAGATCAGGATGCACGAGATTCCATTGAGTCTGATTATGACAAAACTTTGTTCGTAGAGGCAGGTGCTGGCTGCGGAAAGACTGAAGCCTTAGTAGGCAGAGTCATCAACCTTGTCACCTCCTCTGATGTGTCACTCGACGATGTGGCGGTCATCACCTTTACCAATAAAGCAGCTGCAGAACTTCGACACCGTATTAGATCCCGCCTCGAGGAACTCTTAGCCACCTCTTCTGAACCAACGACACGAGAAAAATTGGATCTATCGCTCACGAAACTCGATGATGCCGCAATTTCTACGCTCCATCGCTTCGCCCGGCGCCTTCTCACTGAACACTCCATAGAAGCTAAATTTCCGCCGAATTTCGAGGTCCTTGACGAAATCTCTAGCCAAGTTGAATTTATAGAAAGATTCGAAAAATTCTTGGATTCGCTTTTGTTAGATCCAGAGTGGTCCAGGACGCTATTGATTGGCGACGCACTGGGCATCAACCCAACCAAAGATCTGTTGCCATTGGCCAACGAACTGCACAAAAATTGGGATTTACTGAAACCAACAAGGCACCTTGATCTTGCTGCCATTGACTTCGAAGACCTTATTGCTAAGGGCCATGCCTTGGCTCTACAGGAAAACACTTTCATAGGTTCCGGTGATTCAGACTCGATGACCAAAAGTCTCGAAGCAATCCGCCAATTTGTGCATGAACTCGAAATCGGCTTTGACGAGATCCAGCAAATAGACACGCTCGCCAAAACCAAGTTGCCCTCTGGCAAAACAAAAGGACGGAAAACCAACTGGGCTGACATAGAGAGCCTTAGGTCTCAATTCGAGAGCTACGCGGCAGAAGTGGCCTCTGTCCGAGCATCACTTACTAACCTCGTTCTTCGTCGACTTACCGCTTGTCTTACCGACTTCATACTGGATGGTGTACTCGAGCAGCGAAAACTAGGCCGCCTCGACTATCACGATCTCCTAGTTTCAGCGCGGGAGATACTCAACAACTCGACCCAAGGTCAGCTGATTCGGTCAAAGGTGCACAACAAATATAAGTACCTTCTCATCGACGAGTTCCAAGATACGGACCCAATCCAAATTGAAATCGCGACCTTAATTGCATCCCCAGTTGACATCACATCATGGACTTCATGGCAAACCACACCAACTCTTCCCGGTCGTTTGTTCTTCGTCGGAGACCCCAAACAATCGATCTACAGATTCCGTCGTGCAGACATCAGCCTGTACCTAGATGCACAAGAAAAGTATCGGGATGGGCAGTTCCTGCTATCCACAAATTTCCGCAGTACCCCCGAGATAATTTCTTGGATAAACGAGGTCTTCGGCAAGCTAATTAAGCATCGTGACGATAGCCAGCCCGTATACACACCACTAGTTCCGATCCGAGAGAGCGCACCCGCCGGAAATGCAGTCACTTTGTTAGGTGTTACTGCACACCAAACATCGGGAACCGAAAAGCCAACTGCAGACAGTGTGCATCTGTCTGAAGCTCACGACATCACTCAAACCGTTCTCCATATGGTCAAAGAGGGTTGGCCGGTAAACAAGGACGGCGAGTGGAAGGCAGCAAAATTCAGCGATGTTGCAGTATTGGTTCCCACCAGGTCAGCCATGACCGACATCCAAAGGGACTTCGAACGGGCTGGAGTTTCGTATCGAGTTGCTTCCACCAACAATGTTTGGCGAAGCCAGGAAATACGGGACCTAGTTATGTGTCTTCGGGCTGTCAGCAACCCATCTGACTCTTTAGCCACCGTGTCCGCATTGCGCTCCTCGGTCTATGGATGCGGAGACGACGATTTGTACCAATTCAAGATAAAGAACTCAGATCCCTGGGCGTGGAGCACTATTACCATCGAAGAACATGCGAAACGAACCGAAGGCGGCGATCCTGTTGCCGCCGGATTAGCTCATCTCGCTGAACTGCATAAACAATGTTCAATCCTGACTCCTTCAGAGTTGATCGGGCGGATCGTTACCGGTCGTCAACTCATAGAACAATGCGCCACCCGCCGAGACCCACGTGAATCTCTGCGGCGTTTCCGGTATGTAGCTGATCAAGCTCGCGCGTGGTCCGATACAGCCAACGGAAATCTCCAATCATTCATTTTTTGGATTGCTCAACAAACAGCTGAAAATGCTAGGTCAATCGAAACGGTTCTGTCTGAAGATGACGATGATTCCGTCCAGATCATGACTATCCACGCTGCTAAAGGTCTTGAGTTTCCAATTGCTGTAGTTGCGGGGCTGCCGCTCCAAACCAAAAGCCAGTCCGGGGTGAGGGTTGGACATGCACCAAACACCGATATGCCTTATGTGAAAATCCGGAAAGGGCTCGAAACACTTGGTTTCGATAATTGGGCTCAAGCAGAAAGACTCTTTACACATGATGAGTCAATTCGAACCTTGTACGTGGCTTGCACCCGTGCACGGGACCACTTGGTCATTTCATTACACCGTAAAGAGGCCCCATCAAATTCTGAAACCGAGATTGAAAGTCCGGCACATTTAATCGCCGGTGCTTTAACGGGCGCCGAATACATAGAAGCCGACTATTCGAATCACAGGGAGGTTTGGGACGGCGAGCGATTAAAACTTCCGGTCTCACGTCCTGGCCTGTCTGAATGGCGTGACCGCTACAACAAGGCGATCGAGTTCAGCTGTCGACCCCGATTTATGAGCGCTACTCAAATAGCTAAGTCCGCCGATGGCTTAATTGCTGTTTCTAGCGGCAACGAAATTCACGAACCTGGACTGTTAAAGGATGTCGACGAATCAGAGTTACCGCTTCAAGGAAGAGGTCGCTACGGCACTGCTATTGGGCGCGCGGTCCACGGGGTTCTTCAGACAGTGGATTTAGCAAGCGGGGAAGGCCTAGCAACGCTTGCCAGAATTCATGCCGAAGCTGAAGGCATAGCAACACTTTCAGACCAAGTTGCCGATCTGGCGGCGTCGGCAATTGCTAGTGGAGAAATTCAACTGGCTATCCAGAATCGGTATTGGCGTGAACTTCATGTTGCGTGCCCAATAGGTGAAAAAATTGTCGAAGGCTACGTGGATCTCGTGTACGAAACAGAACAAGGGTTGGTTGTCGTCGACTACAAAACTGATCGGGTCGAGCCAACCGAAATAGACCTCAAGGTTGACCGCTATCGCCTCCAAGGTGCTACCTACGCTGCTGCGCTTGAAGAAACAACTCGACAACCAGTTAACAAGGTCGTGTTCGCCTTCTTGTCCCTTGATTCGGAGGCAATATGCGCCTCGTTACCCGACCTTCGAGAAGCGATCGATGATGTTCGAAAGGTTATAGAGCTCGAGGGGGCGGCTGGTAGCCATCCAAGAGATCGCCGATCCGACCAGCCAACGCAATAGTCAACTGGTCACCGCCATATGGACCTACTACTTGACAGCCAATCGGCATCCCCGATGGGCCCAGCCCTATAGGCGGCACTGTCGAGGGTAGGTAGGCCATTCCGACCATGGTCGTCCACTTGACAACATCGATGTAAGGGCGTTCTTCTCCGTTGCATGTGAGAGTTCGGCTTCCGAAGTCACCTTGTTGCTGATGTTCAAAGGGCGGCACGAAGCAAACAGGCATGATAACAGCGTCATATTTGTTAAAGAATTGAGCCCATTTCAGTCTTAACTCTTCTCTCCGGGCATGCCGATCGAGCCAAATTCTGTGGCCTGGGCCATCACTGTCAGTACTTTGTGAGATCGCCCTTTGAACGAGCCACAGGCCGAGCATGGCAGCTTCATCCGGGTCTATTTCGGGATGAGCTGATCGGTCAACGGATAAGCCATCTTTTTCTAGGGCGTCGACGACCTTCTCAAGCTGTTCACGTACCTCGATGTCTACCGGGCAGAATTCGTCATCAAGCCAGGCTCCTATTTTTAGGTCCCTTAAGTCCTTAGGGGCGGCACCTAGATTCGCAACCCAAGGGGGCGAGTTTCTTTTCATCACTTTCAACAAAAGTTCGAGGTCCTCGACGCTTCGAGTTATAGGTCCAAAGACATTGATGTCTGCTTCGTTTAATCCACCTTCAACGTGGTCTAAGTAACCAGTGGTTGGGATGACACCAAAACTCGGCTTGTGTCCCCATACTCCGTTGAATGCTGCTGGAAAGCGGATCGATCCACCTATATCTGTGCCGATTTCGAAAGAAGTGAAACCCATAGCTACAGCTGCGGCTGCACCACCTGACGATCCTCCCGGACCACGGGATATATCCCATGGGTTGTTCGTGGTCCCAAAAATGTCGTTGTAAGCCTGAATGTCTCCGGACCAACGTGGGAGGTTGGTCTTCCCCATTACGATTGCACCTTCTCGACGGATAGAAGCCACTGCGGCAGCATCTTGTGAGGGGACATTCTCCCGAAGCTCAGTCGCCCCTCCTGTCGATTTGAGGTTCTTAGTCTGCAAGGCATCTTTAACTGTTACAGGAACTCCGTGCAGGACCCCTAACGACTGGCCTTTTTGCTGACTTGCATCCGCAGCATCTGATTCAGCTAGAGCAGTCTCAAAATCTCTTGTCACTACCGCATTGATCTCAGCATCTAAACGTTCAATGCGTTCAATAAAGTGTGAGGTCAACTCTCTGCTCGATATTTCGCCTCGCCGAATTAAATCCGCTTGTTCGACGGTTGATCGAAGTCCAATATCAGTCACTTTAAATCTTCTCCCCTATCTCACTCACTCAACATCAATAGGGTCTGACCCTGTTGAGTTTCCAAAGTCATCGTTACCACCGCACCAACCCGACCCAGTCTGCCCCACAAGACGGTGTCGTCGCTTTTCCGGTCAAGAAGGTGCTCACCAGATATATCTTGTATCCAAATTTTCTCGTCGCGTTGAAAGAGCATCGTCATCCCTGAAGATGTGACAAAAGCATCGATTAGTTGTTCAGAGTCACTTGGATTTACCTCGGTACGTTTGATTCTCTGTCCATCGTGAACGGTGTGCTCAATGTCTTCGATCATCACGATGCCATCTACTATCCCTATCTCAGTAATCCGGTTATCCGGAAGGGGAGCTGTTGTCCACTTTCGTCCATCGGTGGATCGAACAAGCACCGACCGCTCAATGGGACCATTAGTGATGAATTCCTGGGCCTCCAAAGGCCCAAACTTGTTGAGCGAATGAATGACTCGGCCCGCTTTGGGGTCAGTTGCATAAATAAGGTCACCGACAATTTCAGCTTCCACGGCGTCGATTCCCAAACTCTGGAGCAGGCAGACCGGGTTAACTGCGATTTCTTCAATCCGCGACAGGGCTAGTTCATGGTCAGTGACACGAAGTCGAGCTGCGGATACTGAACTAACAAGTCCTTGTGCCAGCTGATCTGGGATTTCATATTGTTGCCAGCGATCCGCTTCTCTAATTTGCACCACTAGTTTTCTGTTGCACAGATCCTCTCCCAACCAGCCTGCAACTCGAAGGAACTCTTCACCGACGCCTAGGTCTATCGCTATTACCTCAAGGGAATTAGGTAGATCGAGTTCTCGCCAAGAAGATTCATCTCTTACGAACCATTGAGAGCCGACTCGCGCCACTACCGTGTCTCCTGAATAAATGTATTTTGTGGTCGCCCCAGGAACTGGACTGCTTACTGCGGTCCATTCTTCTGAACCGGGGTCACTCCGCGAAACGGCAGCTCCCTCAGATTCATTATCACCCGACGGAGGGACCGTCTCATAGGTAGGGCTGGCAGAGGCAACCAAGGGCTGACTATCTGAATTTTGTGTTAACTCACCCCCGGATTCTTCGTTGTCTACAGACTGTTCCGCTCGTTCAGCAATCTCAGTCGAGTAGCGATCTTGATCAGTTCCTCCCACAAAAACCGTGACTAGACCGCCCGCTATAGCGAGGACGGCGAGTGTGCTTAAGCCGCTGAAAATACGCCTGCGGCGTCGGGCCCTGACCGCGGCTCGGACACGAACGGTTTCAACTAGGCCTGGTGTCAGGGTTACTTGTTCGCCTGTGTCGTGTAAATGCTTTCGCACTTCATCATCAAAACTCAAGGTCTTTATCCTCCTGGTCTGATGTTGGAATAAATTTCGAACTATCTCCTAGTTCCCCGGCGAGTTGGCTTAGGGCGCGGCTTAACCTGCTTTTTACTGTCCCGGGTCGAATACCTAATGCTTCCGCTGTCTCTTCAACTGACCATTCCATAAAAAATCGAGCAACTACTACTTTCCTATGCGCGGGGGTGAGGCTGTCTAGGGCTCTCTCCAAGTCAACATCAACTATCTCATCTTCAGCGAATTCACTTTTAGCGAGCAAGGGGCGTTTCTCTCTTTCTCTTCGCGCTCGTCGAAGCCACGATCGCGCCCAGTTCATGCCTACGCGGTAAACCCACCCTTGAGGGTTCGCATATGTTGAGACTTCCGTCCAGCGTTGACAAGCCCTCACAAAGGCTTCGTCAGCGGCTTCAGCTCCAAGGTCAGGGTTGCGTAGGCTCAAACTAAGCGCTCTTGCCATCTGATCACGATGAGCAGCGTAGAAGGTGTCAAAATTTCGTTGTTCGGCCCTAAGTAACTTAGCTTCGGTCGCAGCAACGACTCCTCCATCGGATTGATGTTCAGCCACCCGTTTTCCCTCGGCTCGAGAATCCATCGAAGTAACCCGCCGGCCTAAGTCGGCTACACCTTGCATAGTTTGAGACATTCATTGGGATCGACTGGTTCCATTTTCCGCAAAGTTACCCGGGGAAGACCTTCACCTACCTTCGGGTCTATACAACTTGATGGGCCCTTGCCCGGTCATAAGTTCACTCTGGCGATGCCAAGCTCGACCTGCGTGAGCTCCTCCATCTACGACCATCGCTGTTCCCGTAACAAAAGTCGAGTCATCAGAGGCCAAGAAAAGTGCTGCAGTGGCTATGTCTTCGGGTTCACCTACTCGACCAACCGGTTGGTGACGGCCAAAGCGATTTCGAAACTTTTCGCGGCGTTCTTCGTCTAACGGTCCATGTGCGAGCGGAGTGGCAACTACCCCCGGACAAATCGCGTTGACTCTTATGCTCTGCTGTCCAAGTTCAAGTGCAACAGATTTAGTGAGGTGAATTACAGCGGATTTCGTAGCGGTATATAGGTGAGGGGATTCGCCTGCCTGAAGACCAGCAACTGACGCAGTCGAAATGATGGAACCTGATTGTTGTTCTTTCATCACTGGTGCCGCATGTTTCATACCGAAAAAGACGCCCTTCAAAAGCACATCAACTGTCAGATCGAAATCAGCTTCGCTAATTGACTCAATCGGGCCTCTGGCACCTCCGAAACCAGCGTTGTTGAACATGACGTCTACTCGACCCCATTTAGATTTGGCATGCGCTATGGCACTGGCCACGTCCACTTCGCGTGACACGTCAACGTGAAAAAAGTCTCCGCTGTCTCCGAGTTCAGCTGCGACGTGTTGACCTTTTTCATTATCCATATCGGTGACAAGCACACGTGCCCCTTCGGAAGCGAACAGATGAGCTGTCGCTGCGCCCATACCACTGGCAGCTCCTGTTATGACCGCAACCTTTCCATCAAGCCTTGCCATCTTGAACCTCCTCTGTTCGATTTTCTTCTAAGAGGACACCAGCTTGGGACAGTATTTCAACCTCGTGATGATTTGCGTTCAGCCAGCTTCCCAAAACCTCGGAGTTATGTTCTCCTCGATAAGGCGCTACCTCATCAGCTTCTAGTCCGGAGTCGCTATTGGAAAATCTGTAAGGCGTTTGTGCGACTCTTCTGGTCGATCCATCTCGAGCATTTATGGCGATAGATGAACCGCGATGCTGAGCAGTTGGCGAGTCATAGGCTTCTTCGACTGTTTTTATGTCACCCCATGCCAAGTTGCATTCGTCTAGCGCTTCGTACATTTCAGCCCGAGAGTCGAAGGAACTGAGAAACTGGTTGATTGCCGCTTCTCGAAAGGAGCGTTTGGTTGGAATATCGGCATTTGCAGGGGCTTGATCTTCGAGCCCATGCACGTCGCGCAGTTGTTTCCAGATCCAACGAAAATCCCCTGCCGTCAGAACAGGTCCATCTACGCCTTCCCATACCAGCCCTCCAGCTGATGAGTAGCGGACTCCGTCAAGACCTACATGGCTAGTGTCATCTGTGGCCAGAAACGCATCGAGCATACACATATCTATGTGCTGGCCTTCGCCGGTTAGTTCAGCCACCCGTAAGGCCGCTAAAAGACCGATAGTGCCGTGCAAGGAGGCGTTGGTATCTGCAGCAGAGAGATTTAGATCGGTAACCGGTTGTTCGTTCCATTCTGCGCTCCGTTGGAGCCATCCTGATTCTCCATGCAATATTGGAGCGTATGCAGCTCGTCCAGATTCTGGGCCTTCTTGGCCGAAGCCCGAGATCGAGAGCATGACCAGCTTTTTGTTGATGGCTTTGAGGTCTTCGTAGCCAAGAGCAAATTTTTTCATAATGCCGGGCCTAAAGTTTTCAATAAGCACGTCGGCTTCTGCTGCTAGTCGCCGGATGAGTTCAGGTCCTCCTTCAGCTCGAAGATCGATACACACATTTCTCTTTCCTGCGTTCTGTTGTGTGTAGTAACCAGCAAGACCAGCTCGCACCTTTCCCCAGTTTCTTGTCACATCGCCCTCGGGTGGTTCGACTTTGACAACCTCTGCTCCTAAATCATGCAGAATCCGCCCCGCAAACGGTCCTGCCAGCACTCTGCTGAGGTCAAGCACTTTGATTCCTTCGAGTGGCCGCACTAGTACCCCCTTGCATAGCGCCAAGGTGGCGCTACGCGTGCACTGAAGTCTCGCGCGTAGATCCACTATGAGCTAACAGGCACATGAATTGATGATTTCTGCCAGCGATTTCTTATTGCTTAACGAGGCGCATCGCCTTCGACGGTCACACGATTCATGTGTCGTCTTTGTCCCTGGTAGTCGTTCAATGCATAGTGTTGAACAATTCGGTTGTCCCACATTGTTAATGTTCCGACTTCCCATTTCACTCGACAGGTAAAACGTTCTTGTTCACAGTGGCGGTATAGGAAGTTCAAGAGAGCATCACTCTCGGGCATTTTCATACCTTTGATGCTTTCAGTAAAAGGGCGATTTACATAAAGGGACCTCAATTTTGATTCTGGGTGTGTCCGCACGACCGGATGTTCGACTAGCTGGTGAGCTTGGTCTGAGACCTCTAGTTTCATCGATCCGTAATTCCGTTTTTCGGAATCACCACCTCTTCCGTATTGGCTTGCGGCCGAATGAAGTCCCTTGAGGTCACCCAAAATGGACTTCATTGTGTCCGAAAGCGCCAAGTATGCGGCATGTTGGTTCGAAAAGAGAGTGTCGCCGCCATATTCAGGTACCTCTAGAGCGTAAAGAAGTGAACCAAGCGGGGGCCTCGACAGGAAGGACATATCGGAGTGCCAGCCTCCACCAAAATTAATCTTTTCATCGCGTTCTTTGATGATGGGAACAACTTCGGGAGCTTCTTCTAAACCAGTTATATAAGGATGGGTTTCGAGGGGGCCAAATTGCTCAGCAAACTTTTTTTGTTGCGACGGAGACAGGGTTTGTTCTCGAAAAACCAGCACATGGTAGCGATTAAAAGCTTCCCGAATTCGGTTGGCCTGAGGCAAGTCGACTTGGCTTAAATCGATTCCCCAGATCTCAGCTCCCAATGCGCCCGCAATGGGTTTGATCAAGAAATCTTGCTCCGCTGCATCGCTCATGAATTCAAGATTAGTCAGTCATTCTCCGCAGCCGTTCACCGACTTCGGCTATCGCTTCAATCCCTGTTTCGGCCGTCGATGCCACGGGGGTCAGGTTGAAATGGCGACAGCCCGCTTCTAAATATGGGGCCAAGAAGTCGACAATGTCATCAACCGTTCCGTGCGGTGTGTATCTCGCAAATTTGTCGAAAGGCACCTGGTAGAAACCTTCCATGGCGGGGCCTACAAAGGACGCTGCTTCTGCGCGGTCTTTTCCGACTCCAACCCATAGTTGGATTCCGTGATCTGCTTGGACATGTCTGTCCGCTTCTTCCGCTGCCCGATTAAATATTGCTATTGAGTCGGCGTACCGTTGGCTTGAGCACCAAATACCAAGCCACCCATCTGCGTACTTGCCAGCCCTGCGCAGAGCGGCGTCTGCGCGTCCACCGACATAAACGGGAATCGGTGGATCTGGTGTCGGAATTATTCGTGCCTGCTCGAACTCAAAGAATTCTCCGGAATGATCGACAGTCTCACCTGCCAACAATTTTTGAAGAATCGACAGCGATTCATCAGTTCTCTTTCCGCGGGTAGCCGGGTCTACACCACAAATCTCGACTTCGTGGCGGTCATCGCCGCCGACTCCTATTCCGAAGCTGATACGACCAGGAGCCATTTCTGCCAGATTAGCTAGCTGTCTTGCGACCGGTATTGGATGTCGAAGGGGCAGCAGGTATACGCCGATATAGATACCTATTGTCGGGTGCAAGTTGGCTACTGCTGCTGCTACAACCATTCCGTCATGCCCATGTCCCACTCTGAAACTGACGTGGTCTGCAAAGAACACATGATCAATTCCGGCGTCAGCCACTAGCTCAACCACTCTGCGACGCTCATCCCACGGACGGGTCCATATATCGATGCCCGGGGTTACTCCGACCCGCACCGGCGTCATGATTTGGGTGCCATTATCAGGCACGTTCCCTGCGCTGCTGCCACCAAACGATCGCCATTAGTGACATCGATTCTTACAACTGCGGTAGTCCGACTCATGGAAATTACAGACGCCATAGCTGTACACGTTCCTTCCTTGACCGGTTTCAATAAGTTTATTTTGAACTCTGTCGTGGCGGCCCATGAACCTTTCGCCATCACCGGGTAAAGAACTACGCCAAGTACATGATCACAAAAGGCTGAGAGACAACCGCCATGCATATTCCCGATCATGGTGATCATCTCATCGGTCACGTCAAACGAAGCTGTTAGCTTGCCAGGTTCAACGTGGTCGATCCGTATTCCTAGAAACCCGTCGATACCCTGTTGGGGCTCAAACTTTTTGAAGCGTTCCGCCGTTTCAGGATTCCAGTGTTCAAAGGTCAATCCCATGGACGCACCGTAGCGTCCCGAGAGATCTTTGTCTGAAGTTCTTCGGGACAGTTGGCACTGTGCTGCGAAATCTCTCGACGTGCATGATGAGCCATGCGGTGCGCAAGATCTGAGAAATATCTAAACACCCCATTTGATTGGGAGATGTTTTAAGCCGTTTTGAAAGTTAGAAACCAGATGTTCCGGTTTTCCGTTGAGAGAAAGATTGGGGAGTCGCGCAAGTGCTTGCTTGAAGATGGCAGTCATTTGCATGCGAGCAAGGTGGGCACCTAAACAAAAATGTGGACCAGCCCCAAATGTGACGTGCTCATTTGGAGTTCTCTCAATATTGAACTCGTCGGGGTCTTCAAACACCTGAGGGTCGCGATTAGCGCCCGCGTGGTAGACGACTACTTTGTCGCCTTTGCGGATCTGCGTGTTTCCGAGCTCTAGGTCTTCAGTAGCAGTTCTTCGAAAATGAATAACGGGAGGCGCATAACGCAACATCTCTTCAACCGCAGAGGGAAGCAGTTCTTGGTTGTTAATTAATTTATTCATCTGGTCCGGATGTTTGAGGAGTGCCAGCATGCCCCCAGGGATCCCGTTTCTGAGAGTTTCATTTCCTGCTACAGCAAACAGAAAGAACATCGTCTCGAATTCCTCGGTGGTAATGGCTCCTTGCTCGTCCGTGATTGCCAGCAATGTTGACACCACGTCATCACCTGGGTGCTGTCTCCGATATTGGGCTAATTCTCCAGCATAGAAATACATGTCCGCGAGCCCTTCGCGCGATCTTGGGTCTGGCATGCGTCCGTCTTTATCAGGTCCAATTTGGTTACGAATCGCTCGCGTCTTGAGTGCCATCTCAGTACCCGTTTGCGGATCGAATTGGTCCGAAGTCGAATATTCGGTGTCCTGATACCCGATCACTCTGTTGCTCCAATCAAACAACAACATCCGGTCTTGTTCGGGTACGCCCATGATCTCGGCCAGAGTCATTAAGGGCAATTCACCGGCTTCTTTTGCGAAATCAGCATGACCCAGGGGTGCCAGTCTGACCACTATTTGCTCCGCGCGTTCCGCTATTCGGTTTTCGAGTTTCGCTATAGCTCGGGGGGTGAAGGACCTGGTGAGTAACCGGCGAAGGCGAGTGTGACTGGGTGGATCTTGATTCAGCATCATTCTCTGGACAAAGGCAAGCATGTCCGATGTGCCCGGATCTCGAATTTGGGTAGCACCGAGATGCGAGGAAAAGCTGGCCGGGTCGCGAAGTACTCGATTCACTAATTCATGGGTAAGCACGGCCCAATATCCGGGACCTTCTTCCCATCCCATCACCGAGGGCTCTTCGATCCAATGAACCGGAGCAGCTTCTCTCATTTTGGCAATCAAGTCGTACGGAACTCCGTTTGTGTAGGTAGCCGGATCGAATAAACGGTCACTTTGCATATGTCTGTTATTAGCACGACTTCGACTAGGTCCGGTTGGGCTTACTTCCAGATAGTTGGTGGAGAGCTATTTCGCTGGCAACCTGTTGGCATGAACAGTTCCCGATCTGTCCGCGGCACTGGGCGCCGACGTACCGGGTTCTGGCAGCTATTTCGTCAATTCACATCCAACGTATCTGACCATCACACTTTGCTTGCTGCCGCCGGGGTTGCCTATTTTTTTGCGTTGGCGCTAGTCCCCGCTGTTGTAGCAGTTGTATCGATTTATGGTTTAGTAGCCGAACCTTACGAGGTGGCCGACCAACTGGAACCACTGACTGATGCGCTGCCAAACGAAGCTGGGAAATTGGTGGTTACCCAACTCCGAGGTGTCACATCTATCGGGGAAGGGCGAGTGGGGATCAGTTTGGGTATAGGGCTATTCGGGTTGTTGTGGCTCGTCTCCAATGCCTTTAATTCATCTGTTATGGCAATACGAATTGCTCATGCCAGGAAGAGTCCACATAACTGGATACAGGGACGAATCTTTGCGTTGAAGCTTTCTATTGTCGCGATGGTTGTCACCACTGTCGTGATTTGGAGCGTCATTGCCTTTCCAAGAACACTCGAAGCGATCGGCTTCACTGATAAGGCTCGTCCTTGGTTAGAAGCTGCACGTTGGCCGCTGGTGCTTGTACTTGCTTCTATGTCATTGGGTTGGATATATCGCATGGTGGTCGGTCCCTCCACGCGTAAGCGAGCACGGGTCGTCGCTGTCGCCATTGGTGGTCTTATTTGGATCGGAGGAACGTTCGGGATGAGCGTTGCTGCAGCTTCAGCCGATCAGCTACAAGCAACTTTCGGATCCTTGGGTGCTGTCGCCGTCTTGCTTATCTGGTTATATCTTTCGGCTTCATCGATGCTGTTAGCAGCTGAAGCGGAGTCCGTATTAATCGATGCTTGGAGTGAAGCCCCGCTTGGGCGGACTAGGGGGAGTCGCCAAGACGAAGAACATCATGCCCAGGGCGGCGAGAACAGCCAGGACGATGAAACCTAACCGGTAGCTTCCGGTCAGATCCGCCAAGACGCCTGCAATTATGGGTCCCAACACCGTTCCTAGCATCACAATTAGAGAGCTGAGGCCCATTATGAAACCGAAAGAGGACGCACCGAAGTAGTCAGCACGGAGTGCCTGCATTAGTGGACCTCGAGCTCCCCAAGCCAGTCCGTGCAGGACAACAAAAACCCCAATCATCCATCCACTTTGAGTGAAGGCAAGTACAAGAATCCCCCCGGCATGCCCAAACATCGCCACTGAAGCTATTAGGCGCTTGTTGACTTTGTCTCCCAAGGCGCCACCGATTGTCATACCGACTATTTGCATTATCGGAAGCGCAGCACCGACAAAACTCGCTTGCTGTAACGAATAGCCACGTTCGGAGGTTAGGAACAAAGCAAGATGAGCCATAACAGCCCCGACAACAAACAAAGCGCTCATATGACCTAAAGAAATCATCCAAAAAGCACGCGTTCTGATGGCCTCTTTGGCTGTGAAATGAATGGAGGTTAATCCTTCGGCGACCGGGGCTTCCGCTACTTCTTCGGGAGGCATCCCATCGACATTTTCTCCGTAATCGCTGGGATAGCCATCAAGGTACCGAGCAAAGAAATAGACCGCTATACCCGCCATGACCCCAGATACTGAAGCTGTACTGCGCCAACCGTTTGTGTTCATGGACCACACCACTACGGGTACCGCTAGTCCCCCAGCAGCGAAGCCTAAGCTTCCGGTAGCTAAGGCACGGGCTCGTCGGCGTTCGAACCAGCGAACTATGGCGACTGTCACGGTCAGGAAACCGCTTAGGCCGGCACCAATCGCTATAAACAAGAACGAGGCAAAAAATTCCCACAGATTTTGTATACGGCTAAACCAGACAAATCCGATTATTAGGAAAAACGAACCTATTCTCGCGATTCGTTTCGGGCCGTATCGGTCGAGCATCCAACCCTGCAGAGGCCCCAAAAGTGCTGATTCGAAACGGTTTACTGAAAACGCTGCCGAAAGAACCGACTTGCTCCATCCAAATTGACGCTCAAGCACCACGAGGTAGCTACCCATCGCTTGCATGATTAAAGCACTTTGGATGAACTGAATCAGAATGCCTGCATTAACAACCTTCCATCCTCGGAAGGGTGTTCGGTTACGAGGCATCGCTATATGGTGCCATCACAAAGCTGCCTTCGCTCTGTTGAACACTGTAAAAGGATAAATAGTAGCTAAACGCCACTTAACTCATTGATAATTCTAGGTTCCCTTAAATTGCAATTACTATTGACCTGATGGCCCATCAACCGACGATTGTCTTGTTACATGGACTTGGCGCAACTGGCCGAGTTTGGGACTCGTTCGTACATAGTGCTAATTATTCCGGTCGCATTATCGCACCTGACTTGCCTGGTCACGGTTCTGCTAAGTGGTCCGACTCATATTCTTTCGATGCCATGGCATCAGACGTGAGTGAGCTACTTGAGGTAGACGAACCCTATGTGGTGCTTGGGCATTCGATGGGGGGCGGGGTGGGTGCAGCTTTGGCGACCGGATTTTTTGGCGCAACACCGCTGGTGTTAGCAACTATCGGAGTGAAGTTACTTTGGACAGAGACGGAACTTTCCAAGCTTCCTGAAGTTGCAGCAAAACCGGCGCGACTTTTTGATGACCGAGCTGGAGCTGCTGATTGGTTCTTGAAACTATCGGGACTGCTTGGCCTAGTGGATGCGAATAGTCCTCTGGTCGAATCTGGGATCGTGCAAGACAAAGATGGATGGAGAGTCTGTCAAGACCCTAGGACTGTCCTGGTCGTCGAAGGCTCGCCGCCATTTACTCAACTTTTCAGCGGGCTATCGACACCTGTGCACATGTCTCTGGGGGAACATGATCCGCTCGTGTCGCCGAGCGATCATGTCGCTATGTCTACTGGCGAGCCGCATGTTTTCTATGGGTCAGGCCACAACGTGATGGTTGAGGATCCTGCAGTGGTGTGGAATTGGTTTTCTAGCCTCGTGTCGGTGAGCTAGTTGTTCTGCCAGTCATAGACAAGGCCACCAATATGAACGTTCCAAACATCAACAATGTGTGAACTGTTTTGAAACCCAAGCTCCATTGGGAATCAAGCAAAATGTCTCCCCCTCGAATAACCCAGAACCCGACGGACCAAACCCCCAAGGCTTGGAGGAGTCTCCAGCTTGAGGCGCCTCGCGCTAGCTGGAACAGGAAAGTTGAGGCCAGCATTAGGAAAACTCCTGCGACGAGCAGGCGCCACGTGACTCCAGTCGAACTCAACTCGTTATTGAGAAGTACCGTTCTGGATCGAGAAATCCATACTGCGTAAGTCCACAGCAATAGTGGTACTACCCGCCAATTTGAAGGAGTCAATCCTCTTCGAGAGGTAACTCGCCGGCAATACGAATAAGTTCGCCCCCGTCAATAGTCATAGTGTTTCCGGTCATCCAAGTAGCGCCAGCTGATAGATAAAGGGCGGCTTCGCCAATATCTTCTGGCTCTCCTAAGCGTCGCATCGGCAACATGTCCGAGATCATTTGACCACGCGGCCCGTCCCACAGCACTTTGGCGAAGTCAGTGCGGATAAGGCCCGGGGCAATGCAGTTCACTCTGACCTTAGGCCCGAGTTCTGCGGCCAATTGCCGGGTCATGTGCATGAGAGCATCTTTGAACATGCAATACACGCCTAATGCCTCACTAGTGGTGTACCCACCGACGGAAGAGATGTTGATGACTGAGCCACCATTTTCTTCCATCCACTTTTGCCACGCTGTCTGGGTCCACTGCAACGGTGCGCGAAGATTCACTTCGTAGGTCTTGTCTAATCGGGGGACGTCGCAATCAATCATTGGTCCAGCCCAAGGATTCGTCGCGGCGTTATTTACCAGGATGTCAACCGCTCCGAAACGTTGAATGGTGCCATCGATAACTCGTTCAGCTTCTTCGAGCTGCCCTATGTGGGAGGTGATGTAGTCACTATCCCCTCCAATATCGGCGAGGGCGTCCTCACACTTATCAGCTTTGCGGCTAGTGATCATGACTTGAGCACCGGCATCAGCAAATGCTTTCGCGATGCCTTTTCCGATCCCAGCAGATCCGCCAGTTACGAGCGCTGTTTTCCCGTCAAGTCGTAATTCCATTTTGTGTTCCCCCTAAAGCGGTTAGATCAACTTTTTCCAATTTCATTCCAAGGCCCACTATCGGCACGTGGCTCGCGTGGTAGACCCAATACCCGGTCGCCCACAATGTTTCGCTGAACTTCTGATGTACCAGCGTAAATAGTTCCGGGCCGCGCTCCAAGCATTGTTTGAACCCAAGCCAGGCTAGAAAACTCTGCTCCGATCGCGTCGGTTTGTATCCCGTGTGCGGCTTCTCGCCCGTTCGGGGTCATGGCGTCTGCTCCAAGAATATGCATGGTTTTTGCAGTAAACCAAGTGTGGTATTCGCTCCAAAGAAGCTTGTGTAAGGAGGATTCAGGCCCGGGCGGATTTCCCGCCAGCACTGAGGTGACTTGACGCTGGCCCATCCATTTCATGATTTCGACTTTGCTGTGGGCTCGCGCAAAATCTTGTCGCATGAGTGGGTCTTTGGTAGCGCCACGTTCTTCAGCTACCGCGCGAACTCTTTGAAGTTCATCGTTGAATCGAACAGCATCGGTCGTAGCCCCATGTCCTCGTTCGAAACCGAGTAGCACGTTGGCTACCCTCCAACCATCGTTGACGTCACCAACAACATTTTCTTTGGGAGTCTTGGCGTCGGATAAGAAGACTTCATTGAAGTCATGCCGATTACTGATGTTAATGATGGGCCGACACTCAACACCTTCTTGCTCCATAGGGACCAGCAAAAACGAGATGCCTTTGTGTTTGGGGGCTTCTGGTGTTGTGCGACATAGGACAAAAATCCAGTTGGCTGTATGTCCACTTGATGTCCACACTTTTTGACCATTAATTACCCACTCATCTCCATCTAGAACGGCGCGCGCGCCAAGGTTGGCTAGATCGGAGCCACTATTTGGTTCGCTGTATCCCTGGCACCACCGGTCTTCACCGCTGATTATCCGAGGCAGAAAGGTTCTCTTTTGTTCTTCAGTGCCGCATTGGATGATGGCGTTGCCGACCATGGTGATCGAAAACGCGTCGTTTTCATTACCTTCCGGAACGCCGGCCTTAGCAAACTCCTCCGCAAGTACGATCCGTTCAACTTCACTGAGGCCAGCTCCGCCGTACTCTTCGGGCCATGAGACGGCTAGCAGCCTGTTCTCAGCCAGAAGAGATCGCCATTCCTCTATGAATACATCCCTCTCCGTTTCGCCAAGTGCACCTAGTCCGCTCCAGTTGGCTGGCAAATGTTCACTCAAAAAGGCTTGAACCTTTTGTCGGTATGTTTCCGCTTCTTCGCTATAGCTCGGGTACATGTATTTTCCTAAAATGCGTGAGTTGTTAGATATTGATAGCTGAGATTCTGAGGGCTGTTTTATCGCACATATTGCACGGCTGTCACGGTCGGTAACTAAATGAAGATGGTCCAGTTGTTAACGCCCGTTGCGCCAGATCAATCCACTCACACAAGAGTGGGCGTGTATCTCGCGGATCTATAATTTCTTCAATTTCAAAAAATTCGGCGGCTCGATGAGGTGACCTGACTCGGTTGAGTCGTTCCCTGATTTCTTCAAGAAGTGCATCGGGATCGTCTGCGTCAGCGAGATCTTGCTTGTAAGCCACTTCTATTCCGCCTTCGATAGGAAGTGACCCCCAGTCGCCTGACGGCCAGGCATACCTATGGCTATAAAAGCCGGGCTTATTGTTAGCAGCCCCTGCAACACCGAATGCTTTTCGGATAACGACACAAGCAAACGGGGTAGTTAGTTGCCCTAGCGCCGCCAACACTTGAGATCCATATCGTATGGTCGCGCTTTCTTCTGATTCCTTTCCGATTAGGAACCCCGGGCAGTCCTCAAGGTGCACGACCGGTAGGTGGAACGTGGATGCGGTATCTAAAAGTCGAATAAGTTTTCGACACCCATCAGCGGTCCATGCTCCTCCGTATTGGTATGGGTCTTCGGCAAAAACAGCTACGGGAAAGCCGTCCAAACGAGCAAAGCCGGTGATTATCGATTTACCCCAGGAACATCCGATTTCAAAAAAGGAGCCGACATCAAATACTGAGTCGATAATTTTTCTCATCTGGTAAACGCGTCGTGGTTCTCGCGGAACTAGGGACAACAATTCTTCGTCGCGTCTGTCAACTGAGTCTTCCGGTTCTATTCGCGGTGCAAGTTCATCAACGTTTGAGGGCAGGTAAGAAAGGAAAGTTTTAGCCCGTTCAAATGCCTCAGATTCTGAATCAACAGCATCATCGATCGCTCCATTGGCTGTGTGGATATTGGCGTGACCCAATTCTTCTTTGCCGTGATCACCTAATTGGGCCTGTTCAACTAGGGCCGGTCCGGCGATCATCATTTGAGCGCTTTCTCGAACGATTAGCGAATAATGCGACGTCGCTACTCGCGCCGCTCCTATTCCGGCGACCGATCCCAAAGCAAGCGAAACAGAGGGAGCGATCGCTAAGTGTCTCACTACGGTTTCCCAACCTTTGAGCACGGGTATGTAGGTTCTTCCGGCGGTTTCGATTGTCTTAACCGATCCTCCGCCACCCATACCATCGACAAGCCGCAAGTGAGGGAGTCTCAGTTCTAGCGCCATGCCTTCCGCCGTGTTGCGCTTTTCAGGAATCGTGGCATCAGCAGATCCACCTCTCACAGTGAAATCATCTCCGGAGAGCAGAACAGGCCGCTCATCGATGCGCGCCAATCCAAATAGAAAGTTGGAGGGGGTCAAGGAAATGAGATTGCCATCTTCGTCATAGGTCGCGACGCCAGCTGTTTTCCCTATTTCATGAAACGATTCAGAGTCGGCAATAGCGGCGATCCGTTCGCGAATGGTGAGCTTCCCGAAATGATGCTGACGTTCAATTTTGTCTTCGCCACCGAGCTTGTCAGCGAACGCTTCTCTCTCTCGTAACTCGTTTATTTCTGATTCCCAACTCACGCTTGATTCCTATCCTCATGCGGTTTGGCGATCCTAGAGGGCCAACGACCCCTTTGGCTCGCTAAGTTCATTCTTGTGTCTGATGTTTTTAAAGATCTCATGGCAATTGAGCCCCTCGGAAATAATGAATTTGTAGCCCCCGCAGCTCCTGAGGGTGGACTCAGAACATTCGGAGGCCAGTTTCTAGCGCACACTTTGCGGGCTGCTCAGTTGTGTGTCGATTCCTCTAAATCGATTCATTCGTCTCATTCTTACTTCTTACGGCCAGGCGATGTCGATGCGCTAACCCAGTTACACGTCGAGGAAGTACGCGATGGTCGTAGCTTCAGTGTTCGACAAGTTGTTGCTTACCAGTCAGGGCTCGAACTTTTTAGAAGCACCCTGTCATTTCACGTTGCTGAAGACGGATTGGAGTGGTCTCCTAAGGTGCATTTCGATGTTCCAGGGCCTGATGAAGAGATCTTGTCCTACTACGACTATTGGGAATCGCAGTCATCGGAGTTAACGGGGGAATGGCATGGAAGATCCAGGCCGATGGACATTCTGTACATAAACCCTCCCGATCTGCCCGAAGGTACTTCTATTACGGAGCCTCAATTGATGTGGTTACGCATCAACGAACCCATAGGCGAAGACCGTTGCCTACAGGAGGCAGCGCTGGCTTATATCGCAGATGCGACATTGGTTGACCATGTCTTGTTGCCCCATGGTTATCGCTGGCAAGATGATCGGTTGACAGGCGCAAGTTTGGATCACTCAATGTGGTTTCATCAGGAGGTATTAGCTGATGAGTGGCTCTTATACGAACAACGCGTCGAAACTACTGGAGGAAGCCGAGGGCTTGCTAGTGGCCGTTTCTTCGATTCTGCTGGAAATTTAGTAGCAACCTGCATGCAGGAAGGTTTGATTCGTTGGGATCGCTGACGTCTTTAGACCACTAGCTGTAGCTTCGGGCTATGGAGATTAACCTCACCGACCGTCGAGCATTTATTACTGGAGGGAGCAGAGGTCTAGGTCGCGCTATGGCGGAATCATTTGCTCTCGCAGGGGCAGACGTGGTCATAGTGGCTCGAGACGTCGATGTCCTAGCCGAAACATGTTCGTCACTGGCTGCTATCCGGCCATCTGGAAAGTTTTTAGCAATTTCTGCAGATGTCAGCGATATCCAAGAAACTGAACGGGCGCATTCAGAAGCAGTGTCATTTTTTGGCGCGGTAGACATTCTTGTTAACAATGCCGGCACTTCAAACGCAAAACCCTTTCTTGAGGTGAGCACCCAGGATTGGTTTGAGGATTTCAATCTCAAATTTTTCTCTGCCGCTCACCTCTCTCGGCTCTGTATTCCAGATATGCGTAAGCAGAAATGGGGTCGAATTATTAATACTTTGAACACGGCGGCAAAGGCACCGGGGGCTGCTAGTTGCCCAACATCAGTAGCGCGCGCTGCAGGCATGGCAATGACCAAGGCCTTAGCTTCTGAATTCGCTTCCGATGGGGTTTTGGTCAACGCTCTCAACACAGGATTCCTAATCAGCAATCAGTGGATAACTAGGTGGCAACGTGACCATTCCGACAAAACGTTTGAAGAATTTACCGAAAATATTGCTTCAAAGATCCCGATAGGCCGGATGGGTGAAGCTCAGGAATTCGCGAATCTGGCGCTTTTCTTGGCAAGCGACGCTGCTTCGTACTTAACCGGCGCGTCTATAAATATCGACGGCGGCCTGTCACCTGTTGTGTGATATTTGCTCGCTAGTGCTAGCTAATCTCACCGCTAGGAGTCGTCAGTGGAGAGGCGAGACAGGGTTTCATTCAGGTCGGCGGGCGGTCTCGTTGGTCTTCCACCGGAATCGCACACCCCTAAAATAAGTTCAGCCTCTACGAGAGTTTGTTTGTCGCTCTTTCTTAAAATTTGTTGTTTCCATGTTGAGCTAACTCGTTTCATCTCGTGGACATAGGTTTCAACAACAAGTTCGTCTCGAGCGGTGGCCGGTTCTCGAAATTTGACTTCTAATTTCGTTACCACTATCTGGAGACCTCGGTCACTCAGGTCTGACAGTGACATGTCTATGTCATCAAGCGCGACGCAACGCGCTGCCTCAAAATACGCTATGTAGGCAGCGTGGTTGACATGGTTATAGGGGTCAAGTTCTCCAAAGCGGGGAACAATCGTTGTTTGATGCACAGGCATGTTCAGACATTAGGGCGAGATCAGCAGCAACGTATAAGCACCGTTGGGTTCACTGAGTAAATTCAGCAATTCGTCCACCGCTCAAACCTGCCAATTTTTCGGTTCTAATGGGGAAAACCGTGTCGGGGGTGCCAGCTGCTCCCCATGCAGTTTCGTATCGATAGATGCTTTGGTCAATGAAGCATTTAAGCGGACTGGAATGACCAAAGGGTGGAACACCACCTATTGCGAAACCGGTAGCTTCACGCACCATCGAAGCGTCAGCTTTTTCTATTTTTGCACTATTCAGAAGACCGAGTAATTCGGTATTCACCTGTCGATCGCCGGCAGTCAAAGCCAGTACTGCCTGTCCCCCACACGCAAATACAAGCGATTTGATGATCTGTCCCAATTCACAGCGCAGTGCCGCTGCTGCCTGCTTCGCTGTTCTGGTGTCTTCAGGGAACCTAGTTATGTCTGGTTCCAGGCCTAGAACGGCGGCAGCGGCACTGAAACGCTCATTCGCTGTGGCTCGGGTCATATTGTCTTACTCGGCCCAGGCTTTTACTTTCTCAATGACTTCGAGAGGATTTTCCGTGTCCGCTGGAATATCAATGTTGAGGTAGGTAACTCCGACTTCTTTATAGACCTCGATCCGCTCGCGAACCCTAGCCTCGTCGCCTGTGAGGCTTGCTCGGTCTATGTAGTCATCGGGCACTTTGGAGAAAGCTTCGTCTCTTTTGCCACTCAGAAAGAGATCTTGAATTTCTTCGGCTTCTTGCTCATATCCATAGCGTTTAAATAGATCGTTGTAGAAATTCTGATCGCGTGCGCCCATGCCTCCGACGTAGAAGCCTGTGTTGTCTCGCACAGCTTTTCGGGCTGCTTCAACCTGCACTCCTTCACCTAATGCGACAGTTCCACCCGCGACGATTCCCAAGTCACCTAGTTCTGAAGATCTTTTTTCTTTTCCGGCGTGGAGGGACTCACCCCATACATCGTGAAATTTTTCAGGTAGAAAATGAATTGGCTGCCACATATTGGCAAGCTCTGCGGTCATCTCAACGTTCTTGGGGCCGATAGAGGCGACAGCGATGGGTATGTCCCGACGGTAGGGCTTACACATCAGCTTCAATGGTTTCCCAAGGCCCGTTCCTTCTCCTTCGGCTAGTGGCAGGTTGAATGCACGACCCTCGTGTTCAACCTTGTCGCCGGACCAGACTTTGCGGCAAATTTCGATTACGTCTCGTGTCATTCCAAGCGGTTTTTTGAAAGGAACTCCATGCCACCCTTCTATAACCTGTGGTCCCGATGTGCCAAGACCCAGCACAAACCGACCTTCAGATAGCGTGTCAATTGTGACTGCTGTTTGGGCGATTAAAGCAGGGCTACGCGAGTAGACCGGCAAAATACCTGTCATCAGCTTGATGGTCTTGGTTTGGCCAGCGACAAACGCGAGGGTCGATACAAGGTCGTATCCATAAATTTCACCGCCCCACACAAGGTCCACGCCAGCGCTTTCCAGATTTTGTACGTGTCGGGCAAGGCCGCTGGGGTCAAGGCTTGCACCGGTACCGATAACCATTGATATTTGCATACAACTATTCCGATCGATCGGGTCTAATTAAAGAGTTTAGATAAGCCAATGGGGCACGAACTCACCCTGGATAGTAGGAAATAGATGGCCTTAGTGCGAAAGAGAATGGTTATGACTGATAGTGACGTTGCTGACGACATGATTTCGGCCCTAAGAAATTGGGTGGAAGCAGAGGTAATTCCTAACGCGTCTGATTTTGAACTGCCGGATGAATATCCCACTGATATGGCATTACAAATGGGGGATTTCGGCCTTTTCGGAGCGACGATACCTTCTGAGTTTGGCGGACTCGATCTAGACAACATGACTTATACGCGTGTGGTTGAAGAGCTATCAAGAGGGTGGATGTCCCTCGCTGGGATCATCAATAGTCATCTGATTTGCGCAAAGTTGATCAGCAAATTCGGTTCCGAAGAACAAAAACAGCGGTGGCTTCCGTTGATGGCAACAGGTGAGTTACGCGGCTGTTTTTCACTATCGGAACCAGATAGCGGTTCTGATGCAGCTGCGCTCAGATGTCGAGCTGAACGTGATGGCGACGAATGGGTCATAAACGGCACAAAGATGTGGGTTACAAACGGCGAAAAAGCCGGGGTCGTAGCACTGCTGGCGCGAGTACCTGACGAGGACGGCACTCAAGCAGGGGGAATTACTTGTTTTATTGTCGAAAAGACTCCAGGAAAACAAAGCGGAGGAATAAGCATTAGTCGAAAGATTGACAAGCTCGGCTATCGAGGCCTGGAAACGGTAGAGATGTCTTACGACAATCATCGTCTGGGTCACGATCAGCTCTTGGGTGGCGAGGAAGGAATCGGAAACGGCCTTCGCTGGGCTTTGTCAGCCTTGGAGCTTGGCAGAATAAATGTCGCGGCACGAGGCGTGGGCGTCGCTCAAGCTGCTTATGACGCTGCGTTGGCTTACGCCAAAGAACGAGAAGCTTTCGGCCGTCCTATTAGTCAGCATCAAGCGATTGCCTTCAGATTGGCCGAAATGGCGACAAAGCTAGAAGCGGCGAGACTTCTTACTTACGAGGCGGCTCGCAAAGCGGATGCTGGAGAGCGTGTTGATCTCGCCGCGGGAATGGCGAAGCTCTTTGCGTCTGAGACTGCCAGCGAACTGGCCTTAGATGCGATGAGGATTCATGGAGGGAACGGCTTCAGCACTGAGTACCCAGTAGAGCGATATTATCGCGACGCTCCCTTGATGATTATCGGCGAAGGGACTAGCGAGATTCAAAAACTAGTGATTAGTCGGGCGTTACTAGCTGAAGATTGACCCCAAAAACTTGAAGGGCCGCCAGGGTTTTCCTGGCGGCCCTTTCAAGCGCATTTAAATTTTTCAAATGCTATTTAATGACAGGCCGGATTTATCGGCAACCGCCATTGTCTTTGTCCCAACGACAGTTCGGGGAAAGACCATTCGCATCGACAAGGTCTCCAACCTGCACCCAAGATTGATTCGTAGCATCAAATTGGCTGAAGTCGGAACCTTCTACAAAGTATCCATCGCTTGCTCCCCATGCACCGAACTCAATGCCATCTAACAGTTTGGGGTGCTTACCTGAGAAGGTGCGCAGGGCCAGAATGAAGTTGGTCCTTGACAGCCCTCCAGGGAGCTCGGCTGCTACTCGCAGTACCTCGTTATAGGACCAGCCATAGTCACCAAAGCCAACTCCGTACAGGCTGACCGTCTGATCAAGGCCATCAGATTCCAGAGTTTCGTTGATGAACTTCATGTAAGGATCATCGGTGTAGTTAGCGTCTTGGCTATCTTTCCAACCGCCACCGGCTATCCACCATCCGTCAGCTGCCATTCCCGCAGGCGTCATGTAGGCGGCAATACCCACACAGACTGATGGCGTGAAGGCGGCCGAAACCGAATCGAGAAGACCTGAAGCCTCTACCTCTTGGATCGCCAGCAAGCAAGGGTTCCCTGCAGTCATCGAAATGAAGACATCGGGGTCGAACGCCGCGATGGTTGTGACCTCGTTAGTCACAGTCGGCGCTGCCGGATCGTGACGAACAGGGAGGTACTCAGCAACGATGTCCGGGTTATCTTCGGCATATGCCTCGAAACCAAGCTCGTAGGCCAAACCGAAGTCATTGTCCATTACAAGCCCGGCAACCTTTACAGGAAGTTGATCAGCAAGGTTGTTCTTGATCCATGTACCCCAGAGAACAGCTTCAGTGGAGTAGGACATGATCATTCCGCTAGTCCAAGGGTGAATTTCAGGATCGCCCCATGCAGGGTGTCCTGTTTGCACGAACGGTTGCGGAACGCATTCTGAGTTAAGAGTGTCGTATACCGCAAGAGTGTTCGGTGAGCCGAGAGTTACGATCATAAATACATTCTCGGATTCAATGAGTTCGTCAATGAATTCGATCGTCTGTGCGGCAACGTAGGCATCGTCTTTAACAATCAGCTCAATATCACGCCCGCCAATTCCACCATTTTCATTAACGTAATTGTTGTAGGAGTCCCAGCCAACAGCAATGTTTCCATATGCAGCTAGGTTGCCTGACTGAGCGGTTGTGTGGCCGATACGAACGGAATCAGCGGTTACGCCTCCCGTGTCACTCCAGTCGGCAGGGCACTCGTTGAGGTCAATTTCAAATCCGGTTGGTCCACGAAGAATGCCATCATCACCAACACCCCATTCACCGGCTTCCATTTTTTCGGTGATCATCGCTACGAGCTTCTCTCGGTTATAAGTCCAAGAAGCCTCGAGTCCTTCAATAGTTGATGTGTCAAAAGTTGGCGCGTCTTCGTCAACTTCTTGTTCGGCTTCGTCGTCACCAGATACAGCTTTTTCAACTGCGTCTTGGCTTAGTCCACCGCCAGTTTCATGATCGTCATCATCGCTGTGGTCTTCAGCAGTTGCGCTAGCGCTTTCACTAGAACTACTCGAAGAGTCATCGTCGTCGCTACTTCCACACGCTGCCGCCACCATGGCGAAAGCGAACAGAATCGCGAGCAGACGCAAAAGATTGCGTCGAATCCCCATTTGGATCCTCCCAATTAAGTTGTCACAGATCCCAGGTTTGTGATCTGAAGTGCTGTGGCTACTTCAACAGCGGCTAGACCCTAGGCCGTGGAATAGCGATAGCTCATATGACAGAGCCGTCGTAACAAACCCGTCATATTTGTTTCTTGCGCCAAAACGCGAGACCGCCGGGCCTAAGCCCGGCGGTCCAATTAACAGCGTCTAGTTATTTCAAACGCGTTTAGCGGCTTATGCCCTTATCGGCAGCCACCGTTATCTTTGTCCCAAGCACAGTTAGGTGATCCACCGTTGGCATCAACTATGTCGCCAACAATGTTCCATGATTGTGCTTCAGCATCGAAGAGGCTGAAGTCAGAACCTTCGACGAAGAAACCATCAACGGCGCCATTAGCACCGAAAGCGATTCCGTCAAGAAGGAATGGGTGGTCTCCGGAGAAGGACCGAAGGGCCAAGATGTAGTTGGTCCTGGAAAGTCCACCTGGAAGTTCTTGAGCTAACTGCAATACTTCCATCATGGGCCATCCGAATTCGGCTACACCAGTTCCGTAAAGACTTACTGAAGGATCCAGATCTGCATCAGCTAAGAGCTGATTAACAAAGGCGATATAAGGCTCATCGATATGATTTGGATCGGTCGTGTCTTTCCAGCCACCACCGGCAATCCACCAGCCGTCAGCTGCCATTCCAGCTGGAGCCATGTAAGCAGCAATGCCCTTACATACTGATGGTGTGAAAGCAGCGGAGACGTCTTCTAATAGTCCAGACGCATCTGCTTCTTGAATCGCTAAGAGGCATGGGTTTCCAGCTGTCATTGAAATGAACACATTTGGCTTCGCCGCAGCGATGGTGGTCATTTCGTTGGTGACAGTAGGCGCTGCAGGGTCGTGGCGGATAGCGACGAATTCACTCACAATGTCGCCGTTAGCTTCGGCGTATGCCTCGAATGCAAGTTCGTATGCGAGGCCGAAGTCGTTATCCATGACTAGGCCAGCGACCTTCACAGGAAGTTCGTCAGCAAGGTTGTTCTTGATCCATGTACCCCAGAGAATCGCTTCAGTCGAGTACGACATTTGCAGTCCGCTAGTCCATGGATGATTAACCGGGTCGCCCCATGCAGGGTGGCCAGTCATTACGAATGGCTGGGGAACACATTCCTGATTTAGCTGGGTGTAAACGGCCATGGTGTTAGGCGAACCGAGCGTGTTAATTGCGAACACGTTTTCTGATTCGATTAACTCATCAATGAACTCAATGGTTTGTGCCGCAACATATCCGTCGTCCTTCATGATCCACTTAACTTCGCGGTCTCCGAAAGCTCCGGTTTCATTAAGGTAATCCGACCATGCTTCAACTCCATAGTTGAGGTTGCCGTATGCGGCTAGGTTGCCTGAGAACGCCGAAGTCATACCCATTCGAATTTCGGAATCGGTAATACCCTTGGTGTCAGACCAATCTGATGGGCATTCATTCATATCGATCTCGAACCCTGCAGGGCCGCGGAGTATGCCGTCATCACCGACGCCGTAATCACCAGCTTCGATTTTGGCGGTTAGCTCTTCAGCAATCGCAGTTCTGTTGGCTGCCCAGTATTCCAAGTGCCCTTCGATTCCAGTTAAATCAAAATCAGCTGGATCAACTCGAGTCGCAGCTTCTTCTGAGCCAGATTCAGCAGCTTCCTCTACAGCATCTTGAGTAAGGCCGCCACCTATAGAACTCTCTTCTTCTTCTTCGCTGTGGATGATCGTCATCATCGCTGTGGTCTTCAGCAGTTGCGCTAGCGCTTTCACTAGAACTACTCGAAGAGTCATCGTCGTCGCTACTTCCACACGCTGCCGCAACGAATGCGAAAGCGAACAGAACCGCGAGCAGACGCAAAAGATTGCGTCGAATACCCATATGGGTCCTCCATAAATTGAGTTTTCTCAGATCCCAGGTGTGTGATCCAAGGTCGTCTCCTAGCGACGACGTCTGGAACCTAGGCCTTGCGGG
Source organism: marine actinobacterium MedAcidi-G3 (assembly GCA_000817105.1). Classification (GTDB taxonomy): domain Bacteria; phylum Actinomycetota; class Acidimicrobiia; order Acidimicrobiales; family Poriferisodalaceae; genus MedAcidi-G3. Next base: position 6,420 of record JUEP01000018.1, on the reverse strand, counting down.
AACTAGAAACCCACCCTGCTGGCAAGATTTTTTCAATTTGTCATATTTGCGAAAAGTAAAGGACCGCCGGGCCTGAGCCCGACGGTCCCACTTGCATAAAGTAGCTAGCTATTAGCGGCAGCCACCGTTTGCTTTGTCCCAACGACAGTTCGGTGTTCCACCATTGGCGTCAACTACATCACCAATCTGGTTCCATGTTTGCTGCTCCGCATCAAACTGACTGAAGTCCGAGCCTTCAATGTAATAGGCGTCCGCGTTGCCATTCAGTTCAGTTTGGATTCCGTCCATAACGCATGGGTTGTAGATCTTGAAGTTACGAAGTGCCAGCATCAAGTTGGTACGGCTCATGCCACCAGGCAGAGCGTCCGCGATACGGAATGCTTCAGTAAATTCAAGTCCACGACAAGCTCCATCACCGGTCAGTGAGATGCCTGGGTCTTCACCAGCATCTGAAATCATGTCACGAACAAACTTTATGAATGGTTCATCCATCTTGCCTGGATCGGTAGTGTCTTTAAGACCTCCACCAACGACCCACCAGTCATCCGCTGCCATTCCGGCTGGTGCCAGGTAGGCGGCGATTCCCTTACACACTGATGGTGTGAATGCAGCTTCAATTCGGTCCAGGAGACCTGAAGATTCTACTTCCTGAATGGTCATCGAAATGAACACATCTGGGTCGAACGCTGCGATGGTCGTGACCTCGTTAGTCAGCGTTGGTGCTGCTGGGTCGTGACGCACTGGCAGGTATTCCTCGACTACATCCGGGTTTTGCTCGGCGTATGCCTCGAAGCCCATTTCATAGGCAAGACCGAAGTCGTTGTCCATAACAAGACCGGCGACGCTTACCGGAAGCTGGTCAGCGAGATTCACCTTGATCCAAGTTCCCCAAAGCATGGCTTCAGTCGAATATGACATCTGTCGACTAGTCGTCCATGGGTGAATTTCCGGATCACCCCAAGCTGGATGGCCTGAAAGGTAGAACGGGTGAGGAATGCATTCTGCGTTGATCTTGTCATATACCGCTAGGCCGTTTGGTGAACCAAGGCCTTGGAGTAAGTGAACGTTTGCAGATTCGATAAGTTCATCTACATACTCAATGGTTTGAGCAGCAACATAGCCATCATCTTTAATGATGAATTCAATGTCACGACCACTCAACACATCAAGCGAGTTCACGTAGTCAAAATAAATCTGCATACCAAGGCTCAAGTTGCCGTATGCGGCAAGGTTGCCTGACTGCACGGTCGTTTGACCGAAACGAAGCTGGTCATCGGTAAGACCTGCTTTGTCATCCCAATCTGCCGGGCACTCATTCAGGTCGATCTCCATACCTGATGGGCCGATTAGGTGGTTGTCGGAGTTAACTCCCCACTCACCGGCGTCCATCTTTGCGGTGATCATTGCGATGATGGCGTCACGGTTACAATCAGCTTCCGCCATAATGCCTTCAATTGAAGAGCGGTCCTGTGTGCAATCGCTAGCTTCTTCTGCTGCGTCGCCTGCATCGTCACTTTCACCGGAAACAGCTTTTTCAACTGCGTCCTGGCTCAAAGTTCCGCCAGTATCTTCTTCTTCACCATGAAGCGCTTTCGCTAGAACTACTCGAAGAGTCATCGTCGTCGCTGCTACCGCAAGCTGCCGCCACCATGGCGAAAGCGAACAGAACTGCGAGCAGACGCAAAAGATTGCGTCGAATCCCCATTTGGGTCCTCCCCATTTCAGTTGTTACAGATCCCAGGTGTGTGATCTGCAGTGCTGCCTTATTAATGACAGCGCCGTGACCTTAGGTGATAACTGAGCGTCCGTTCTGTAACGGGAGTCGTCGTAACATACCCGTCATATTGAAAGCGGCACCCAAAAATGGCCGACCGCTGGGCCTCAGCCCAGCGGTCTTTCCAAAAGCCTTAAATATCTTAAAGCACTATTGCCATTAATAACCGTTGCCTCTAGCGGCAGCCACCGTTGTCTTTGTCCCAAGCACAGTTAGGCGAAGCACCATTTGCGTCAACGACATCGCCAACCATGCTCCAGGTTTGCTCGGTCGCATCAAACAGACTGAAGTCCGAACCTTCAACGAAATACCCGTCAGCTGCACCGTTCATAGCCAAAGTAATACCGTCAAGGGTCAGTGGCCCATAAATGTCGATATTTCTCACGGCAAGAATGAAGTTGGTCCTACTCAGACCACCTGGCAGGTCAGCTGCTACTCGCAACGCTTCAACATGGGGATAGCCATATGTGTAGCCGATTCCGTATAGCGAGATAGCTGGGTCAAGTCCGCCATCTTCAAGATTTTTATTCACGAATTTAATGAATGGTTCATCCATATGCTTCGGGTCAGTTGTGTCCTTGCTACCACCACCAACAATCCACCAACCGTCCGCTGCCATTCCGGCAGGCGCCATATAAGCCGCGATGCCTTTGCAGACAGATGGAGTAAATGCCGCTTTGACGGTTTCAAGCAGACCTGCTGCTTCCACTTCCTGGATTGCAAGCAGACATGGGTTACCAGCGGTCATCGAAATGAACACATCGGGCTCGAACGCCGCGATCGTGGTGACCTCGTTAGTCAGCGTTGGTGCTGCCGGGTCATGACGCACTGGCAGGTACTCCTCGACAACGTCAGGGTTGCCTTCCGCGTAAGCCTCGAAGCCAAGTTCGTAGGCAAGTCCGAAGTCATTATCCATGACAAGGCCTGCAACCTTCACCGGAAGGTCATCTGCAAGATTTGCTTTGATCCATGTCCCCCAAAGAATCGCTTCGGTCGAATAGGACAACTGCAGCCCGGTCGTCCAAGGGTGATTAACCGGGTCGCCCCAAGCTGGATGGCCGGTCATTACGAATGGGTGCGGGATGCACTCAGCGTTGATCTGGTCGTACACAGCAAGAGTATTTGGAGAGCCAAGGGTGAGTAGAGCAAAGACGTTCTCTGACTCAATCAACTCGTCGATGAATTCGATCGTCTGCGCAGCCACATAGCCGTCATCTTTCACGAGCAGGGTTACGTCTCGTCCAGCGACGCCTCCGTTAGCGTTAACCCACTGCAAATAGTTGTCCCAGCCAACAGCAATATTGCCGTACGCGGCGAGGTTTCCTGACTGAGCAGTGGTGTGACCAATCCGAATTTCACTGCTGGTAAGACCAGTAGTGTCGCTCCAGTCCGCTGGGCAATCATTCATGTTGATTTCGAATCCAGCCGGCCCTCGGAGAATTCCGTCGTCGCCGACACCCCATTCGCCAGCATCCATTTTCGCAGTGATCTTGTCGACCATCTTCTGCCGGTTGTAGGCGGCCTCTTCCCAGATTCCGTCGAGAGTGCTGCGATCGAAAGTAGGAGCATCTTCATCGACTTCTTCCTCTTCGTCGTCGCCTTCTATCGCTTTTTCAGCAGCGTCCTGAGATAGACCACCACCGATAGAGGTGTCTTCCTCTTCTTCTTCTTCACCTCCATCGTCGCTATGCGCAGCAGTTTCATCGCTTTCCGAACTACTACTTGATGAATCTCCATCATCGCTACTACCACACGCTGCCGCCACCATGGCGAAAGCGAATAGCAGAGCGAGGAGACGTAAAATATTGCGTCGAATGCCCACGACACTCCCCCTCTAACTTTGAGTCTTCCGGTTAACCGGAAATTGTCTTAACGAACGTTATATAAGTTTGCACCAGGCACCTTAGGCGGAAATCAAACGTCGTTCCCAGAAAGTGGGAAACATCTGTCCGCCGGAGTCTTTTGCCAGAAGCCCATCTCAATCCGCTCTAACAGTCCCGTCTGAAACTCGCAGCTTGCTGAGGTCATACGCAGAGGAAGAGTAAAGGACCGCCGGGCCCGAGCCCGACGGTCCTTAATCCATCCTTTAGAAGCGCCTAAACGACAATTACATAGAACAGCTAGCTATTAGCGGCAGCCACCGTTTGCTTTATCCCATGCACAAGGCGCAGTCCCACCATTTGCATCTACCAGATCACCAATCTGGTTCCATGTTTGTGCGTCAGCGTCAAAGCGGCTGAAGTCGGACCCTTCGATTGCGTAGGCGTCAGCAGCACCATCTAGAGCGTACGTAATCCCGTCCATCATAAGTGGGTGCCAAATAGCTAGGTTTCTGGCAGCAAGCATGATGTTCGTGCGGGTCATTCCATCTGGTAGCTCGTTAGCTATTCTCAAGGTTTCCGTCCATGGGACCGCAAAGTAGTACCCAGTTCCAAGCATCGAAATACTGGGGTCAAGGCCGCCACCTCTCAGAGTCTCGTGGATGAACTCCACAAATGGCTCATCAACGTATTGGGGGTCGGTGATGTCCTTCACGCCTCCCCCAACAATCCACCAATTGTCAGCTGCCATACCTGCAGGCGCCATATAGGCTGCTACCCCTTTACATACCGATGGTGTGAAAGCAGCGGACAGTCGGTCTAGTAAGCCAGATGCCTCGACTTCTTGGATTGCAAGCAAGCAAGGGTTCCCAGCAGTCATGGAAATGAATACATCTGGGTCAAATGCGGCAATAGTCGTGACCTCATTAGTAAGGGTTGGAGCTGCTGGGTCGTGACGAACCGGCAGATACTCAGAAACCACATCGGGGTTACTTTCAGCGTAAGCCTCGAAACCCATTTCGTAGGCAAGTCCAAAGTCATTGTCCATAACTAGCCCAGCGACCTTTACGGGAAGATCATCGGCCAAATTGCTCTTAATCCAAGTACCCCAGAGCATTGCCTCCGTCGAATATGACATCTGGTGACTGGTAGTCCATGGATGATTTACAGGGTCTCCCCAGGCCGGATGACCCGATGCATAGAAGAGATGCGGGATGCACTCATCATTGATCTTGTCGTAAACCGCAAGACCATTCGGAGACCCGAGACCATGCAGAGCCACCACATTAGATGACTCGATGAGTTCATCTACGTACTCAATTGTCTGAGCAGCAACATATCCATCATCTTTGATAATCATCACTAAGTCGCGCCCACCGATGCCACCAAGCTCGTCGTTGATCCAATCCCAATAGTTTTCCCAACCATTCGAAATATCGCCGTATGCCGCAAGGTTGCCGGACATTACGGTCGTTTGGCCTACCCGAATCTCAGAGTCCGTCAAACCATGGGTGTTCGACCAATCGGCAGGACAGTCATTAAGGTCAATTTCGTATCCTGACGGGCCGACTAATACGTTATTTGAGTTGATACCCCATTCCCCAGCATCCATTTTTGCTGTGATTTTCTGAATTATGGACTCACGTGTAGCTGCAGCCTCTTCCCATATACCTTCAATACTGCTGCGGTCGCCTGCAACAACGGCATCATCGTCCTCGCCGTCTGACTCTCCAGCTACTGCTTTCTCGACAGCGTCTTGACTAAGACCTCCGCTCGCTTCCTCTTCCTCTCCTTCCTCCTCAGATTCTGAGGCGCTATGACCATCAGCTACTTCGGTCGAACTTCCGCTCTCTCCAGACGCGTCACTAGAGTCGTCACTACCCCCACACGCCGCCGCGACCATCGCAAAGCCGAACAGCACTGCGAGGACACGGAAACACTTGACTCGAATATTCATTTGAACCCCCCCTTGGGTCTCTAAGAGAACCGCCCCCAAGCGGCTATCTACTAAACGAACCTTTATTAAGCTTCGAATCTGAATACCGTAGTCGCTTCTCTAGTTGGTCGCTTACCGAGCTGAGTTTCGGGTTTCATTCGCACAACACATGGACCAAAGTAAAGGACCGCCGGGCCTAAGCCCGACGGTCCTTATTACTTTTATTACACTTGCATAAAGTAGCTAGCTATTAGCGGCAGCCACCGTTTGCTTTGTCCCAACGACAGTTCGGTGTTCCACCATTGGCGTCAACTACATCACCAATCATTTCCCACGTTTGGTCTGTCGCGTTGAACTTGCTGTATTCGGAACCTTCAACGAAGTAGGCGTCCGCGTTGCCCTTCAGTTCAGTTACAAGACCATCCAGGAGACCTGGGTGATAGATCTTGAAGTTACGAAGTGCCAGCATCAAGTTGGTACGGCTCATGCCACCAGGCAGAGCGTCCGCGATACGGAATGCTTCAGTGAACGCATATCCACGGAAGACACCTTCACCGGTAAGTGAAATACCTGCGTCTTCACCAGCATCTGAAATCAGATCACGTGCGAAAGCAATGAATGGTTCATCCATTTTGCCGCTGTCAGTAGTGTCTTTAGCGCCACCGCCAACAATCCAGTATCCGTCCGCTGCCATTCCGGCTGGTGCCAGGTAGGCGGCGATTCCCTTACACACTGATGGTGTGAATGCAGCTGACAAACGGTCGTAGAGGCCTGAGGCTTCTACTTCCTGGATTGCAAGCAAGCATGGGTTACCTGCGGTCATCGAAATGAACACATCTGGGTCGAACGCTGCGATGGTCGTGACCTCGTTAGTCAGCGTTGGTGCTGCT
>JUEP01000017.1 GCA_000817105.1 marine actinobacterium MedAcidi-G3 | reverse complement strand
CAGGTCCCAAGGGTTGGGCTGTTCGCCCATTAAAGCGGTACGCGAGCTGGGTTTAGAACGTCGTGAGACAGTTCGGTCCCTATCCTCTGTAGCCGAAGGAGATTTGAGAAAGGCTGTCCCTAGTACGAGAGGACCGGGATGGACGCAGCTCTCGTGTGCCAGTTGTTCCGCCAGGAGCATGGCTGGTTGGCGACCTGCGGGAAGGATAAGCGCTGAAAGCATCTAAGCGCGAAACCTGTTTCGAGATGAGATCTCCCACTGGGTAACCAGGTAAGGCCCGTGGTAGACCACCACGTTGATAGGCCGGATGTGTAAGCGCGGCAACGCGTTCAGCAGACCGGTACTAATCGGCCGAGGGCTTGGGCTCGATACTCAGTTTCGAGGAAACAAACACCTTCTTTTCAGAGGGATCGTGCATCGCTGTGGAGTGCTCAGGGGCAGACGTCCCTCGCACCTGTCGGCTCCAATGGAGTTGACTCAAGAACGTGCTTGGTTGTTGAAACTAAGCGCAACATATTTCTGGTGGTTATGGCGACAGGGAAACACCCGTTCCCTTTCCGAACACGGAAGTTAAGCCTGTCAGCGCCGATGGTACTTGGGGGAAGACCCCCTGGGAGAGTAGGTCGCCGCCAGAATTTTCTTATGAAGGGCCTCGCCGGTCCGATACATCATCTTGTTGGTGTAGTCGGTTCGGCGGGGTCTTTCGATTTTATGATCTATCTGATCGCGCCAATATGGCCCTTTCGATGATCTTAGACCCGTAGCATGGAGATCTGTGAATAATCGAAATGGGCGCGGTAATGGCGCTGGAAGAAGAGACGCCGACCGCTCGAATGGCAATAGGGATCGCTCCAGAAGCGGCCCATCGAGCTCACCCGGTGACCGCAAGAAAGGTCCAGGGCGCGGGGCACCTAACCGCAGTCCGGAACAGCCAACTCGCGGACCAGGGGTGGAAAAGCCCGAACGCTATTTTGGGGACCAAGCGCGCGGTTCTAAGTGGGGAGGTGTTGCTCGTCGGGGAGCCCATAATGCCAGTATCGACCCCGGTGGTCCTCGGCCAGAAGCTGACGATCTTGGCCCCCCGCCTGCCCGAGATGAGGATAAGTGGGAGCGACGAGACAAGAAGCCCCGAAGTAAACGATCGCAGCGAAATAAGCCGTCTGGAGCCGTTCTAGAAATAGACCCAGCGCACACTCAAAATCTTCCGAAAGTCGAGCGCGACCGAATGTTACGGCGAGTTACGGAGGCAGGTGAGCACTTTTTGTCTGACCGCTTTGGAGAGGTTGATGACCTTTTGCGGCCGATGATCAAAAAGTACCCCCAAATCCCCGAGCTGCATGAGCTCTATGGTCTAACTCTGTACCGACTTGGAAGATGGAACGATGCGTTAGAACGCCTCCAACATTTTTCTGATGTCACTGGCGACATAAATCAGTACCCCGTTATGGCAGATTGTTACCGTGCCCTCGGCGAGGTCAAACTGGTTCGACACTTGTGGGATGAGCTGAGGGCATCTGGACCTGAAGCGGCGATCATGACCGAGGGTCGGATCGTGATGGCTGGAGCGATGGCAGATATTGGAGATGTTGCTGGCGGGATACGACTTCTCGAACAGGGTCCGCTCAAGCCTAAAAAGCCTCGAGATCACCACATAAGACTTTGGTACGCGCTGGCAGACCTATACGAACGTGCCGGAGACCATCAGCGAGCCCGACGGGGCTTCGAGAGAATCGACCAAGTTGAACCTGGGTATGCCGATGTTTCCGGGCGTCTGGAATCGTTGTCCTAGACGTCGCTCGGTAGAAGTTGAGAATCTACTGCTGGGCTCAACCTTTTCGTGGCGCGGCGCGACTACGATCTGAAGCGGCCCGAATACCCCGATTCGACCTACTGATGACCCACCTAAGGAGTCGTGCCGTGAGCCTCGACATCGAAGGTTTACTCGGAGATAAGGCGACTTATCTTCTAGAACACAAATGCGAGACAATTTCTCGAGATCTACTTAGCCTTCCGGGCCCAGATTTCGTTACTGACGTTCTGTCTGTGACTGATCGGTCGCCGCAGGTAATGAGAAATATGCAATCTCTGTTCAATAACGGCAGGCTTGCTAGTTCTGGATATGTGTCGATTCTGCCAGTTGACCAAGGCATAGAACATTCGGGCGCTGCGTCTTTCGCCCCTAATCCCATTTATTTTGACCCAGCCAATATTGTTGAACTTGCGATCGAAGGTGGGTGTAATGCAGTTGCTACGACCTTTGGCGTTCTGGGTGCAGTTAGTCGAAAATATGCTCATCGAATCCCGTTCATCGTCAAACTAAACCACAATGAGCTACTCACTTACCCGGCTACCTACGATCAAATAATGTTTGGTTCCGTAGACCAGGCATATGAACTAGGTGCTGCTGGAGTTGGAGCCACTATTTACTTCGGGAGTGAAGAAAGTGGTCGCCAAATTCAAGAAACCGCTGAGGCTTTTGAGAGAGCCCATCAGCTAGGCATGTTCACCGTTCTCTGGTGTTACCTTCGGAACAGCGAGATTGATACTGAAGATCAAGATAACCATGTAGCGGCTGATGCAACTGCCCAAGCGAACCATATTGGTGTGACTATAGAAGCTGACATCATTAAGCAGAAGTTGCCAGAAACTAATGGGGCTTTCAACCTCATAAAAGGATTCGGAAAGACTCATCCAGATGTTTATGACAAATTAACTTCGGACCATCCGATTGACCTATGCCGGTGGCAAGTGGCCAACTGTTACATGGGGAGAATCGGGTTGATTAATAGTGGTGGCGCTAGTTCCGGAGCAACCGATATGGCTGAAGCGGTCATGACCGCCGTAGTGAATAAACGAGCAGGCGGTTTAGGTCTCATATCTGGACGCAAGGCCTTTCAGCGACCAATGCGAGAAGGCGTCGATCTATTAAATGCGATTCAAGATGTCTACCTCAACGCATCAATCACAGTCGCCTGAGCTGAGGATATGAACTACATGGTTTTTGGCGAGTATTTAGAGCGTCGTGGGTATAAAGTTCGAAGTCGGACGACCACCATCCCCGGGGAGGGTCCGTGACCGATACAGCACCTCGAGAGTTACCGCTTCAAGAGCTTGATGAAGTAATTATTCGGTTCGCCGGTGACTCTGGCGACGGCATGCAATTGACTGGTGACCAGTTCACCAGTATTTCTGCTGCCCTCGGTAATGACTTAGCGACGTTGCCAGAGTTCCCTGCTGAGATTCGAGCCCCGCAAGGAACACTTGCTGGTGTCTCCGCCTTCCAAGTGCGGATTTCTGATTTTGCTATTACGACGCCAGGTGATGCCCCAACCGTTCTTGTCGCGATGAATCCAGCGGCGCTTAAAGCGCAATTACACAACCTGGTTCAAGGTGGAGCGGTAATTGTTAATACCGACGCTTTTAACGAACGTAATCTCGAAAAAGCTGGTTACGAAAGTGACCCTTTAGAGGACGGTACGCTCGACGGATACCGAAGCTATCCGGTGCCGATGAGTCAGATAACTAAAGACGCTGTGGCAGTGCATGGAGTGAAACCCCGCGACGCCGAGCGTTCGAAGAACTTTTTTGCCTTAGGTCTAATTTCTTGGATGTATACCCGTCCGACCGAGCCGACAATGGAGTTTATTAGCACCAAATTCCGTGGGAAAGAGTTGGTTATAAAAGCCAACGAGGCAGCATTTCAAGCTGGCTACAATTTTGGGGAAACAGCTGAGCTCTTTGAATCCCATTACGAGATCAAACCAGCCGAGTTGCCACAAGGCGAATACACGAACGTCAATGGAAACACCGCTTTAGCGTGGGGTTGTGCAGCCTCGGGCCAGTTAGCTCGACTACCGGTGTTCCTCGGGTCCTACCCGATCACACCAGCTTCGGACATACTCCACGATTTATCTGAACTGAAACATTTCGGTGTCCGAACTTTCCAAGCCGAAGACGAAATAGCAGCGGCTGCATCGGCGGTCGGTGCGGCTTTTGGTGGGGCGCTCGCTTTTACAACTACTTCTGGACCTGGTGTTGCCTTAAAAGGAGAGACACTCGGGCTGGCAGTAAGCCTCGAGCTTCCGCTTGTCGTAATTGATATTCAGAGGGGTGGGCCGTCAACCGGACTGCCAACAAAACCGGAGCAAGCGGATCTTTTGATGGCGATGTATGGGCGTCACTCTGAGTCACCGATGCCCATCGTGGCTCCCCGAAGCCCTGCTGATTGCTTTAACGCTGCTATCGAAGCATGTCGGATAGCTTTGCGTTACCGGACCCCGGTGATGCTTCTTAGCGATGGATACCTAGCCACAAGCTCCGAGCCGTGGTTGTTGCCCGATATTGATTCGTTGCCCGATATAGGTGTTGACTTTCATACCGGTTTCAACGGCACCAACGAAGATGGCGATGGCATATTCCTGCCATATTTACGGGACAGCGAAACATTGGCACGTCCCTGGGCGATACCGGGAACTCCTGACCTCATGCACCGAATAGGCGGTATAGAAAAAGAGGATGAGTCAGGCAACATCAGCTACGACCCGGCTAATCACCAAAAGATGGTCAACCTCAGGGCAGCCAAAGTAGAGGGTATAGATGTGCCCGATGTTGAGGTGGCTGGAGATCCAGATGCGGACTTCTGCATGTTGGGGTGGGGGTCGACTTGGGGAGCCATAGACGCTTCAGTAGACCGCCTCCAAGCAGCGGGCAAAAAAGTGGCCCACGTACATCTCACTCATTTGAACCCATTTCCGAAGAATCTAGGAGAAGTTCTTTCTAAATTCGAAACGGTAATTTGCCCCGAAATGAATGCAGGGCAATTGGTCAATTTGGTTAGAGCAAAATATCTGCTGGATGTTAAGCCAGTGAATAAAATGAACGGCGTCCCGTTCACGACTGCTGAAATAGAGTCGGCGGCGCTCCAAGCGATGGATAACTCCTAAAGGACTGCAGGTAAGAAATATGACTGACACCTCTACGCGTACAGAGCCAGGCGATTGGGCAACAGACCAAGAAGTTCGTTGGTGCCCAGGTTGCGGGGACTATTCCATCTTGACCGCTATGCGAATGCTTATGCCGGAACTGGAAGTTGACCGCGAAAACACCGTCTTTGTCTCTGGCATTGGCTGCGCTGCGCGCTTTCCCTACTACATGAACACCTACGGCATGCATGGCATCCACGGTCGAGCCCCGGCTATCGCCACCGGCCTTGCGATGGCTCGACCAGACCTAGATGTTTGGGTCATAGGCGGTGATGGGGACATGATGTCTATCGGCGGCAATCATCTGATCCATGCACTGCGAAGAAATGTGAATTTGAACATTCTTCTGTTTAATAACATGATCTACGGCCTGACAAAGGGCCAGTTCTCTCCAACGAGCGAAGTCGGCAAAGTCACGAAAAGCTCACCGATGGGTTCCGTCGATACACCATTCAATCCGATGTCCGTGGCATTAGGAGCTGAGGCCTCATTCGTGGCGCGTACACACGATATGGATCGCCAACACATGATGGAAATGTTCCGCCGAGCCCATGACCACAAGGGCGCCTCGATCGTTGAAGTCTTCCAGAATTGCAACGTTTTTAATGATGGAGCATGGGAAGGAATAACCAAAAAGGGCAACCGGGACAGCAATTTGATCACTTTGGAACATGGCCAACCCATTAAATTCGGCGCTGATGGAGAACTGGGCGTGGTCGTTGAAAATGGAGCCGCCAAGGTGGTCTCCGTGGCTGACGTTGGCGAAAGCGCAATTTTGATACACGATGAGAAGAAACCTGACCCATCGACAGCTTTCATGTTGAGTCGCTTGTCTCAAGGCCCGTTCGAACCTACGCCCATAGGAGTCTTCCGAGCAGTTGAGAGAATCGAATACGCCAGCTCGTCGACTGCTCAACTCGCCATGGCCCAGAATGACAAAGGGGCAGGCGACCTTTCGTCCTTACTCAGGTCACGCGGAACCTGGCAGGTCTGACCCACACCGCCTGGATCCTCGATCTCGACGGGGTCGTATGGTTAGCAGACCAGCCAATTGCTGGAGCTGCAGAGGCCATAGAACGGCTTGACAAAGCCGGTCATAAAATCCTTTTTGTGACCAACTTCTCTGCGCTCACCAAGCGACAGGCTGAAATGAAGCTCGAAGCGTTTGGCATAGATTCGCAGGACCGGGTTCTTACTTCTGCAATGGCAGCAGCGTCACTAGTTGATGCTGGTGAACGCGTATTGGTTTGCGCTGGGGAAGGAGTTGTAGAGGCTGTTGCAAATCGCGGAGCGTTACCAGTCTCCCCGGAAGATGCAACTTCTTCCAACGAACCAGTCGATGCTGTGATTGTTGGGTTTCACCGAGAATTCAATTTTGAGCGGCTAGCGGCATCAGCTAGCGCCCTTCATTTCGGAGCGCGTCTAATCTCAACCAACAGTGACCCTACTTACCCCACACCAGAGGGATTACTGCCCGGCAACGGATCATTAACAGCAGCCGTAGCATCTGCGGGCAAAACGGAGGCGACGATTGCAGGAAAGCCCAATGGTCCGATAGCGGATCTCGTCCTAAGCTGGTTAAAGCTGGAACGCAATAGCCCGGGAAACATAGTCGTTGGAGATCTCCCAGCAACAGATGGGTTGCTAGCAGCTGAACTTGGTTTCGATTTTGGACTCGTGCTCTCGGGCGTTACTTCCGTCGAGGAATCGACAAAGTGTGATCCGACACCTGCCTTCATCGCAGATGATCTTTGGAGTTTGGTTGAAGCGACCTTGGGGTAGCAGCAGGCAACGTACCGGAGTCATCCCAAGTCTTGAATGCCTACTGGTACCTTCGAGTTGTGTGCAGGTGCTGACTGTAAACCTTCCGAGACGGCCATAATGCCGCGACGTCGACTGGATATTGAAATGGTGCGGCGCGGCCTTACATCTACAGCGAGTATGGCAAACGAACTTATTGACGCAGGAGGCGTACTGGTGAAAGGGGCAGTAGCCCGCAAGTCTGCGTACCTGGTTACTAATGGAGACCCCATCGTACTTGTCGAAAGTAAACCCAGATTTGTGTCGAGAGGAGGAGATAAACTCGACGCGGCATTGACTGAATTTCGAATCGATCCCGCCGGAAAACGAGTAATCGACGTCGGAGCGTCTACAGGGGGTTTTACTGATTGCGTACTTCAGAGAGGTGCCACGGAAGTTGTTTCCATTGACGTTGGTTACGGTCAGCTTGACCATGGTTTGCGCGAAAACCAAAAAATCAAGGTTTTCGAACGAACCAATGTGAGACATGTCGACGTCTCACAAATTGGAGGCCCCGCACCCTTAGTAGTGGTTGATCTCTCTTTTATATCGCTCAAGGTGGTCTTCTCAAGACTTGCGACTTTGTGTGAACCGGATGGGGACATACTTATGCTGGTAAAGCCACAGTTTGAAGCAGATCGAGTCGAGGCGGCTCGAGGTCAAGGGGTAATTAGAAGCCCCGAGATCTGGCACAGAGTTCTTGAGGAAGTATCGACGTGTGTTTCGGAAGCAAAGTTTGGGGTGATAAATGTGATGGTCTCACCACTACGTGGCGCTAGCGGAAACGCAGAGTTTCTTGTTCATTGCCGAGACCGTCCTGATCCTTCGGTGCCTTCTACTTCGATAGAGCAGGCCGTTGAAGTAGCCCGATCTGTAGGTTTGTCATGAGCGTAATATGCATCATGTCGCACCCGGAACGAACCCAATCGCATGATTTGGCAGACGCGCTTATCAACCATTTAGAGAAGTCCGGTCATAGCGTTCGTCTTGACAAAGCTGAAGCATCCATCCTTGAAAGAGTCAAGCTTGGATGTGCTGAAGAAGCCTTGGCTGATGGAGCCGATTTAGCAGTAAGCATTGGTGGAGATGGGACCATGCTCCGGACGTTTGAACGAGTCGCTCAGTTTGGTGTCCCAGTTCTTGGAGTCAACGTTGGTCACCTAGGTTATTTAACTGAATTCGAGGCGGATGAAGCTCAGGCCGCTGTTGATCAAGCTTTACGAGGGGAACTCCTGGTCGAAGAGCGCTTAATGATCCAAAGTCACATCCAAAGGTCTGATGGCGGACGCGAAGGTCCCTGGGTCGGACTAAATGAGGCAGTGGTTGAAAAGAAATCTCAGGGCCACACAGTCCGTCTAGAAGTCATAATCGATGACTCCCCATTTGCGATTTACGCTGGAGATGGTCTTATAGTTTCGACTCCAACGGGATCAACGGCTTATAACTTGTCGGCGCGCGGGGCCATAGTTGCTCCCACCCACTGGTCTCTTCAATTGACCCCAGTTGCGCCACATATGTTGTTTGATCGCTCGCTGGTTTTGCGTCCCGACACAGAAATTCGGATCTCAGTCATAGGACAGCGCGACGCGAACCTCTCCATCGATGGCCGAAGTGTCGCAGCGTTAAGTGACGGCGATGTGATGGTCACGTCGCAAGCCGAGGTTATTGCGCGTTTGGTTACCTCCGGTTCCGGAGGCTTCCAACAAGTACTGAAACAAAAATTTGGTTTGAAGGACCGCTAATGCTTCTGGAACTTTCTGTCCAGAACCTGGGAGTAATAGAGTCTTCGTCGTTAGTTTTGGGTCCAGGAGTAACTGTCCTAACAGGAGAGACAGGCGCAGGCAAAACGATGGTCGTTCAAGCGATACAACTCCTCACGGGCGGTAACGCAGACCCTTCAATGGTGCGCAACGGCGCAGACCAAGCAGTAGTTGAAGGTCGATTTCAAACGTTAGATGGTGGCGAGCTAATTGTTGGGCGTGTAATTCCAGCGGAAGGTCGCAGTAGGGCGTATCTAGATGGGGGTCTCGCCGGAATGGCCCAACTGTCTGAAATCGGATCGACCTTGGTTGATTTACACGGTCAGCACGAACATCAGTCGCTCTTGCAGCAGAAAGTACAGCGTTCGGCGTTAGACCAATATGGCCACATCGACTTAGGTCCGTTAACAGAGGCGCGAAGGGATGAACGTCGGCTTCTCGAAGCGATCGAAGATTTGGGTGGCGATGAGAGGTCTCGAGCGCACGAAATCGATTTGTTGAAGTTCCAACTTGAAGAACTAGAGAAAGCGCGGCTGGACGACCCGAATGAGCTTGATGAGCTAGCTAAGTTGGAAGAACTGCTCGCCGATGCATCGGCCCACATCGAATCTGGGAGCCAAGCACGCGAGCAGATAAGTGGTGACGACGGGCTGATCGATTCCCTAGGAAAACTGATTGCCAGTCTGGCTGACCGCTCACCGTACGACGATCTGACGGAAAGGCTTCGCGGGTTGCAGGCCGAAGTCACAGACGTAGCCGAATTAATGCGAGATTTGGTGGATTCGATTGAAGATGACCCACAGAGGCTGGCGGAAGTTCGTGAGCGTCGACAACTTCTGATTGACCTCCAACGAAAATATGGGAACACAATAAATGAAGTACTTGACTATCGGCTGCAAGCTTCGCAGCGGCTCGAACAGTTACGGAACTTTGAAACCAAAGCGGCTAAATTTGAGGCCCAACTGGTCGAAGCGCAGTCGAAGATCGCGAAGATATCCAAACAAGTAGCGATAGAGCGACGCGCATCCGCACCTTTATTCGCAAAGCAAGTATGCAGCTATCTTCCTGAACTTGCCTTAGAAAATGCTGAGTTGTCATTAGAAGTCAGAGGGGAAGACCCAGCGGACGATGTGGAGATTATGTTCCGTGCTAATAGTGGAAGTAAGTGGCACGGTCTCTCGAAGGTAGCGTCTGGCGGTGAGCTAGCAAGAGTCATGCTGTCGTTGCGACTTGTGCTTACGTCGGGACCACCGAGTCTCGTATTTGATGAGGTCGATGCAGGTATTGGAGGGAGCGCGGCACTAGCTGTAGGCAAGGCATTAGGTCGGTTGGGTGGAACCCACCAAGTTCTCGTCGTTACTCACTTACCTCAGGTTGCAGCGTACGGCGATCGTCACTTAGTGGTGGATAAAAAAGACGATGGTTCGAGCGTCGTATCCACTGTGACAAATGTAGAAGGTGACGATCGCGTGCGAGAGCTGGCGCGCATGCTTGCAGGGCAGCCTGATTCGGCTAGTGGAAACCAGCATGCATCGGAGTTACTTGAAAGAGCGCGTCTTGAGCGGAGGGGGCAGTGAGATTAAGACGCCGCGAGAACCATCTAGACGCTGCTAATTTTGAGGCAACAGCTCGCGTGGACCGCAGGACTAAGAATCTTATTCCGCGGCTACGTGCAGGAGACATTGCAGTTATCCAACATGAAGATCTAGATCGGGTCGCTGCGCAAGGTTTGGTATCAGCCCGGGTTTCGGCAGTCCTCAATGCTTCGCAAAGTCTTTCGGGTAAGTACCCGGCGCAGGGTGCTCTTGTGTTGTTGGAGGCTGGAATCCCCTTGATTGATGGCATCGGGGTAAGTGCCTTCAACAGCATCAGAGAGGGTGAAGTGGTCACTGTAGTAGGGGACAAAGTTTTTTTTGATGAACGGCAGGTAGGTCGTGGCGTTAGGCCGAGCATCGTCGAGGTAGAGCGCCGCCTTGGCTTAGCTCGGGAAGCGGTCCGGGAGCAACTTGGAGAATTTGCAAGTAACACCCTCCAGTACTTGGCAGATGAACCAGAACTCATTACCGATGATTTGGATCTTCCTAATATCTCGACCGGCCTTGCTCAGAGGCAAGTATTGGTGGTGGTTCGAGGTATCGACTACCGCGAAGACCTGTCCACACTCAAGAGGTCGGGTTACGTGAGCGAAATGCGTCCGGTGTTAATTGGGGTCGATGGCGGAGCCGATGCGCTTTTGGAAGTGGGTCTAACTCCACACCTCATATTGGGCGATTTTGACTCTGTGTCAAGGGATGCTTTGGACTGTGGTGCTCAACTTCTTGTCCACGCTTACCCGGGAGGGGCTGCGCCGGGAGCGATGCGTTTGGAACGCCTAGGTTTCGACTATGCGGTCGTTGAGGGTGTTGGGACTAGCGAAGACATAGCTATGCGGATCGCCTTCGAGGAGAGTGCTGAACTAATCGTTTTGGTGGGCTCACATACTTCTATGGCCGATTTTTTCGACAAAGGTCGTAAAGGTATGGCCTCTACTTTTCTAACTCGCATGAAGGTTTCATCAATCCTGGTAGATGCCAAGGGCGTGGGCCGTCTTTACCGGACGCAGGTTCGTAAGCGTGATTTGGCTTTGTTGGTTCTGTCGGCGATCTTTACCCTGGCTGTCATAGCAGTGGTAACTGAACCTGTTCGACTTCTACTCAGAACCCTCTGGCTCAACTTAGGGATGTGACTAACTAATGATAAATCTCCGCTATCACATCGTCAGCGTTGTAGCCGTTTTCCTGGCTCTAGGGATAGGGCTGGCACTTGGTTCGACATTTGTTGATTCGATATTAGTTAATGAGCTTGAGGATCAAGTAAATGAATTCAAAGTAGGTCGCGATGAGGCTATCGAAATCGCGGATCAAGCTGTTGCCGAGACGGAGGGCGCAAGGGAAAAAATTGAGGCGCTTGGGGTTGAAAGACTTAAAGAAAAACAACTCCATGATCTTGAGCTAGAAGATCTGCGCCGTTCCTCCACAGAACAAGTAAGGGCTATTCGAGAACTAAGTGACGCTCAACAAAAGACCAGCACTCTCACCCTTAATGCGATCGAGACTCTCATACCCAGAGGCCGCTTAGAAGGAACCTCCTGGATGATCGTTGCTCCGAGCGGAATCGATCTTGTGACCATGTCAGAGATCCGAGAAATTTTAGCTAGATCAGATGGCGAGTATCTGGGAACCTTGTGGATGCAACCAGCAATGAACTTCGAGAACCCCCAAACTTTAACGGCTCTAGCCGACATCTTCGGCGGTGCTTTCAGTGCCGCAGAGATCTCTGACCTAACGATTTCTAATATTGCTTCCTGGCTGACAGCTGGGGGAGAAGCGAGCAGCAAAGACGTTGAATTAGTTGACGAAGTTATCGAACAACTGGCCAACCAAGGACTGGTCCGTCATGACCGGTATCTGTCATTGATGACCCCTGACCAACTATCCAGTGGAGATATAAGAGTCCTTTTCATCAATGATGCTGCCCATCTGGGTGTCCACCATGAGGTATTGATACCGCTACTCAAAGAAATAACTGAGCGTGGCGAGCGTGGCATCGGAGCGGTAGTTGAGCTTGCAAGTCAGAATTCGCCAATCGGCGAAGTTGTGAACAAGATTCGCAACGAATCTGGTCTCGCAGAAAGTTGGTCCACCTTCGATGACGTTGGCTCTTCAGAAGATCGCCTAGGGCTTCTTGTTGGTCTGAGTCGTCTGCCATCTGTAGGTCATTACGGAAGTCTGCCCACTGCTGACGAACGATTCCCAAGATGACCCACGTTGTCGCCATAATCCCGGCAAAAAACAGCGTTGACTCTGTCGCCGCAACCGTTACAGCGCTGATTGAGACCGGTGCAGTTGGTGAGGTATTAGTCGTTGACGATGGGGCGAGGGTGGTCGGATTGGATTCCAATATTGGCAAGGGCGGGGCGGTGGCAGCGGGAATAGCGTCATCGGGTGCTCCGGACAGTTACCTATTGGTAGACGCAGATTTGGGGGCATCGGCAGGGCATGCAATCAAACTGTTAGAGCCCTTAAAAGAAGATGCAGCTGATATGACAATCGCTGTATTTCCGTCAGCGGGAAGATCTAGAGGTTTTGGTTTTGCAAAACTTGCGGCAACCGAATTACTGATGGAAGCGACTGGACGTCGGTTTGCGGAGCCTTTGTCAGGCCAGCGAGCTGTTAATGGTGCCCTTATGCGATCTCTAACGCTGGCAGAGGGATTCGGGTTAGAAGTAGGACTAACAATTGATACAAATATGTTGGGTAAAAGAATCTTGGAGGTGCCAGTGGATCTGTCACACTCGCCGACAGGGAGAGGGGTCCAAGACATGCTCCACCGGGCAAGGCAGTTTGGAGATCTGACCCAAGCATCCGCATCCCGCCTTGGATGGCGGCGCACCCTCGCGTCGATCCTCCGATCTCTAATCAGGAGATTCAAGTCGTGATTTTAACTTTGAGTATCTTCGTCTTAGCCCTAGTGGCAGCGTTACTTGCTTGGGGACGTGTCGGCTCAGGGTTGAAGATTCCCAGTTTGCAGAAGCAAAACTATCGAGGCGCTCTAGTTTTTGGCATTTCGGGAATTTTTGTAGTCGCATTGGAAGTTCTGATTGTCGGAAATTTGTATTGGGGTTTCAGATCCTCTTTTTACGGGTCCCACGTTGTTGCGGTATTGCTACTCGTGCTTGTGTTTGGGTCTCTGGGGTTCCTCGATGACATCAAAGCGGAAAGTAGCGGAGGAGGATTCGAAGGCCACCTTCGATCAGCTGTCTCTGGACGGGAAGTAACCACCGGTTTGTTGAAACTAGTCGGGGGTGTTCTGGTGTCCCTTGTGGCTGTCTTCATAGCTGATATTAGCGATGGTTTGGTGGGCTTGACGCTGGGTGCGGCAATAGTGGCCTTGAGCGCTAATCTCTTGAATCTTTTTGACCGGGCGCCCGCTCGTTCGTCGAAAGTTTCCTTGCTCTGGTTTGCTGTTCTTGTCATTTCAGTCTCTATTTGGGGTAGTTCGTACGCCGGCCTCCACCTTGTGTGGGCGGCAGGGGTTGTTGGCATAAGCACGGGATTGATGCCATCGGAGCTAATCGAGCGACACATGCAAGGTGATACGGGAGTTAACGTGACCGGGGCCGTTCTTGGCTTTTGCACCGTTTTAGTAACCACATCCACGATTCAGTGGATTATTTTGGTAGCACTAGCTGGTTTGAATCTTGCCAGTGAGCGGACTTCCTTCAGTCGGGTGATTGCTGAGAACCCCTTCTTGAGTCGCTTAGACGCTATAGGTCGGAACCAACTGCATACTTAAGTTCGCTAACAACTTGAGGCTAAATATGGCGGTTCAACAAATCTGTTGCTTAAGGTCAACAACATTGGGGAGTTGAACCGCTAAATTCTGTTTCAGTGCAGCGGGACCTCAACCATGACTAAACACATTTTCGTTACCGGTGGGGTCGCGAGCGGACTCGGCAAAGGAATAACCGGTTCCTCTTTGGGACGCCTATTGAAGGCGAGGGGCCTAAGAGTAACCATGCAGAAATTTGACCCGTATATCAATGTTGATCCGGGCACTATGAATCCCTTTGAACATGGTGAAGTCTTCGTTACCGACGACGGTGGCGAGACGGACTTAGACCTTGGTCATTATGAACGCTTTATCGATGAACCACTAACCAAAGACTCAAATGCGACCACCGGGTCGATCTACCAAGCGGTACTAGCGGCCGAACGCCACGGTGATTACCTAGGTAAAACCGTTCAAGTAATCCCGCACATTACTGACGAAATAAAGAGACGGATTCGCCGGCTGGCGACGGCTGATACTGATGTAGTCATAACAGAAGTTGGAGGAACCGCCGGAGATATCGAGATCCTCCCGTTCCTAGAGGCAATTAGACAGATGCGTTTAGACGCTGGAAGAGACAACGTCTGTTACGTCCATGTCACGCTCGTACCCTTCATCGGCCCATCTGGGGAACAGAAAACTAAACCCACCCAACATTCTGTTACTGAGTTGCGAAGTCGCGGAATTCAACCTGATGCAGTCGTGTTGAGGAGCGAGGAGCCCATCGATACAGCATTGCGAGAAAAGATCTCCCGGCTGTGCGACGTTGAACTTTCCGGCGTCGTAAACGCCCCTGACGCGTCAAACCTTTATGAAGTTCCGTTAATTCTTCACGAGGAAGGGCTTGACGGTTATGTGTGCGAAATTCTTGGCCTCTCGGACCTAGAACCGGACCTTCGGTCATGGTCGTCGTTGGTTGATCGGATCGAAGGTTCAACCTCAAGGGTTTGTATAGGCATCATTGGGAAATACGTAAGTCTTCCAGATGCTTACATGTCAGTGGTCGAAGCGCTACGCCACGGTGGATATGACCACTCAGCGGGCGTTGAGATTGATTGGATACAAGCCGAAGAGGTTGAGGGCTTGTTAGCGGCTGGACGACTTTCTCATCTAGACGGAATGATTATCCCGGGAGGCTTCGGAGAGCGAGGAACAGAGGGGAAGATTGCGGCGGCTAGATACGCCAGAGAAAATGACATCCCGTGTTTGGGTATCTGCTTAGGCCTTCAGGTGATGGTTACCGAATTTTGCCGAAACGAACTTGGGCTAGTTGGCGCAAATAGTCGCGAATTCGATCCGACGACTTCTCACCCAGTAGTTGACTTAATGGATTCCCAAAGAGACGTAACCGATATGGGCGGAACAATGAGGCTTGGCTTGTATCCCGCCCGACTACTCGAGGGCACGAAGGTCTCGGCAATGTATGGCGAGACCTTGACCTACGAGCGACACCGTCACCGATACGAAGTCAATAACGACTATCGCGCTCGGATGGAAGCCAACGGCCTCAAATGCAGCGGTTTATCGCCCGATGAGCGACTAGTCGAGTTTGTTGAGTTGGAAGCTCACCCATTCTGGGTAGGTACGCAGGCACACCCAGAGTTCAAAAGCCGTCCGGACCGCCCGGCCCCACTTTTTCGAGGGCTGGTTGCGGCAGCTTTGTCCAGAGCCGAGGGGCGAAACCCGAAGCTCTTGGAACCAAGAGCAGAGTCGGTGGATTGATATATGGTCGGCCCATCCGACCCCGATTTCTCTCTGGTCTCTGAGGAGCTAATTCATTCTGGTTACGCCTTCGATTTGTACGCAACTATGTGGGCTGATTCTTCAGGCGAGTTGTTCGACCGGGACATCGTCCGACATCAAGGCGCCGTGGCTGTAGTTCCAATTTCTGAAGACGGAGAGCATGTCTTCCTTGTCCGTCAATTTCGGACGCCTCTTGGCGGATGGCTTCTAGAGTTACCCGCCGGACTTAGAGATAAAGACGGAGAATCAGAAATAGAAACTGCTCGACGGGAACTGGAAGAAGAAGTGGGATGTGTCGCGCACCACTTAGAACATCTCGTGACGTTGGTAACTGCTGTGGGGTTCAGCGATGAGTCCATCTCTCTGTACCTAGGAACAGATCTCGAATGGACCGAACGCCAAGCGGATGGTGTTGAAGAAAAGTTTATGACAGTTGAAGCAGTTGCCTTGAAAGACGTTGATGAGATGATTTCAAGGGGCTCCATTACAGACGCCAAAACTGTCGCAGGGCTTTTGCTTCTTCAGCGAAGGTTAACCTAGTAGCTACATGGACCTGACCGAAGATGAGCGTTGGTTAGAAGAGTTTCTGAAGTGGGTAGTTGCAAATAAAGGACTCGTAGAGTCGACTAAAGAGGCCTACGGACGAGATCTTCGCTCCTTCTGTAATTGGCTGCAATCCCATGACGTCACGTTGACGGTAGCTACAGAGGATCAAATCGTTTCATACGTCGGCCACATACGCGACTTGGGCTATCAGATATCGACTGTGGCGCGGACAGTGGTAGCTATTCGCCAATTCTTTGGCTTCCTCGTCTATGAACGGGAGGTATTGTCCGAGGACCCAAGTGCCGAAATAGCTGTACCAACGGTTCCTGATGGTAGTCCGAAAGCTCTAACAATTGAGCAAATCCAATCGCTGCTCGAATCCCCGGTAGGGGAGGAGCCGGTCATTTATAGGGATAGAGCTATTCTCGAAGTTCTTTACGGATGTGGGCTGCGTGTTGGGGAACTTGTCGGACTCCAGGTTGATGATATTGATCTAGATGGTCAACTCCTAAGGGTATTTGGCAAAGGTAGAAGGGAACGAATTGTCCCAGTCGGCTCACTAGCGGCTGATTCTTTAAGTCAGTGGATGAGCGGCGTTGGCCGAAACGCTGTCCTAAACCTTCGAAGTGCGACCAGCAGAGGGGCTGAAACCGCAGTTTTTCTAAGCGTTGGCGGACCCAAAAGAGGCACTCAGCTGTCCCGCATGGGTGCTTGGAGGGTCGTCCGCCACTACGGCGACAAAGTCGGGTTGGGCGAGGAATTATCTCCCCACGTGTTGCGACATTCATGTGCTACTCACATGTTGATTAACGGCGCTGACATTCGATATGTGCAAGAACTTTTAGGTCATGTTTCGATCCGAAACACTCAAAGATACACAGCTGTTAGAGAGAGTGAGTTGCGAGATATTTACTTGCGGGCTCACCCGCGCGCCGAGGTTCGACTTTAAGACAGGTAAGTTCACTGTTGTGTCTAGGAATCGTTTGCGTCATCTTGTAAGTCGTTTCGTTTTCACTTTGACAGCGAAAGCACCCGAACAAGACGACTTGGATTGGGTGAGGCAGCAACTCTCGGATCGAGAATTTGAGCTTTGGGTTCAAATGTCTTCAGCGGACCGGCTCCACTCAATTTTGGTCGCTAAGAGAGTTCTGAAGGAACTACCTGGAGATGAGACAGTGTTGGCTGCAGGCCTTTTACATGATGTAGGAAAGGTCGCTGTGCGGTCGGGTGTCGCCACGCGAATAGCTGCATATGTTGCGAAGCCAATCATTTCAGCTGAACTTCTCAACCGATTGGCTCTGCGTAGGTCCTTCTTCTCCAACCTAAAATCCTTTCTCAATTACCCGCGCCTTGGAGCCGATTTGCTCGAAGGTGCTGGAAGTGACGAATTTGTGGTTCGTTGGGCAGCCGAGCATCACTTACGAAAAGACAAATGGACAGTTGATGAACGTCGAGGAGAAGTACTCGTGCGCGCAGACTATTTGGCAGTGTAAGAAGGTTGTATGGAATCGACAAAAATAACCGAAGAGCTTAAGGAAGTGATCCTCACCACTTACGGAGACCGAGTTGGGACGTTCAAATTAGAGTCAGTGAATGAGGAAATTTCCAGAGCGAGACAGAAGGCTCGAGGTCAGCTTTCCAAAGAACAGCGGTTGATGATAGATCGAGCGCTAGTTTCATTTCGCGATTGGCTAATCGGAAGAGACCCGGAAGCTGCGGAGCGGGTAGCTAGCGGTGCTCCGGCCCCTCAAGATATAGAGACAGCGGTTCGGGCTGCGGAAGACTGCGCAGTAGCGAAAGTAGCTCCTGATCTTTCTGTTGAAGAAGTTGCCTTGCTTGTTTACCGAATCGAGAACGGCAGGATTGAAACTATCGAAGAACGAAATATCAATAAGCGGCCACCGTTGCGTCTCTCTAATCGGCATGTGCGCACAATGGCGGTAGGTTTCGCCGTTATTTTTCTTGGTTCTGGTGTGGCGGGTGTGACGGCAGAAGCAGGAACTCTGGTGACAGTTGCTGGCGCTGCGGTCTTCGTTTTCGGGTTTAGACGATGGCGATCCGCTGAAACCACTTCGAATGTTCCCGCCGTATCAGTCTTTCGGGGAGGAAAAATCAAAAACGAAGGTCGAACTCAAATCTAAGCTAGCGGGCTACTGCCGCTAGTTCAGAGCTAAAAATCCCATGGCGTTTTTCGCACGTTGGACCGTCCCAGATGCAACTTCAGAAGCTTTGTTAGCTCCTTGAGCAATGATTCGGTCCAACTCGGCTGGATCGGCCAGCAATTCTGAGCGACGTCTTTGGACGGGCTCCAGAACGCTGATCACCGCATCGGCAGCATCCGATTTCAATGGCCCATATTGACTATATTGATCTGCGAGAGTTTCAGGGTCACGATCCGTCGCCGCGCCAAGGATAGATAACAGATTCGAGACACCAGGTTTGGTGTTGAAGTCAAACCTCACCTCGTTGTCTGAATCTGTAACTGCTCGCTTGAACTTCTTCGAGATGGAGTTTGTGTCCTCGAAAATGCCGACTGCACCGGCCGATGAGTCTGTCGATTTAGACATTTTGTTGGTCGGTTCCTGTAGATCCATAACACGTGCAGCGATCTTCGGGATAGCGGCTGATGGCAAAACTAAAGTTTCTCCGTAGCGAGAGTTGAACCGCTCTGCAATGTCTCGAGTGAGTTCAAGATGTTGCCGTTGGTCGTCGCCGACCGGGACCCTATCGGCGTCATAAATTAAAATGTCAGCTGCCATTAAAGCGGGGTAGGTGAATAGGCCTGCAGACACGTGCTCTTGGCCAGCATCACCTTGTTTCGTCGATTTATCTTTGAATTGAGTCATCCTCCGGAGCTCACCAAACGAAACAGTGCATTCGAGAAGCCATGACAGTTCAGTGTGGTAGGGGACATGGCTTTGGACGAACAAAGTGCAAACTTCTGGGTCTAAACCCACTGCAACTAGGGTGGCCATAGTTTCGAGAGTTTTTGATCGTAGCTCTTCTGGATTTTGTTGAACGGTAACTGCGTGAAGGTCTACAGCACAGTAGAAACTGTCGTGTTCGTGCTGATCCACTGCCCACTGGCGAAGAGCACCAAGATAGTTACCGAGGTGGATGTCACCCGTCGGTTGAATGCCAGATAACACTCTCGTCATTGAATTGACGGTACATCAGTCGGAGGCCTAAACCGCATCGAAAGAACGGAACAGCTCAGAAGGCCCAAAAGAGGGTTCCAGCGTGTTACATCGATGTCATTTGCTCCGCTATCGTGATGGCATGTCTTATGAGGTGCAGACAAAGGTGTTCGAGGGTCCATTCGATGTGCTGCTTCGACTTATTTTGGACCAAGAGGTTGATATTTACGAGGTGTCTTTAACCAATATCGTCGACGCCTACTTGGAAGAGATGGACAGGATCATCAGGATCGAGGGTCACTCTAATTCGGATACCCCCGGTGTTGACCTAGAGCTTGCGACAGAGTTTTTGCTAATTGCGGCCACGTTGGTGGAGTTGAAGACCAGGCGACTGTTGCCAGATCGCAACGATGGGGACCTCGATGAAGAACTGGGTTTGTGGGAAGAACGAGACCTACTCTTGTCGCGGCTTTTGGAATGTAAAACCTTTAAGACAGCAGCATTAGTAATGCGAGAAATGAGTCTGAGTGCTGCACTTAGTTATCCTCGAACGGCAGGACCTGATGAAAAATTCCTGTCTTTGGCGCCAGATCTACTAATTGGAATTACTACCGATGATCTAGCGATGGCTCTAGTGCGAGCGTTGACACCAGCCACCGTTACCAAAGTGGATTTAGGTCACGTAGCTCCTATTACGACCTCGGTCAGCGATGCTATGTTCGAAATTATTGATGAACTTCCAGCACTCGGGAAAGCAAGTTTCAAACATCTAACCGGAGGATTGGTCGATCGCATCGAGGTTGTCGTTCGGTTCTTGGCGATTCTCGAGTTGTTTAAACAAGGCCATATTGAGATAGACCAAAGCGAACGGTTTGGAGATATCACACTCACTTGGACCGGAAGCGAATCAGAGTTATTGGTTCCGTTGGGTGGGGGAACTTATGACGGGTGACGAAGACGCGGACACTTTTGAAGTTCTGGCCGCCCAACTGGAAACTGAAGCTTCTCTGATAGAAAGCGAACTTTCAAACGTCGAGTTCGCTGACTTTGACCCGACTCTTGTTCCCGCTGACGTTAGAGCTGCGCTTGAAGCAATCCTGATTGTTGCATCGGACCCAGTTGCACCAAACGTCCTGGCACAGTTATTAGAAGTAAGCGTCGACACGGTTGAAGCGCTATGTGGGTACTTAGCTGATAGTTACGCTCAGGAGGAGCGTGGTTTTACTATTGCTCAAGTCGCCGGAGGCTTTCGGTTTCAGACATCTGAGGCTCAAGCTCCTTATGTAGAGCGATTCGTCCTAGAAGGCCAAACGACGCGACTGTCAACCGCTGCTTTGGAAACTTTGTCGATAATCGCCTACAAGCAGCCTGTTTCTAGAGCACAGATAGCGTCTATACGCGGAGTTAATGTCGATGGGGTCGTGAGAACCTTGCAACAACGCGGCTACATAACTGAGGTGGGGCGCGACAGTGGTCCTGGGAACGCGGCCATGTACGGCACAACGACACTGTTTCTTGAACGGATTGGTATCAACAGCTTGAAAGAGCTGCCTAATCTCAGCGACTTTGTTCCAGACGCGGACGTCGTGGAGACTTTAGAGGTGGTGTTGCGCGGAGGTGAGCAAGGTTCCGCCGACGATAAGCCCGAAAGCACCTCAGAGGATTTGAGCCCCCCAACGTGACCGGCGAGGAGTCACGGGAACGACTCCAGAAGGTTCTGGCACGATCAGGGGTAGCTAGTAGGCGAGTAAGTGAAGATTTGATTAGCTCAGGGCGAGTAACGATTAACGGCAAAGTTGCCACTCTTGGCGATAAAGCCAAAGAACTCGACCGAATAGAACTCGATGGCGTCCCAGTTCTCAGAGACCCAAATCTGGTTCATTACTTGCTGCATAAACCCCGGACAGTTGTGTCGACAGCGAGCGATCCAGAGGGAAGAGAAACTGTCGTTGATTTAGTCTCATCCGAAGCAAGAATATTTCCAGTGGGGCGACTCGACGCCGACAGCGAAGGCCTAATCATTTTGACTAATGATGGTGATTTGACTCAACGGCTAACTCACCCAAGTTTTGGGGTTCCAAAAGAATATTTAGCGCATGTGCAAGGAGTTCCGACTCCAGCGGCGATTAGGCGCCTGCGGGAAGGAATCAAGCTAGAAGATGGCGTGACATCCCCGGCCGAAGTTTCAATGCCACAGGACGGGCTACTGCGACTGGTGATACACGAAGGGCGTAATCGCCAAGTACGGAGAATGTGTGAGGCGGTCGGGCACCCCGTTCTGAGGTTGGTCAGGGTCCGGATAGGCCCGATAACGGACTCAAGTCTTTCAGCCGGTGAGTGGAGAAGCATGACGAGAGATGAGGTTCGTTCTTTGTACGAGGAAGCAATCAATTCGTAATCTCGTTTTAAGGTACGTCGAAGCGTTCGGTACCATTTCCCTAGTACTACTTATCTCTGAGCGGACGGGTCTCACCTAATCATGAACAACAACGCACGCCGGGGCCAGATCGTAGGTACGGGCCTAATAGGTGGTTCGGTGGCCTTGGCGCTTGGCGAAGCTGGATGGCATGTGACCGGATTCGACATAGACGCGCAACGAGCTGAAAGAGCAAGAGAAATAGGAGTTATTGACGCAGTAGGGATCGATCCCGAGGCCGAGTTAACAGTAGTAGCAGTGCCAGCAGGAGCTCTCGAGAAAGAAATCCGTAATGCTCTGCAACAGACAAAGGGCATGGTAACTGACACAGGCAGTGTTAAAGCGATGGTCGCTCGCAGTATTGATAACCCTAGATTTGTCCCTGGCCATCCCATGGCTGGTTCAGAGCAAGACGGAGTTGACGGTGCTGATCAACAAATCTTCGAAGGAGCAGTTTGGGTTCTGACTCCTACTGAAGGAACAGACGACCTAGGGCTCCGTCAACTTCAAACAGTCCTTTCTTCAATGGGTTGTGATGTCGTTACGATGACTCCAGAACGCCACGACGCTTTGGTAGCGATCGTTTCGCACGTACCACACCTCACCGCCGCAAGTCTTATGTGCCTGGCTGATGACCGAGCGTTAGACGATGCCCCACTCCTTCGGTTGGCAGCTGGCGGCTTTCGCGATATGACTCGGATAGCGGCTGGTCACCCGGAAATATGGCTAGATATTTGTGAACAAAATAGCGAGGCCATTGTTGCGGTGCTGGATGAATTCAGTGATCGGATTAGTAACGTTCGTAGCCTTGTCGCGGAAGCTGATCGCGACGGCCTAACTACCGTGTTGTCCCAGGCAAGAAGGGCTAGAACAAATCTTCCGTCCCGCTATGTGAGGCCGCAAGATCTGATCGAAATAAGAATCCCAATACCTGATCGTAAAGGTCAAATAGCTAATATCACGATGCTGGCAGCAGACTGCGATGTCAACATCGCCGATATTGAGGTAGCTCACTCCGCCGAAGGTGCGGAAGGGGTCTTGGTCCTCGTAGTAGCTAGAGCTGAAGTCCAAAGATTTCTTGCAGTTCTAGCTGGACAGGGTTACAAGCCAACGACAAGAGAGCTTGCATGACTCAGGCACTAGTAGTCAGACCTGTCGGAGGTCCAATGAACGGGGTTCCAGCGGTCCCCGGATCAAAAAGTCAGACGAACCGGGCATTGTTGTGTGCCGCTCTTGCTGAAGGAACTAGTCGATTGTCGGGTGTTCTTTTTGCTGATGACACTGCAGCAATGTTGGAAGCGGTCATGTCTTTAGGATGCGACGTCCGAATAGATCGCCATAATGCGAGTCTTGAAGTAACAGGCATTGGCGGGGCTCTTAACTTTGAAGAGTTAACTATTGATTGTCGCTCCTCTGGAACGACCTCGCGCTTTTTGCTGCCAGTTCTTTTAGCAGGAAAAGGCAAGGTGGTTTTAGATGGGAGTGAGCAGCTGCGTTCTCGACCATTCGGTGAACAGATGCAAGCGTTGCGGTCTCTCGGAGGCACTCTCAATGAGTTAGGTGGTTCTGACGAGCTACCTATCGAAATTATCGCTAGTGGGCTAGAGGGTGGAAAGATCAAAATTTCCGCAGCGAACAGTAGTCAATTCGTAAGTGGCCTGATGTTGGCAGCGCCTCTTTTCGAAGGAGGTCTCACAGTTGAGTTAACAGACACTCCCGTAAGTCGCCCCTATCTAGATTTAACTATTGAGGTTATGAAGAAGTTCGGAGTCGTGGTCGAAGAGGACGGCGATTCGGTCTATCGAATTACAGAGGGGCAATACAGTTCGACAGACATGATGATTGAGCCGGACGCGTCGGCCGCATCATACTTTTTCGCTGCATCTGCGATCACCCAGGGGAATATTAGGGTTAAAGGTTTGCATCGAAACAGTTGGCAAGGGGATATTCAGTTCGTGGATGTGCTCGAAGAACTCGGGGCGCAGGTTACTTGGGGTCCCGATTGGATAGAGGTCCAGGGTGACCGACTTAGCGGAGGCACCTTCGATCTTGGAAATTTTTCTGACACTGCACAAACTTTGGCGGCAGTAGCGGCTTTCGCCGAGTCCGAAGTTGAAATCAAAGGGATCGGATTCATTAGGGCAAAGGAGACAGACCGGATCCGGGCGATTGTCACAGAGCTCATGAAGTGTGGGGTCGAAGCCATTGAAATGTCAGACGGTCTAATAATCAAGCCCAATACGTGGCGACTGACGGGAGCGAGCATCGATACCTACGACGATCACCGGATGGCGATGTCAATGGCGTTGCTTGGACTTCGCGTGCCGCGAATCGAGATTAGAAATTCGGCTTGTGTCTCGAAAACGTTTCCAGATTTCTTTTCGGTACTCGAGGATTTGCGGCCTAGGGCAGCGCCGTCGACAGACGTCGTCGGGGTGGCGGCTATTGATGGCCCCGCTGGTTCGGGTAAGTCAACGGTTGCAAGGGCATTGGCAGCGGAGCTCAATCTTCCGCACTTTGATACCGGAGCGATGTATCGCGCCGTAGCGGTGGCTGCTTTCCGGCAAGAGCTTGAGTTCTCAGACGCAAGCGCGATAGCAGAGTTAGCTAAGACAGCAGAGATCAGCATCGGCGAAAAAATTATTGTGGATGGCGTTGACGCTACGGATGAGATTAGGAGCGCTGAAGTAAGTCAGTTGGTAAGCGTGGTCGCAGCTAACCGAGAAGTTCGACGAATACTTGTTCCGCTTCAACGCCAGTGGGCTACTGAATTGGGGGGCGGGGTAATGGAAGGGCGAGATATTGGGACTCAGGTTTTTCCAGATGCAGTTTTCAAGGTCTTCTTAACAGCAGATCTCCCGATACGTGCAGAGCGGCGTTTCCGAGAAACTGAAGGTCAAACGTTCGAAGATGTACTAAAGGATTTACAACGAAGAGACCACGTAGATTCGACACGTGATGATTCTCCTTTAGAAGTCGCGCCTGGTGCCGTTATTTTCGACACAAGCAATATGGCTATTGAAGATGTTGTGGGAGAGCTTGCCGAGATGTTTCGTTCAAGGGTGGAGGGTTGATGTCTGATAGCAGTTTGGTGTTAGAGCAGAGGACACGTTGGTACAACCTTCTTGCTTACCGTCTCCTCAAATACTTGCTTTGGGGAGTATTTAAAATATGGAATCGAATTACGGTTGAGGGCGCTGAGAATATCCCTGATGGTGCTTGCGTCTGGGCCCCAAACCATCGCAGCTACATTGATACTCCGCTGCAGGCTTGTATTCCTCGGCGGCTGCGGTTCATGGGTAAGGAGTCAGTCTGGAAAAATCGTTTTTTCGGCTGGCTTTTTACAACGATTGGATGTTTCCCTGTTAGCAGAGGGAGCGCGGACCGCGCAGCCCTTATGACTGCTTTGAGGGTTCTTGAAGGTGGTAATGACCCGGTAGTGGCGTTTCCTGAAGGGGAACGAAAGGACGGACCTCGAATATTTCCATTGTTTGATGGCGCCGCGTATTTGGCAGCGAAGACGCAAGTACCAATAGTCCCTGTAGGAATTGGTGGGACCGCTGCAGCCATGCCTCGCGGTGCGAAGTTTATGTACCCAAAACGTATCCACGTGATCATCGGGGAGCCGTTAGAGCCACCACCACTTAACGAGAAGGGGCGACTTTCTAGGAACGATGTCCGCGAGACGACGGAAAAACTTCGTGAGGAGATTCAGTCACTGTTTGATCGTGCTCAGTCAGTGTGTGGTGTTCCGAACGTGTATGACCCGAGCAGCGAACCCACTAACTCCGAGTTGTCTGATTAGTTTTTCTCTTTAGTCGCTAAGAGAAGCTAAGACTTCACTTGCCGCTATCTCTCTATCTAGTGGAGCGACGCGCGAGCTGACAGGAACTGCAAGAAGAGCATGGACTGCCGTCTCTAAGGTCGAAAGAAGTTCTCTGAGTTCTCGTGGGGGAGGAAAGTACTCATCTTCGTCGGTTATCCGGATTTCCTCTACGCCCTCATCTGGTGAAAGTCGTTCGATTACGGCACTGACCAACTCTTCGGGGGCCGAAGCACCTGCGGTTACGCCGATTATTCCTTTTAAATCGTTTGGCAGTTCATCCGCTGCGTTGACCCTAAAGACTTGAGTGCATCCTGAAGCTTCAGCAAGCTTCGCCAAGGCCATAGTGTTGGAAGAATTAGCTGAACCGATGACTACCACGGCATCACACCTCTCAGCTATAGAGGCGAGAGCAGATTGTCTATTCGTCGTGGCGAAACATAAGTCGCTGCGGCCTGGCATCCAGACGTCAGGAAACCTTGCTTTCGTTGCTTCGAGGACGTCTTCCCAGTCGCGATGGCTAAGAGTTGTCTGAGCCAACATTGCGATTGGTTCATCGAATTCAGGCAAGGCCGCTACATCAGATATCTCTGATACGAGGTTTATTTTTTTCGGTGCAACTGCCATGGTGCCGACAGCTTCCTCATGCCCTTGGTGGCCTACATAGACGATTCGGTAACCCTTGTCGGAGCGGACTCGTACTTCGTGGTGGACTTTTGTTACTAGAGGACAGACGGCGTTAACGACATATCCGCCTCGTTTTTTTGCTTCTGCGACCACTTCAGGTGCGGATCCGTGAGCGGAAAGCATCAGAGGTCTTCCCTCCGGTACCTCCGTGACGTCATCAACGAATACGACTCCCAGACTTCGGAACCGGTCTACGACGAGCTGGTTGTGGACAATTTCGTGGTAGCAGTAGACCGGCGGCTCGAATGAACGCACCATCCAAGCGAGTGCCTTGATAGCCATTTCGACACCAGCACAAAAGCCTCTAGGCGAAGCAAGCAGGACTTGGGTGACGCTCACGCTTTTGAGGCTACCTGTTGTAATTACTGGCTGGGTGTAGAGCAAAGACACCCGTATCCTAGTGATCATGTCATTGTCCAACATCGCGGAAACTATTGCGGGTGGTCCCGGAGATTCAGTCCGGCCAGCATTAGGCGACGGAGCCAACCCAGGTCAGAGTGTTCAACTCCTGAAACTGACTAACCATTTCTTCGAGGGCAATATGAAAGTCAGTGGTCTTTTGGTCGGTAAGGGTTTGCAGCGGTGTCTTGCGTTGGAGCCAGAGGGCCACCGATATTTACCCCCAAACAATTACCACAACGACGCCAAGCTCTTTAAAGGTTTGAGGCTAGAAGCTTTATCTGGGCATGTTTTACGTTCAGCGTTAGAACCTCCAAAGCAGTCCAAGCAAATGAACGGCGAGCTAGTCCGATGAGGGATGAAGCCGGCCTACCCGTCGTGTCTGTTGTTGGTCGTCCCAATGTGGGGAAATCAACTTTGTTCAACCGAATTCTTGGTCGGCGCGAAGCGATCGTTGAGGAGAGGCCAGGGGTAACTAGGGATCGGAAAGTGGTCGAAGCTGAGTGGTTAGGTCGCAACTTTCAGTTAGTTGACACTGGCGGTTGGATGCCTTCGGGTAATGAACTAGACGATAAAGTTTCGGCGCAAAGTGAGAAGGCGATAGGGGAGTCAGACCTAATAGTTCTGGTGGTCGATGGCACAACTGGAATAACTGAGGAGGACGCGAGGATCGCTTCGATATTGAGACGATCAAACATTCCTGTGCTTTTGGCCGTAAACAAAGTAGATACGGCGCTGCGAGACCACGATATCTGGGAATTTGTGTCGCTCGGTCTAGGAGATCCGATGGGAGTTTCGGCTCTGCATAGTCGAAATACAGGCGACCTCCTTGACCTGATTATCGAGATACTCCCTGAGCATCAACTCGACGATGCTGAAGGACAGCAAAATGATGATGAATCCGTAAAAGACCAAATCTCAGGAGTAGCAATTGTTGGTCGCCCGAATGTCGGCAAGTCAACGTTGTTTAATCGGTTGATAGGCGATGACCGGTCGGTCGTGCACGACATGCCGGGCACGACCCGCGATGCAATAGACACGGTTGTTGAAACAGAACTCGGTCCGTTGAGGTTTATCGATACCGCTGGCATGCGTCGTAAGGCCCGAGTAGATGACGACACCGAGTATTACTCAAACCTACGAGCGCTGAGGGCCATCGATAAGGCCGATGTGGCGCTCTTAGTGATTGATGCGTCTGAAGGAGTTACGTCACAAGACCAGCGTCTAGCCGAGCGGGTTGATGCTGCGGGCTGTCCGATCGTGATCCTAATGAACAAGTGGGAGCTTGTCGGTCAGGAAGAGAAGGATGAGCTGATGTACCAAGTTGGTCAACGGCTCCATTTCTTGGGGGAATCACCAGTTCTTCGTGTGAGTGCACTAACGGGCCGTGGTGTACACCGGTTAGTTTCTGCTCTCGAAGCTGCGATTGATGCCTATGAGACCAGAGTGCCTACTCGAAAGGTCAACGAAGTGATCCAGTTGGCGCAATCTTCTCAGCCTGCGCCACATGGTGGGCGCGTTCTTTATGCGACCCAAGGAGCGACTCACCCCCCGACTTTTACTCTCTTCACCAACAAAGAAATTCCTTCAAGCTACGTTCGCTATCTGGAGCGCCGTCTTCGTGAGGAATTCGAGCTAGGAGCTACACCCATTAAAATCCGCTTGAGACGACGTGGATAAACAACTGCGATGATGATGTTTCGGACAGCTATTTGGGTTAAATCGGTGCGAAAAAAGTGATCTGGTGCGATACGTGCGATCGCGATGTAGATGTCGGCCTGTTGAGTCCAGAGGGGCATTGTCCTGGATGTGATAGGTGGCTTGCTGAATCCCGCGATCGAAGCTCAGTTCCTTGGCATTTCTGGGTGGTTGTTGTAGCTGCAGTTGTTTATCTAGGGTGGCGGGCCGCCCAAGGGGTCTTATGGGTCGGCCAACAAATTTTCTGAGTTATTAGCGCTTGCGGATCCGCGGCGAGACCGAGGTATCGTGTCCGCATTGCGGGCTGTGGCGCAGTTTGGTTAGCGCACTGGTCTGGGGGACCAGGGGTCGGAGGTTCAAATCCTCTCAGCCCGACTTGGATGTGACCCATCACCTGGCGGTGGCGGGTCACATGCGCGCCGTAACTAACCCGCAAGTGTTACTGCGTTTTCTGAGAGTAAGTTATTGGTGGCTGGTAACTAGTTGTTCTAAAACTTCGGTGACTGTTGCGGGGTCCGTGACCCTGCGAAGATTTTTGTGACAGTCACCATTAAGTAATTCAGATGAAATCGCCTCGTCTAGGAAGTCGACGAATTTGTTCCAAAAGTTATTCACGTCTAGCAGGACCAGTGGTAGCTGATGAATACCAAGTTGGGTCCACAGCAGTAACTCTACGACCTCGTCTAGCGTGCCTAAGCCGCCGGGTAACGCTACGGCTGCATCAGCGAGCTCGAACATTACTGACTTTCTTTCATGCATTGACGAAACCATTTGGAGTTCGATTGACCCCTGATGACGGACGTCTCGTGAGAAAGTGTTTTTCGGGTAGACCCCAATAACACGACCGCCTCGAGAAAGAGCAGCATCAGCCACGACTCCCATCAATCCACTGTCGCTGCCGCCAAAAATAGTGGTGATGTTTTGGTCAGCGAGTTGCTCGCCTAAACGGCGGGCTAGATCCGCCAGTTCGGGCTGGTTGCCCATTGACGATGCACAAAAAACTGCCACGGATTTTACTGTTGGTCTAATGGCTGTCATCTAAGTACACGCCCCTTTGCATAGCAATAGACGCCTCTTGGGAGTTGGTTCTTTAATGTCCAGTAGAAATTGAAGATCTTCTGTAGTCACTAGTGCGGAAAACATCTGTCAAGTCGTCAGTTCTAGGGAAAGATCGACGGCGTCCTGCCAGGAACTGTGACCCGCTAACAGGCGGCGATATTTGACAAACCTCGGCATGTTGTTGAGGGCCATAACACCGGCTAGCGAGTTCCCATGTCGGTAGCCGGCTATAAACGATTGCTCTTCGACCGAACCACTCAGGATTTGTACGTCGTCAAAGTCGATGGTGTCGCCTGCAACCTGGATTCGATGGTCATTCTGGTCTGACCAGATGAACGGCACCGAACTGTATGGGGCACTCTCTTCAGGAGTTAAAAGGTTCTTGGCTGCTAAGGCAGCGTGTTCAGTTGCGGTCGTCCAGTGTTCAGTCCGTCGAATTTGGCCCCCCAGCCACTTATTCGGGGCTCGAGCAACGTCCCCAACTGCGTAGACGCCGCGAATGCCAGCGTTGAGTGTTTCGTCACAAACAACTCCATCATCGACTGATAGCCCCGAGCCGGCTAGCCACTCAGTGTTCGGCACTGCACCTATTCCGACCACTAATAGTTCCGCAGGCAGCACTGTTCCGTCTGTAAGGGCAACTGCTTCAATGCTCGAACTGCCATGGACGTCTTTGACACCTACTCCAAATCGTAGGTCGATGTCATTGGAGTAGTGGAGGTTTGCGCAAGCGTTGCCAACCTTGATCCCCAGCCCTCTGACCAAAGGGGCTTCGTTAGCTTCGACGATGGTCACCTTGCAGCCTCGCTGTCTCGCTGCTGCAGCGACTTCGGACCCGATGAAGCCAGCTCCGACGATTACAATCGAGGAACTTGAAATAAGACCTAGCCGAATAGCTAGAGCGTCGTCGACTGTCCGCAGGGTGTGAATCCCGTCAATGTGGTCGAATTTCGAAAGTTTTCTTGCCCGCGCTCCGGTCGCGATTATTAGGCCGTCGTAGCCAATTTTTTCACCACCCACCGTGACCTCGCTCTGTTCGGTATTGAGTCCGGTCGCTCGTTCTCCAAGTATCAGTTCGAGGTCAAGGTCCGATAGATCCGAGTTTGAAACAAGATTTAAATCAAGGGGGTCTTGCTCTGACGTAAGCATTGTTTTGGACAAGGGTGGTCGGTCGTAGGGGAGGTGTTGTTCTTCGCCTAGAAGCGTCAAGTGCCCATCGAAGCCTTCGCGTCGTAAATTTTGACAAGCACGTATTCCAGCTAGCGATGCACCTACCACAACAATTTTTTTCACGTTATTCTCCGGGACTTCAAAAGTTATCTGAAGGCCTTTTCACTAGTTGGGATGACAGTAGCTAACTAATCGGTAACCACGCAGGGTGATGGTAGCGGCAGTCAGGAAAAGCAGTTGAATGAAAATGAATAGCAATTTGTGCTTGCGCGCGAGCAAAGAGACCGGTACAGATGCTTGACAAGGTTGTAACTACACGGGTGTAATCACAAGTCCGGAACTTAAACGATCTGGGTCAAAGATTTCGATTTCTGAGTTTGTGTCACTCAGGGCCGCAACGGGCCGGGTGGCTAGAAGCAGAGTTGGAGTCGGCGACAGGTAGACCGGGTCGTAGAACTCCGGTAGTGGCAGACGAGGAGTGAAAGTGGCGGTAACGGATCAGGCGGAGTCCAACAAAACTGAGATAAGCGATGGCACTGCAGCGGTTGGCATGCAGGTCCAAAAGCGTGATGGCAGTAAGCAAACGGTAGACGTCAACAAGATTGTTAGAGCGGTTGAGCGCTGTTCGTCGGAACTACCTGGTGTTGATCCGATGCGTATCGCAACCAGAACGATTTCGGGTCTTCATGACGGCGCAACTACGACGGAATTAGATGAGCTGTCGATACGTACTGCCGCTGCGCTAATCATTGAAGAGCCTAACTACTCGCGTCTAGCTGCTCGCTTACTCGGAACGTTTATTGATAAAGAAGTCCAGAACCAAAATATCTACTCCTTCAGCCAGTCGATTGAATTGGGGGCCGAATGCGGCTTGATTCACGACGGGGTACTTGAGTTTGTTCAGGTGCATGCTCGCAAGTTAAATAATTCAGTTCTTGCGGAACGGAATAATCTCTTTGAATTTTTCGGCCTTCGGACTGTGTATGACCGCTACCTTCTTCGACACCCAACAGAACGAACGGTTATAGAAACTCCGCAGTACTTCTTGTTACGTGTCGCTTGTGGCCTTGCTCGCACACCGGAGGAAGCGATAACGCTTTACGAACTGATGTCGAGTCTTGAATATCTAACCTCAAGTCCAACTCTGTTCAATTCAGGAACCTCACACCCTCAAATGTCTTCTTGCTATCTGCTCGACAGCCCAGAAGATTCCTTGGAGGGTATCTACAAGCGCTACACCGATATCGCTCAACTCTCCAAGTTTGCTGGTGGGATTGGGGTGGCTTGGCATCGGGTTCGTTCTAAGGGTTCTTTGATCGGGGGAACTAACGGCCTCTCTAACGGCATAGTGCCGTGGCTAAAAACCCTTGATTCTTCTGTTGCAGCGGTTAACCAAGGGGGGCGTCGTAAAGGTGCGGCTTGCGTGTATCTCGAAACATGGCATGCAGATTTAGATGACTTTCTAGAGCTCAAAGACAACACAGGAGACGCTGCTCGGCGCGCTCATAATTTAAATCTGGCTAATTGGATTCCAGACCTGTTCATGGAGCGAGTTGAGAATGATTGGCAGTGGTCCTTGTTTGACCCAAAGGTGGTGCCCCACCTCACCGATCTGTACGGCGAAGAATTTAGGCAGGCTTATCTTGCTGCAGAGCAAGCGGGCCTTTACGAACGTCAGGTTTCAGCGCGGCAGCTTTACAGCCGAATGATGAGGACGTTGGCGCAAACCGGTAACGGCTGGGTGACTTTCAAAGACGCTTCGAATCTGAAATGCAACCAGACAGGTGAACCCGGAAATGTTGTGCACCTTTCGAACCTTTGTACTGAAATTTTAGAAGTCACCAACCAAGATGAAACCGCAGTCTGCAATCTCGGTTCAGTGAACCTTGGCCGCCTTGTCCGCGACGGTGCCTTTGATTTTGACCGCTTAGGTGAAGTCGTTCGCACTGCCGTGCCTTTCCTGGATCGGGTTATAGATATCAACTTCTACCCGACAGGTGAAGCGGGAGTGTCCAACAGTAAGTGGCGGCCGGTTGGCCTTGGTCTAATGGGACTTCAAGATGTGTTCTTCCAACTAGGAATAGCGTTTGACACTCCTGAAGCTTTGGCACTCTCGACCAAGATCAGCGAGGAAATTTACTATTGGGCCTTATCCGCGAGTTGCGATTTAGCCGCCGAAAATGGGGCCCACGATAATTTCGCTGAGACTCGGGCTGCGCACGGAGACCTCCAGTTTGACTTATGGGGCATTGAGCCGAGTGATACGGCACGCTGGGCAACTCTCAAAGATCGTATAAGCCAACATGGCTTGCGTAACTCTCTAATGATAGCAATCGCCCCAACAGCTACGATCGCTTCGATTGCCGGTTGCTACGAGTGCATAGAGCCACAAGTCTCCAATCTTTTCAAACGAGAAACGCTTTCAGGAGAGTTTCTCCAGATCAATCGTTACCTCGTCAACGAGCTCCAAGAGCGCGGTCTTTGGACCGAAGACATGGCTCAACGAATTAAACGAGCTGAAGGTTCGATACAGGAAATCGAGGAAATTCCAACTGATTTGCGCCAGGTCTACCGGACTGCCTGGGAGCTGCCACAGCGAGCTTTGATTGATCTGGCAGCAAACAGAGGTGCTTATATCGACCAAAGTCAGTCGTTGAATCTCTTCATGGAAAGTCCGAGTATCGGCAAGCTGTCCTCTATGTATATGTACGCATGGAAGAGTGGACTGAAAACCACTTACTACTTGCGATCTAGACCAGCTACTCGAATCAACCAAACAACTTCCGGAACAGATGGATCGGGCCCTACGGACCCTCCAAGCGGCACTGCTGTTGAGCCATCACCGTTCACCGACGAAGAGGCCATCGCCTGTTCGTTAGAAAATCCAGAGTCCTGCGAAGCTTGCGACTGATAGGTCAGTCTCAGGGATAGCGTCAACACCACGCCGAGAAATGAAACCAAATGGCCCTTATAGAACCAGATAACAATTTCGCTGCCCCCGAGACCAAAGAAGAACGCTTGCCGGGTCAAGGGAAAGACCTTGGAACTCCTGGAAAAATTCTGGATCCCGGTTTCAACCTCACTTTACGACCGATGAAGTACCCGGTCTTCTATGACATGTATCAGGATGCGATAAAGAACACATGGACGGTTGAAGAAATCGATTTCTCCGATGATGTTGTCGACCTAGACCGCAAGCTGCTGCCAGCCGAGCGACATCTGATCAACCGGCTTGTCGCTTTTTTTGCGACTGGGGATTCGATCGTTTCTAACAACCTTGTTCTGAATCTGTATCAGCACATCAATAGTCCCGAAGCTCGGATGTACCTCAGTCGTCAGTTGTACGAAGAGGCGTTGCACGTGCAGTTCTATCTGACGCTCTTGGATACCTATATCCCAGACCATGACGAAAGAGCAGAAGCATTCTCGGCGATAGAAAATATTCCTTCGATACGAAGTAAGGCTGACTTCTGTTTCAAGTGGATGAGCAGCATGGAGGATCTCGCCGAGTTGCAAACGGCCGAAGAACGTAAGCGGTTCCTCTTGAACTTGATTTGCTTTGCTGCATGCATCGAAGGGCTGTTCTTTTTCGCCGCCTTTGCGTATGTCTACTTCTTGCGAAGCAAGGGTTTGTTGAATGGTTTAGCGGCGGGAACGAATTGGGTCTTTCGTGATGAGTCGTGTCATATGAACTTTGCTTTTGAAGTCGTCAAGACCATCAAAGAAGAAGAGCCAGAACTATTTGATGAAGACCTGTCCAACCGGATTGTTGAAATGCTTGAGGAGGCGATTGAGGTCGAAAGTCAATTTGCTCAAGACGTACTATCAGGAGGCGTTGCGGGCATGTCCGCAGCTGATACCCGGACTTATCTTGAGTTTGTAGCCGATCAACGTCTAGCGCAGCTTGGGTTGCCAAAACGTTACGGCTCCAAGAACCCGTTTGACTTCATGGAACTACAAGACGTTCAAGAACTCACAAACTTCTTCGAAAGGACCGTAGCGGCCTATCAGCATGGAGTTGAAGGCGACGTGGCATTCGACGAGGACTTCTGATCGAACCCCTTTCCTTTACCTGCTAACTGTTCAGAAAGGCATCTATTAGGATGTCGACCGCTGAAACTGGTGTGGTCTGTCCCGATCTAACCCGTAATTCCATCTCGGGTAGAAGACTCTTTACCCGAGAGTGGTTCCGAAGCCCGTCAACAAGACGGTCATCCAGCATCGACCACATCCATCGAACAGTTTGCTCTTCCCGTCGACGTTCAAGCTCACCAGCGTCACCCAGAAGCCTCCGGTGCTCTTGAACCTGAATCCATAACTCATCAACTCCTGCACCCGTTAAACCAGCGCAGGTGAGGACTGGAGGACTCCAGAGAGGAGAACTAGGAGCAGTGAGGTGCAGGGCGATTTCATACTCTCGTGCTGCTGCAGCGGCGGGCTGAACGTTGTCTCCGTCCGCCTTATTGACGGCAATCATGTCTGCCAGCTCCAAGATTCCTTTTTTGATGCCTTGCAGCTCGTCGCCTGCTCCGGGAAGCATAAGCACCAGGAAGAAATCAACCATGTCAGCTACCACCGTTTCGCTTTGGCCAACTCCGACGGTTTCGACCAAAACAACGTCGAATCCAGCTGCTTCGCAAAGGAGCATGGTTTCTCGGGTCATTCGATTGACCCCGCCAAGTTCACCCGATGTAGGCGACGGGCGAACAAACGCTGATTGGTGATTTGCTAGAGAAGCCATCCGAGTCTTATCACCCAGAATTGATCCACCGGTTTTAGACGATGTGGGATCCACGGTTAAGACTGCCACTTTGTGACCCATGCTCGTCAGCCTCGTGCCGAGGGTTTCGATAAAAGTACTTTTGCCGACTCCAGGTACGCCAGTGATTCCTACTCTGTGAGCAGAACCAGAAGCGGGAAGCAGTTCTGATAGTAATTCTTGGGCTCGCTGCCTGTGGTCGGGCAAGTTGCTTTCAATTAGCGTTATAGCTCGGCCTAGCGATGCACGGTCGGTTGACCTCACCCCTTTGGCGAGCTCTTGGACTGAAGGCATGGGATCCATCGCTATGAGGTTACAGCCCGTTACTAGCCTGACTCCTAGCTCATTTATTTGTTACTTAACTCTGTCTAGTGCCTGGCTCGTAAGTAACTTGATGTAGGTCAGATGCGGAGCAGGAGCTTATGGGCCTAGCAAAACGAATAGTAGAAAAAAAGGGGAGTCGCCCTCATCCAGTAGAGAAATTTCTGGAGGCACACGAAAAGGTGAAGTGGATTCTTCCGGCCCAAGGAGGACTGCACCCATTTACGATGCTTTTTTTCGCCGTGTTTATTCTTGCAGCGATTTTGGTCTTGGATCCCAATTCGTGGATTATGGGTGTGACCATCAGTACCGTTGTGTTTGCCGTCGTTGCTGTGTTGACCACAGCTCGCTATCGAGTTATCGCGATAACCTCCGATGACATTTTGTTGTTAAAGGCCCGTGGCTGGCGACCAGCGAAGCCTATTGAACTTCTCCATCGTGTGCCTCGTACCTCTAAGTTTGAAGTTCGTGGCCAATTCTGGTCCCAGATCGAGATAGCGGGCGAAAAACTCTGGGTCCATAAACGCTTTCAGGCAAAGCTAGAGGAAGCGGATTCCACGTTGGGCCGAGGCACAACCAAAGCTGCTTCGAGCGCTGTGTATCGGGCTAATCGCGCTAAAAAGAAAGTCAAACACGCTCGCCGAAAACGCTAATTCGTAGACAATTTTTCCAGTAGTTCCTGAGCGGCTTCGGCTATTACTGTTCCTGGAGGAAAAATTGCAGCAGCGCCAGCCTGCTTGAGCGCTTCAAAGTCTTGAGGTGGGACTACCCCTCCCACAACGATCATGATGTCGTCACGGCCTTCTGTTGCTAATGCTTCTCGAAGTTCAGGAATGAGAGTCAGGTGACCCGCAGCGAGCGAAGAAGCGCCAACGATATGAACATCGTTTTCCACTGCTTGCCTTGCTGCCTCAGCTGGAGTCGAGAAAAGAGGTCCTATGTCGACGTCGAACCCCAAATCGGCAAAAGCAGTCGCTATGACTTTCTGGCCTCTGTCGTGGCCATCTTGCCCCATTTTGGCGATAAGAATTCTCGGTCGCCTCCCCTCGCGCTCAGCGAAGGTATCCACCAAGTGTCTTGTAGCGATAACTGACTCTGTTTCGTTCCCCACTTCGCTGCCGTACACCCCGCTAATCGACCTTATTTCCGCTTTGTGGCGGCCATAGACAACTTCGAGAGCAAGGCTAATTTCTCCTACAGTTGCTTTAGCTCGCCCTGCTTCGATGGCTAAGGCCAAGAGATTTCCTTCACCAGTGTCTGCTGCTTTAGTCAAAGCTGCAAGCGATTTTTCTACTTGATTAGAGTCCCGTTCAGCTTTCAGTTGATTGAGTTTGCTTATTTGAGATGCCTTCACCTCAACGTTGTCTATCCGCAGAACCTCCACTGCGTCTTCTGTAGCCATGCGGTACTTATTGACTCCCACCACAACCTGTCTGCCGGAGTCGATGCGAGCTTGAGTTCGAGCTGCCGCTTCTTCGATCCTCATCTTTGGAATTCCAGCCTCGATAGCTGCGGCCATGCCTCCCATGTCTTCAACCTCTCGGATGTGGCTGAGGGCTTTATCGGCCAGATCCCGAGTGAGTTTCTCAACGAAATAGCTTCCGCCCCAGGGATCGATCACATTGGTTGTCCCTGATTCTTGTTGGAGAAATAACTGCGTGTTGCGTGCTATGCGGGCGCTGAAGTCAGTTGGAAGTGCCAGCGCCTCATCGAAAGCGTTTGTGTGGAGGCTCTGGGTGTGACCTTGTGTCGCTGCCATAGCCTCAACGCAAGTTCGCACCACGTTGTTGTAGACATCTTGAGCAGTAAGGCTCCAGCCCGACGTTTGGGTGTGGGTCCGCAGAGATTTTGACTTTGGGTTACCGGGGTTGAAACCATCAACGAGCTCGGCCCAGATAAGTCGCGCCGCTCGAAGCTTGGCGACTTCCATAAAGAAATTCATGCCGACTGCCCAGAAGAAACTCAATCTCGGGGCAAACTCGTCGATCTTTAGCCCCGCGCTTTCTCCGGTTCTGAGATACTCAAGCCCATCGGCGAGTGTGTAAGCCAACTCCAAGTCAGCTGTCGCACCGGCTTCTTGCATGTGGTAGCCCGAGATAGAGATCGAATTAAATTTGGGCATATTTTGGCTGGTAAATTCGAAGATGTCGCCGATAATCCGCATTGAAGGTTGTGGCGGGTATATGTAGGTGTTGCGAACCATGAACTCTTTAAGGATGTCGTTCTGTATGGTGCCCGCAAGCTTTTCTGGGGCTACTCCTTGCTCTTCGGCAGCCACGACATAAAGAGCGAGTATCGGAAGAACCGCTCCGTTCATCGTCATGGAAACACTCATTTGGTCTAGAGGAATGCCAGCGAAGAGGGTTCGCATGTCGTAGATCGAATCGATTGCTACGCCTGCCATACCTACGTCGCCGCTAACTCTTTCGTGGTCGCTGTCGTATCCCCGATGGGTGGCAAGGTCAAAGGCCACAGAGAGGCCCTTTTGCCCAGCTGCGAGGTTCCTTCGGTAGAAAGCATTGGAGTCTTCGGCCGTCGAAAACCCTGCGTACTGTCTGACTGTCCAAGGCTGATTTGTGTACATG
This sequence comes from marine actinobacterium MedAcidi-G3, assembly GCA_000817105.1. Lineage (GTDB taxonomy): Bacteria > Actinomycetota > Acidimicrobiia > Acidimicrobiales > Poriferisodalaceae > MedAcidi-G3. Next base: position 2,680 of record JUEP01000017.1, on the reverse strand, counting down.
GTTGGGTAAGGCCCGCGTAAGAAGGGCGCGAATCCAGGAAAACTATCTAGATGCCCCATATCACCGTTGAGGTCTGTGGGGGTATAAAGGCATTTGATCTCGATGCCCTCAGGTGTGTCTGATGTAAAGGCTTCAGAAGGCTGGCCAGTCTGAGTAAGGAACTCCTGCTCCCAGTCAGTTCTCTGAGAAGAGGTGTTGTCGCCTAGTCTTAGGTCAATCGTCGAAAAGTCTGGTACTTGGCTCATAGTCTGACTTACTTAGTTAAGGAGTTTATGGACGGGTAAAAGGGCTTCCAAGACATCGCAACCGAGATAAATGAAGCCGTCGATATCAGAAACAGCTTCGACTAACACATCCGGCTTCCCGGCTAAATAGATGAGATCTGCTCCAGCGGCGCGGAGTTCTCGTGCTGTTCGGGACGCAGATTCCGAATAGACACTGTCCGATGAACAGATGCAGGCGATACGCGTCTTGCTGGAGATAAAAGCTTCAACACAATCATCGGTACTTGTGAATCCGTCGTTGTTGAGGGTGCGAATTCCTCCGGCCTCAAACAAGTTCATGGCGAATGTGGATCTAGCCGTGTGTTGAGAGATAACGCCAAGGTTGGCTAGAAACAAGACGGGCTCTTTGGCTGAAGTAACCAGAGTTTCACGCATTTCTTCAAAAGGAGTGGACCATCGAGATAGTGGGAGCGGTTCGCACCGTTGCTCGCCTTCCAGTACCTCAAGGTTCTGGGGTATTGGTTCGCGCTCTAACTGCTGTTCATCGAGGTTAGGAAACTCGCTAGTACCAGTTAAGGGCATCGACCTGTGAGCCACGGCCTCATTTCGAGCGGAACGGGTTTTTGCCAAAGCCTCTTGCCATCGCCCGGATAGTAAGGCATTAGCAAGCCCGCCTTGACGCTCCAAGTCTTGGAAGACCTCCCACGCTGAACTGGCTACTTGGTCAGTCAGCTCTTCGACGTACCAGCTTCCTCCTGCAGGATCGATCACTGAAGATAATTTTGTTTCTTCTTGGAGGATGAGTTGTGTGTTGCGTGCGAGTCGAATCCCCATTTCGTTGGAAAGGCCAACAGCATCGTCAAAGGGGGTAACAGTTATAGCGTCAGCGCCTCCAACCGCGGCTGCAAAACATGCCGTAGTTGCACGGAGCATATTCACCCAAGAATCGGTTTTGGTCATCATCGCTTTCGCTGTTTCTGCATGGATAGCGACGGAACTCTTAGAGGGGGATGCGCCACACGCTGACATAATTCGGGCCCAACAAACCCGAGCGGCCCGAATTTTGGCGGTATTCATAAACTGGTCTGGTCCAACTGTCAGCGTGATTTCAAGTTTCTTTGCAACATCATTAATGCTGAACCCTGCTTCCAGAAGGGCACGAATCCAAAGAACCCCTGCTGACAATATGGCCCCGAGCTCCTGGCTGTCTGATGCACCTCCATTTGCCCAAACGGACCCGTCTATTGCGATCGGAATTACGTTCGGGAACCTTGAAGCAACATCTTTTGCCATGTCGGCACATTGCTTTATCTCTCGATCGAGAGGCGAAACAGACCGCCCAGTTCGAGCTAGTCGACCGACCGGGTCAAGTCCTAGGTGATTGCGAAGAAGCTCTATGTCAGAGGATTGATCTTCGCAAACGCTTAAGAGGGCCGCAGCTAGTTCCCAGGTGCTTCCTGAGCTCAAATGAATCGGCGCTAGCTCGACATATACACCTTCGAGTATGGATCTAATGTGAGCTGCTTCAGCAACAGATCCTTTTAAAGTTATGGCGGTTGCGCCGTTCTCCAAGTCCGACAGAATATGTTCGTTAACGTCTTCGCGCATGGCGAAGTGGCTTTGACGAATCTCCCAGCCCAGCAAATTCCCCGAAGCACTGCTGCCTCTGGCAAATGCGGTCCCTCCGGGGAAGTCATCCCCATTCCGTATCGTTCCGTTGTGCTGCTTCGTGTAAAGAGGGATTCTTTCTATTCCTTCGAACGTCAGAGTGGTGAGGTCAGCCAGATTTTTGCCCTTGAGAGCAGCGGTGGCTGCCGCTTGCCAAGATTCGTAGTCGCGATCGTCAAGGTTCGGGTCAGAGTCGTCGCGGGTCATAGGTCAAGGTTATTCGACTGGATGGGTTGATAACTAGATGTACAGCAATCCATTGCTTCTATTTGTCTTAGTGGCCCCTGTACGTGGCATCCTTAAACTTCGTGAACGCATCTCCTCCAACGTCAGACGATTCGCATCCTGCTTTTAGATACGACGCTTCCCTAGCTGAGCAAATTGAGACTGATTGGCAGGAGCGCTGGGCACGCGAAAAGACTTATCAGGTAGAGAATCTTCCAACAGCGCATGAATCTCTAATCTCGGATGAGGGTAAGCGTCAAAAGTTGTTCGTTATGGACATGTTCCCGTATCCCTCGGGAGCTGGTCTTCATGTGGGACACCCGCTGGGTTACATCGGAACTGATGTTTTTGCTCGTTACAAAAGAATGAGAGGGTATGACGTCCTACACACGATGGGGTACGACGCCTTCGGGCTCCCGGCGGAAGAGCATGCGCGCCAGACAGGCGAACACCCGAGAGTCAACACAGAAAAAAATATTGCCAACATGCAACGGCAACTCGACCGGCTCGGTTTAGGTCACGACAAAGAACGATCCATTGCGACAACCGATGTCACCTATTAC
>JUEP01000016.1 GCA_000817105.1 marine actinobacterium MedAcidi-G3 | reverse complement strand
GTGGCGACTGCATCGCTCAACTCGGTGACCGCTCCTCCCAACTCTTAATAGAGGTCTCCCCTTTTGCCCGCCGCTAATTCTTCTTCATCCCAGAACCCGATTGGGATTCCTCTCTTTGCTGTGCTCCCGGGCTCACTCGTAGCATCAATCATTTGATCGGTGACGGTTGTGTCGTGTCGACGATTGCGAAACCAATCAAAAAGTTGCTCATGTAAATCAGAAACTACTGACTTGAGAGTTGGGTCAGCAATGCGATCAGCCTGCTCCGCAGGGTCTTCATCAAGGTCGTACAAAAGGTTTGGACCTATTTCGCTCAACACGTACTTGTATTTGTCGGTTCGAAGCATCGTGGCTCGACACTTTCTTGGATCGTTTGCTTCGGCGACGTAACGAGACATTTCTAGGAATCCCCAGTCGGCTTCACACACCACGAAGCTTCGCTCGCTTCCACCATTGCCATGTAGCAAAGGCACTAGAGATTCACCTTCAAGCCATTGCTTTCGCGTTTCGTTCTCGCCACCTAGTACTTCAACAAATGTCGGAACAAGGTCTATTGCCTCAACTAGCTCGTTCGACACTGTGCCTCGAGTCCCATCTGCCTGAGATCGCGGATCCACAATGATCATTGGGACTCTGACTACCTCTTCATTTATCCAGTCTTTTTCACCCATCCAGTGATCACCCATGTATTCACCGTGGTCAGAGGTAAACACAATCAATGTGTCGGTTCCTCGCCCTAGTCGGTCTATCTCGGCAAACAAACGACCTAAATGATCATCGATCTGTTTAATGAGCCCCAGATAAGTAGGTAGCACCAACTCCCTAGTCGCAGGCCTTGACATCGCCTTTCCGATACGCGATTTCTGAAATGCGCTGATTACCGGGTGGGCTGTTTCCAATTCTGCATCGGTTCTGTTCGGTAGCGGCATTTCTTCGCCCGAGTACAAGGCGTTGTAAGGATCGGGAGCAACATACGGCCAATGGGGCTTGATGTAACTAAGGTGCAAGCACCATCGGTCATCACCTGCTTTTCTGATGAAGTCAATTGCGCGATCTGTCATATAGGCAGTTTCCGAAAACTCGTCTGGGACAACTGCCGGGAATGGCGCCGACCTCAGAAGCCAGCCCGAGCACAGCTCGCCGTCACCATCAACAACACTATTGGCAGCGGAATGCCAAGGATTGTCCCCAAAAAACCCGTTAGAACGCAAAAAATTGTTGTAGGGGAGGTCCGTTCGCACTCGCTCATCGGGATGTAAGCCGTCATCGTGTTCTTCGGGCTCGAATCCGCACTCCGACAAGAAAAGCCATTCGGGCGAATTAGATGGAATCGCCAGGCGGCTTCGAGCCTCCTCGTCAGCCCGCATATGAGTTTTTCCTACCAAAACCGCTGGTACTTCCAAGTCTCGAAGGTGATCGCCCATAGTTTTTTGGGTGACTTCGAGCGGAACTTGGTTCCATCGCGCTCCGTGACTGACTACGTATCTACCGGTGTAGTAACTCATCCGTGATGAGCCACATACTGCGCCGTTGACAAAAGCTCGATCAAAGCGAACGCCTTTATCCGCCAAGGCATCAATATTTGGGGTCTCAAGAAATGGATGCCCAACACATCCCAGCGCGTCCCATCGAAGTTGATCACACATGATGAACAACACGTTTCGTAACGGCGTGCTAGCTGCTTCTTGGTCAGCAGGTGTCATCGAGAGCGAACCTCAATCAGATCCCTATCCAGATCATCTATCGACCCAGCGCCAGATAATGCCATTGTGTGCTCGACTCCGGCGCGAAAAAATTCCAGTACCCAATCCACACCGCGTTCACCAGCTGCTCCTAAGGCATAGAAGTAAGCTCTGCCGATCATGCAGGCATCGGCACCCATAGCTAGGGCTTTTACAATGTCGCTGCCTCTTCTCACTCCCCCATCGCAAATAATAGAAATCCGGTCTCCGACAACATCAGCTACGGGCGCGACCAAGTCGATCGGAGACGGGGCGTAGTCAAGTTGTCGACCTCCATGGTTAGAGAGAATCACACCGTCCAACTCCATATCGGCGGCGATCTGAGCGTCTTCAACCGTCTGCACGCCCTTTATCATGATCATTCCCGACCAATTACTTCTGAACCATTCGATATCAGACCAAGACAATGTTGGGTCGAATTGGCTATTGATGTAGTCAGATAGTGTGACTGGGGTCGACCCATCTCCGACTGCCGAGCTTCCTTTGACGTTTGCAAATTGAATCGGCTCTGCTCGCAGAAAGTCAGCTGTCCATCTGGGGTGGCGAATGCCATCGACAATAGTGTCTAAGCCGACTTTTGGTGGAAGGCTAAATCCCCGACGGACATCGCGCTCCCGACGACCTAGGACAGCAGTATCAACGGTGATCATGATGCCTTCGTATTTCGCGCGGGCGGCTCGTTCCAACATCTCCTTCAGGACGGGTTTGTCACGCCAGACATAAACTTGAAACCACTTTCTTCCATCATTTACTTCAGCTACTTCTTCTATTGATCGAGTACCCATGGTGGACAACGAATAAGGAATTCCAGCCCTGTTAGCTGCCCGAGCCACCGCTAGTTCTCCCTGACTGTCGGCAATCCGGTCGAAGCCAGTTGGTGCGATCATCAAAGGGAGCGGTATTCGGCCACCCAATAGTGTCGTGCTCGTATCAATGGCCGCCACATCTTTAAGGACTCTGGGCCGAAAATAATAATCTTTGTAGGCCGAGACATTGTTAGCTGCCGTAACTTCATCTTGAGCTGCTCCGTCGATGTAGTCGAAACAACCACCCGGCATACGTTTTTTGGCCATAGCTCTTAAGTCACCAACATCCGCCGCTTTTGAAAGTTTTCGCGCAGTCCGGTCACGCTCATATCCTCGGAATCGAACAACAGATCGCAATGTGTTGAACATTCCCATATCTAGCCTCCGGTCTTGAATTGGTTCCATCACCCTAGAATCTGAAACAGTGAGCCTGTACTACGTGCAGAAATTTCTGTTTGAACTCAACCGTGACGAGGATTTCCAGTCTCGTTACCTGGCTGATAGACGCGCCGCGCTCGCTGGCTTCGATCTATCAGACGAAGAACAGCGGGCTCTTAGCGAACCTGATATCGGGCTGTTATTCCATATAGGAGTGAATGGTCAGATTCTCATGCACTTCGCTGCATTTCATTCGATTGAGTGGCAAGACTATTTGCAGCTAATGAGGGATGGGTTAGATGCCCATGGCCCGGTTCGCGAAGGCGTATACGCAGTAACCGGCTATGAAGGCGTCGAATCCCACTCTGCTCGGCTGACTCAAATAGGCGAACTTGAAGAGGGAGATATCTGATGTCTTTGGTATTCGCCGGGGTATGCAGCCATGCTCCCGGGATCGTCGGACGCGCTGATCAAGCCGACCCAGCGGCTAAAGATCGTCTCTACGATGCCTTTGCAGACATGCGGAACCGATTAGAGGCCAGCGAACCAGATGCGCTCATTGTCGTTGCTGCTGAACATTTCGCCAACTTCTTCATGAACAACATGCCGAGTTTCGCTATGGGAATGGCCGACTATTACGAAGGACCTATTGAGAATCCAGATTGGTTAGGGATCCAAAAGACGAGGATTCCTGGTGATAAATCATTGTCAGAACGCCTAATTCGCAAAGTGATGGAAAGAAGCGATGTGAGTTATGCCGAAGAGTGGAAATTCGACCACGGGATCATGGTGCCACTGCATTTTCTGACTCCGAGCTACAAGCTGCCCATAATCCCGGCAAATATCAATTGTCAGGGCCCTCCGTTAGCACCACTCAATCGGGCGTGGGCATTCGGTCAAGCACTAAGAGAAGCGGCTGATTCAGTTCCTGAAAGAATTGCTCTGATAGGAACCGGTGGCATCAGCCACTGGCCTGCCACGCCCGACAGTGGCAAAATAAATGAGGAGTGGGATCGGCGTTTTCTCGATGAATGGTCACGCTGCGACAAGGATGCGATGCTTTCTTACGACGACACCCAGTCCTATATAGATGCAGGACAGGGCGCTTTCGAGATTCGCACGTTCATGACTATTTCTGCAGCCACTGAAGGAATTGAGGGAACAGTGCACTTTTATGAACCAATCCCGATCTTCGCGGTCGGTTGTACGATCGCAACGATAAATCTTTGATTGTCGTCAACTACCGTTAATCACTTAATGACCTGACAAAAGCTTTTTCGAGAAAACGAAACTATCAACTATGTCCAGTACCCAAGAATTACTTCAACGCTATAAAGCGGTGATGCCCTCGTTTGTGACACCTCTTTATGAGACGCCGATTTCCATAGAACGCGGCGAAGGCGGTTACGTCTGGGATCTTGAAGGCAACAAATACCTTGATTTTTTCGGGGGCATTCTGACAACAATGATCGGACACTCGGCTCCAGAAGTCGTCAAAGCTATCCAAGAGCAAGCGTCTAAGGTTATGCACACCTCAACTCTCTATCTCAATGAACAGGTCGTTTCATTCGCTGAGGAAGTTGCAGCAGTCTCGGGAATTCCCGATGCAAGAGTTCTTTTCACTACTTCAGGTTCAGAAGCGAACGACACAGCCATATTGCTCGCTACTAATTACCGTCAATCGAATCAAATTCTCGCTATGCGAAATAGCTATCACGGTCGCTCACTTACAACCCAAGCTGTTACATCGCATCGGAGTTGGCTGACAAGCAGCTATAGCGGGCTTGACGTTCACTTTGTTCAAGGCCCATATCGCCTTAGGAGCCCGTTTCGAGATTTAGATGATGAGTCATTTACCCAGGCATGTGTCTCTGACTTAGCACAGCTTCTAGACATGACCGATGCCGGTGGATTTGCTGCGCTAATCGCCGAACCTATTCAAGGAGTGGGGGGCTTCGCGACGCCACCCGACGGCTTTTTTGGTGCTCTTCACAAGGTGTTGGAAGCCAACAATATTTTATTTATAAGTGATGAGGTCCAAACAGGTTGGGGAAGGACTGGTGACCATTTCTGGGGATACGAAGCCCATGGGATCACTCCCGATATTCTCACTTTCGCAAAAGGGGTGGGAAATGGCATCACCCTGGCTGGCTGTGTAGCTCGCGCCGAAGTAATGAATGTCTTAGACCGCACCTCTTTCACAACCTTTGGCGGCAATCCGCTATCCGTCGCTGCGGGCAAAGCGACTCTCAAGTACGTCAAGGATCACAACCTGCAATCAAACGCAGCTAGCCGCGGTCTTCAGATGACAAACCTTCTAAGAGAGCCATGTAACTCGACCGACTGGGTTGCCGAGTTGCGCGGCAAAGGGCTCATGCAAGCTATCGAATGCGTCCAACCCGGGAGTATTGAACCAAATGCTTCAGCTGCTGCCCGCTTGATCGAAGAATGCAAGAACAACGGCCTGCTAGTAGGTAAGGGTGGCCTTTATGGGAACGTTATTCGCTTGACTCCGATGCTTAACGTGTCCGAGGCGGAGATGAACGAAGGCTGCGAAATAATTACTTCAGCTTTGAATTCGACTAACGGTTAATCATTTCTACATACGCCCGAACCATCGACTCTAAATTTGGATCAGCAGGCAGCCCAAGTTCGCGCCCTCGTCGATCGTCAAGCTGCGCAGGCCAACTCTGAACCAGTTGATCTGTTGCGGCGTCGTATTCGAGGCTAACTAGTGCCCGAGCTTCGGGTCCTCCGACGACCTCCAATACTTCGAGCATCTCGGCGACCGTAGCGCTCAAACCTGGGATTCCGACCGCTCGGTCATGACCTAATAGAGAGCCCTCAATTTCCGCCAGCATACGAATACCTGTTGCCGTGTTTTGGGCTGAACCAACGACCATAACTGTTTCTTCGGATACTGGGACGACGCTGGGGATTCCCGCTAATGGTTCCCGGAACATTCCGGACGCAAATCCTGAGGCAGCAGCATTTGGAGCTCCTGGCCTAACTATGACAGTCGGCAATCGTGCTGAACGGCCATCGATATGGCCTTTTCTGGTTGCATCATTAATTAGAAGCTCGCCAATCGCCTTGGTCGTGCCGTAAGTGCCCGAAGGGGTCTGCTTAACGAAATCCCCAACTTCGCCTCCTGCCGTATCGCCACCAAAGACTGCCAAAGTGCTAGCGAAAACGACTTTATGAAAATGATTCGATTGACGACACGCTTCTAAAAGTTGAAGCATCCCTCCAATGTTTTGGTCGACCGCATGCTCCCAGTCGGCTTCTGCGCCTGCGCTAACAACTGATGCCAAGTGAAAAATAGTGCACGGACTTTCTTCCAAGAGGCCAGCTAAAATTTGATCATGTGCAAGGTCTGATTGCAGGACCTGGCAGCCTGGAATTTCTGCAGTGACGACATCAATCGCGACGATGTCTTCTATGCCTTCTTCTTGGAGTCCTTGGATCAGAAGCCTCCCCAAAAACCCAGCGCCACCAGTCACGATTACCCTCATCTTCACCCTTTCTGATTAGTTCTCAAGCTAACCAACACTGGGCTCCCCGGTTAGCGGTTGACTTCGGAATTACTATGAGAATTCAATTGACACCTTGAGAGCTTGATCATCATGCGGTTCATGAGCGAGATGCATAGCCTCGTCTATTTTTTCGACTGGAAAGATGTGACTAAGCAACGGAGCAACATCGATTGCTCCAGAAGCGATTAAGTCGAGTGCCTCTCGAAAGGAAGCTGAATCAGTTTCATCCTGAGCCCCGTATGTGCTTGCAGCGCTCAGACGTTTGCGAAAGAACTTATGAAATCGCATTTCTATATCCGAGTCGACGCTTGGCAAACCGAACCACATAATTTCGCCATCCATACGCACATGGTCGACTGATTCCCGAAACGTATCCGCACGTCCAACAGCCTCAACTAAATAGTCCACCCCACGACCGGTAGTTACGTCACGGACAGCAGAAGACAATTCACCTTTGCCGGCGTTAACACATAGATCTGCGCCATACGAGCTCGCCATAGCTAACCGAGTGTCAGAGAGATCAGACACAATGATCTGAGCGGCGCCCGCTTGCTTCAAGAGGTAGGTCCAGAAGAGACCTGCTGATCCTTGACCCATCACGGCGACAGTCTCTCCACTCACATCGCGAGGATGTTTTTTCATCGCGTAGATCACCGTTCCAAGTTGCTGAGCCATCAGGAGGTGGGATCTTGGCAGATCACAGTCCGGCAAGGGAACACAATAATTAGCTCCAACTCGCTGATATTCATTGAAACATTCACCCACTGGCGGATTGGGAAACGTCAGAACATGTTGGCCCTCAACCAATCCAGCAGCTTTCGATTCGACTATCCGACCGATGCCTTCATGACCTGGATAACCATGCGGACAAGGGAAGGGGTGATTCAATCCGGCGCCCATCATCACTACGTGAAGATCACTGCCACAAATTGATGCCATTTCACTTTCAATCAAGACTTGGCCATCTGTGATCTGGGGCACATCGATCTCTTCGCAGATCATCTGACCCACTCCGACCATTCGGGTTGCACGCATCGTCGCCATAGCTCGACTTTAGGCCCTCCCAATAGGTCCTCGTCCCAAGACTCAATTACACACCAAAAAGATCAGCAACTAGAAATACCTAGAAGAGAGAGCATCCAAGCCTAGGAACTGGCATCGTTGCGGAAGATGTATGACGATGAACCCTCTGGGATGTTCCGCGGTTGGCTGGTCTTAGCGGGTCTTTTCGTAACGATGACCGTCACGTCTGGGCTGGGTTTCTATGCGCAGGGAGTAGTTCTCGATGCCCTAGTCGCAGAACAAGGCTTCAGCGTCAGCATCGCTGGAGCAGGGACCGGAATCTTTTTTGCAACCTCAGGAATCGCTGGTTATTACGCTGGAGGGCTTCTTACCAAATTTGATGCTCGCCTCGTAATGACTATCGGGTCTCTAGTTGGCGCAATTGGACTGGCGCTCCTTGGCCAAGTCCGAAATGAAATTCAGATGGTCATTGTCATGGTGATCTTCGGAATCGGTTTCGCACTCACGAGCTTGGTTCCAGGTTCGACGATCGTGACGCGCTGGTTCGTTCGTAAACGCTCAATCGCTTTATCTATCGCATCCTCAGGCTTGTCGCTCGGAGGAATTGCAATCACGCCCGTGATAGCAACGATTGTTGACGCTGACTCTCTCGTATATTGGGCTCCCCGATTAGCAGTCGCATTTCTCATCGGTATGTTGCCGGCAGTCTGGTTCTTGATTCATCCAGCTCCTGAGCCTCTTGGACTTCGCCCAGACGGAGATCCGCCCTTAGCTTCAGGGGCTCCTCCCCCACCCCTTGAAGGCGTCGACTTTAAAGAAGCCGCTCGATCCCGCTATTTCATTCTGATTTCAGTGACATTCATAATTGTCATGGCTGCTCAAGTGGGGGCAATACAACACACCTTCAAAATGACTAAGGACCGAATAGATATCGAGACCGCCCGCGCCGCACTTATGGTGTTGAGCGGCACGAGTGTGGTGGCCCGGATCGTCGGCGGAATTGCCGCGCTTAAAATATCTCTCACAAAGCTCACCGCGTTTCTTATGGCTGTCCAATCAGTAGGGATCGCCATTCTGGCTATCGGGGATTCCACCTTCGAAATTTTGGCGGGAGCAGTGATACTGGGGACAGCCATGGGCAATCTGCTTATGTTCCACCCGCTGCTTCTAGCAGAGGCTTTTGGCGTTAAGGACTACGCCCGAATTTACGGTATGGGTTCACTTCTCATGATTTTCGGAGTTGGCAGTGGGCCATTCCTCGTGGGTTTCATTCGCGATATTTCGAGCTATCGATCGGCTTTCGCTGTCTTAACAATTTTCGCCATCGCAGGCCTCGCTTTCTTGGGAGCAGCGGGAAAACCGCCGCGTTTTCAATCCTCGGCTGTCGAACATCAGGCTAAACGGAGCGGGCAACAACATGGTCGTCCAACGCTCGGAACAGTTCAGACGCTGACTCCGGCTCATCAAATTGAACAACCAGCTACTCCCCCTCGACGGAGAGTTGCTGTCATAGATCGCGGAGCCGCAATGGGTGAAGCGAGGCTAGGTGTATCGAAATCGGCTACCGGAACGATCCCCCACAAAGGATCTGATCAAGACAAATAACTTTGGCTTCAGGAAAAATTAGCTCGGTGATTTGTTACACGATTAGCATTTGGCCCTAGTGGGCGGCATCCAGAGATCTGGCTTTTTTCTAGAACCAGGTCGACCTAGGAGGTAGCAGTGGCCATCGACTTCAGTCTTTCACCAGAGCTTGAGGAAATCCGTCTTCGGATCCGAACCTTTATCGACGCCGAAGTAAAGCCCGTAGAAGAAATTATCGACCGTGAAAAACTCGACGAAACTGACAGAGAACGATATGTCTCCAGTCTGATCGGAATGCGCAAAAAGGCGTTCGCCGAAGAACTTTGGCTTCCTCACATGCCCAAAGAGTGGGGGGGCATGGGTCTCGGGCATGTCGAACTCGCGATGGTTCAAGCAGAGGCAGCTAAGTCGCGATACGGGCCATGGGTGTTGAACTGCCAGGCTCCAGATGAAGGCAACATGCATACACTTTTGCATTGGGGCACCGATGAGCAACGCGAAAAGTATCTAAGGCCGCTTTGCGAAGGCCGAGCTACCTCTTGTTTCGCTATGACTGAACCGGAAGTCGCTGGTTCAGATCCAACCTTAATTCAGACAGTTGGCTATCCAGATGGAGATGAATGGGTTATCAACGGCCACAAATGGTTTATCTCTAACGCTCGTAGAGCAAAGTTCGCGATCCTTATCGTGCGTACTGAGGAGAACCCAGATATCCCTCAAGCTGCAAACTCCGCTTTCATCATCGACTTGCCACAGCCGGGGTGGACCGAAGTTCGCGAAGTCGAAACAATGCACGGTGGCACTGGTCACAGCGAAATTCGTGTTGAAAATTTACGCGTCCATAAAAACCAAATGCTCGGAGGTCGAGGGCAAGGGCATCTGTTAGGTCAATATAGATTGGGGCCTGCTCGTCTGGCCCACTGCATGCGCTGGATAGCGCAAGCAGAGACAGCTCTGGACATGATGGTTGATCGCTCCCTTAACCGTTTTTCTCATGGTTCGTTACTGGCAGAAAAACAAGGCATCCAATGGATGATCGCTGACAGCACAATGGAGCTGTATCAATCCAAGCTCATGGTCTTACATGCGGCATACAAAATTGATCGTAAGGAAGACTTCAAGGCTGAGGTCTCAATGGCGAAGCATTTTGTTGCGAACATGCTTGGCCGAGTAATCGATCGTTCGATACAAGTTCATGGGGCACTTGGCTACTCAACCGACACACCGCTAGCCCACATGTACCAGCATGCTCGTTGGGCTCGCTTTGCTGATGGAGCAGACGAAGTCCACCAAATGAGAATCGCTCAACGAACTATTGCAGCGTGGACCGACGACGGTTCAACACGCAGCGCTACCGGTGATCTACCAATTTAAATCTACAACGCTGCGCCAATTACGGCAGCAGCGGCAGCAGCACCAGACGAGCCCATCGGCGCACCCATTTTTATTAGCGCTGCTTCTATCGTTCCGAGAGTGCCAAGAATCATCGGAGGATTCAGGTGCCCCATGTGCCCAATTCTTATAGCCCGATCGGCAAATTCGTCCAAGCCCACTCCGAGAGTCACACCCGCGTCACTTTCAGCGATACGGCGTAGCTCAACGGCATTTATATCTCCAGTAAGGACCGTAGTAACAGAGTGAGAGCGTGATTGAGGATGAGCGATGTTGAATGAAACCCCGTCTGGTGCATGCCAGGCGTCGACAGCAGCTCGCACGGCATCAGCCAAAATACGATGTCGTCTCCACACATTCTCGAGCCCTTCCTCGAAGATCATGTCCAAGGCTTCGCGCATCGCCCATAAATGTTGGATCGGGGGTGTGCCGCAGTAGATCTTGTAATGCTGGTCAGGGTTAGTTCGCGGTTCCCAGTCAAAGTACCCGTTTCGCAAGTCCGCGCTCTTATGAGCAATCATCGCTTTCTCGCTCGCGAAAACAAACCCAAGGCCCGGAGGGACCATGAGACCCTTTTGTGTTGCAGCGACTGTTATGTCCACCCCCCATTCATCGTGTTCATAAGGTTCGCAGCCTAAAGAAGCGATGCAATCAACCATTAACAGCGCTGGATGATTCGCCGCGTCTATTGCAGCACGAATCGCTTCAATGTCGTTTCGAACCGAAGTAGCCGTATCTACCTGAACCACCATTACTGCAGAGATTTCTCTCGACAAGTCGGCCTTCAGGCGTTCTTCGAGCGCCTCAGGACTAACCGGGTCAGAGTCATTTCCAGGCAGTACCTCTGCTTTGACCCCAGAAACCTCTGCCATCTCACCCCATCCAACCGCAAAGGTTCCGGATTCTAAAACGAGCACCTTGTCTCCACGAGACAACGTGTTGCTAATAGCCATTTCCCACGCACCGTGACCATTTGAGACGCTTATGTATACGGGTCGTTCGGTCCGGGCAATTGTTTTCAAATCATCCTGAACGCTGTATGAAACTTCTACCAGATCGCCCTCGTAAATATTCGGCATCGGCCTGTGCATCGCTGCCAAGACCCGGTCCGGGATCACCGACGGCCCCGGTATCGAAACCATCGGACGACCATGACTCAATGACATTTCATTACCTCAACTATCGGCAGAGAATTCCTTGAATCTGGAAGGTTACCCCTAGCTACGTCAACATCTACGAAGACGACGGAGTTCACGCTGATCCTTTCTGGGTCCTAGTGTGTTGTTACGCCGCGAATGAATACGGATCAGGGGGATGCGATGACTGACGCTCTACTTCATGGTTTCAGTCTGTCCAACAAAGCTGAGGCAGATTTCATCAACATCGTTAGCGCAAAAGATTGCACGTTGATAGACGATCAAGGAAAGCAATACATCGACGCTATGGCAAGCCTTTGGCTTTGTCAGATTGGTCACGGAAACTCGAAAGTAATCAACGCGATCAAAGATCAGCTCGACCATTTACAGACCTACAACACTTTCGACCCGTTCACCAATACACCTGCCGCTGAGGCCGCCGAGACGATACGAAGAGTTAGCCCTCACCCTGAAGGAAGAGTGTTCCTTGGGTGTTCGGGTTCAGAGGCAGTAGACACCGCCCTGAAACTGGCGCGAATGTTTCACCAACGACGCGGTGATCCTGACCGTCAGATCATCATCAGAAGAACAGCGGGCTACCACGGCGTAAACATCGGTGGAACGAGCGTCCAAGGCATAGAACCCAATCGAATTGGCTGGGGTGATCTTCTGCCTCATGTACTTGAGATTCCCAACGACGATATTGAAGAAACCGCAAGCCTATTCGCCCAACACGGCGCAAGAATAGCTGCAGTCATTTGTGAACCGGTTCAAGGAGCTGGGGGCGTAATAGTGCCTCCGGATGGCTACCTTTCCGGTCTACGCCGTTTATGTGACCAACATGGGTCGCTGCTGATTTTTGATGAAGTTATCTGCGGCTTTGGAAGGACTGGCGAGTGGTTTGGGAGCGACACATTTGGTGTTAAGCCAGACATGTTGACTTTTGCCAAGGGCGTCACATCCGGATATTTGCCACTATCAGGAGTCATAACGTCCAAAGAACTAAACGAAGAACTAACTAGCAATGAAGCGGCCAAGCTAATGCATGGCTACACCTACTCGGGTCACCCGACCGCAGCAGTAGCAGCAATCGCAAATATCGAGGTAATCGAATCCGAAGGACTGGTAGCTGAGGCTCAACGAATCGGTAAACAAATGGAATCAGGCTTCAAAGCGTTACTTGGTGACAGCACAATCGAAAGCTTCCGAGGTATCGGAGGCATCTGGGCCTGCGAAATTGGTGAGGATTCAATTCCAGCAAGAAACGAAATGATTAAGAACGGAATAGTGTGTCGAGGTATCGGGCAGGCACTTGCCTTCTGTCCGCCGCTAATAATTACTAATAATGAGATAGGGATAATTTTTGACACCCTCAGCGATGTCTTAAAAAAGCGCTGAGTTCTTAGCCTCCTTGCTGAGGGAGAAGTTAGCGAGGCTCTTCGGCTATGCGTTCATGATGGTGAATTACTTCATCAATTACGAACCGCAAAAATTTCTCCGAGAATTCAGGGTCAAGTCCCGCATCCTCAGCAAGTTTTCTCAATCGCTTTATTTGTGTTTGTTCGCGCCCAGGGTCAGCTGCAGGCATGCCTAGTTTTGCCTTGTGTTGACCTACCGCCTTCGTAATACGAAACCGCTCCGCCAACACATGAATCAGTGCCGCATCGATATTGTCGATACTTTGGCGAAACTGAGAAAGCTCGTTATCACTCATCCCCTAAATTTCTAGTCGCTGCGGCGATGTTTGGCATCTGTTTATCCAAGATCTGGCTTTCGTTAGCGCAGATGAGCGACCTAGTGATAGGCCATGACGGTGACCGAAATCAAAATTCGATTGGCAACTCCAGAAGATGCGAGCACGATCGTTAGCTTTATTCAGGCCTTAGCTGAGTATGAACGGGAACCAGACGCAGTTGAAGCCACTCCAGAGTCCATAGCCCAACAACTGAGTTCTGACCCACCACCGTTCGAGTGTCTCCTGGCCGAAGTCGGACCCGAAGTCCAAGGCTTTGCTCTGTTCTTTCACAACTACTCAACTTGGCGAGGAAAAGCAGGAATTTATTTAGAGGACTTATTTGTTCCCGAAAGTCATCGAGGACATGGCATCGGGAAATTGCTACTTGCGACGTTGGCTCGTATAGCGGTAGAGCGGGACTGTCCTCGGCTTGAATGGCAAGTGCTCGATTGGAATCAACCATCGATCGACTTTTATGAAGCTCTAGGAACCAAGGTGATGAAAGATTGGCTTCCCTGCAGACTCGAACGGGAACAACTCAGCGAGCTTGCCACTCAAGGAGCTACGGTCACACTGAGATGAGTGATGATTACAGCCTAAGAGGAAAGGTAGCGGTCGTTGGAGTCGGCGAGACGACCTACTACAAACATGGTCAATCTGCCGATCCAGAATTTGTCCTTGTTCTTAAGGCGATTCTTGCGGCATGCGCTGACGCAGGTTTGGATCCTAAAGACATAGACGGATTCTGTTCTTATTCCAACGATCGAAATGACCCTCCACGTTTAGCTAACGCGCTTGGAATCCCTGAACTCCGCTATTCAAACATGCAGTGGACAAGTGGAGGTGGTGGCGCAGCTGCAGCAGTGCAAAATGCCGCAGGGGCAATTGTCGCCGGTTCTGCTGAAGTGGTGGTGGCTTATCGCGGACTTGCACAAGGTCAGTTCGGAAGATTTGGTCGTAGCGGTGGGTCTCGACCAGTAAGTGGAGCTGCGGCTTATACCTTGCCGTACGGAATGATGAGCGCAGCACAAATGTACGCAATGCGGACTACCCGATTCATGCACGAGCACGGTGTTGGAAGAGACGCTATGCGTTCGATAGCCATGGCTTGCTACCACCATGCCCAGAATAATCCGCGAGCTGTTATGCACGGCCGAACTTTGGATGAAGAGACTTATGATTCATCGCGTTGGATTACAGAACCGTACCGGCTGTTCGACTGCTGTCTGGAAAATGATGGAGCAGCAGCGCTTATCCTCACTAGAACCGACCGTGCTAAAGATCTAGCCAAACCCCCGGCTCTGGTTTTAGCTGCTCAGCAAAGCGGAGGGCATCGGTCAGGAGCGACAGCCGAAAACACTACCGATTACGTGACCTCAAGCTTTAAGCCAGCTGTGAAGCACTTATACAAACAAGCAGGGGTTACAGCAGCTGATGTAGACGTAGTTCAAAGTTACGAAAATTTCACTGGCGGTGTCGTCATGAGCTTGATCGAACATGGGCTGTGCACATATGAAAATGCCGACGAGGTACTGACCTTCGACAACTTACGCGCAGACGGCGGAACGCTGCCGCTTAATACCAGTGGCGGTAATCTCGCTGAGTGTTACATGCACGGTCTGGGGCTCCAGGTAGAAGCAGTGCGTCAGATTCGAGGTGAGTCTTCAAATCAAGTGGCTAATGCCAAAGTGGCCTTGGCAAACGCTGGACCAATGGTTCCGGTTGCGTCGACGGCCATCTACGGAGCGGAGGAAGTTCTCGGATGAGTCGGGTTACCAATGAACCTCATCTTCCCGGATTGCGTCAACCTGCACCATCTAACGATGGTCTTGACGCGCCTTTTTGGGAAGGAACGAGAGCCCATGAACTAAGAGTGCAGCAATGCGATTCATGCGGTGTCCATCAATGGGGACCAGAGTGGATGTGTCATCAATGCAATTCGATGCCGCCGAACTGGGTCACAATTGATCCTGTCGGTCAGATCTACAGCTGGCAACGCCCACATCATCCGGTCCACAGCGCCCTAACTGATCGAGGTCCCTACATAATCGTCTTAGTGGAGCTACCCCATGCAAGCAACATCCGCATGGTGGGTAATCTTCTCGGCGACCCGATGCAACAAATTGAGATTGGCGCGCCAGTTTCAGTCGTATTCGAAGATCGGGAAGGCGACCCTGACTTCACTCTCGTTCAATGGGAAGTAGCTAAAGGCCACTAACTTCCTCGAATCACATTCTGCGGCCGACAAAACTTACTGCTGTCAGATCCCTCAGCCAAAATGCTAAAGATGCCACACTCGATCACAGTGCCTGATGCCGCGTTCCTTTCAGACGACTTTTTCTCTTCAAGGTCCGACGCTGATCTTTCTACGATGATGCAGCTCATCATTGGTGAACAGCAAAAGCGAGCCCTAGAAGGATCTGAACCAGACGCTCTGCTGGAGCAAGGCTTCAAAGATGGGTTCAAACCAAACGGCCTCCCAAACGACCCGTGGATCGTAGATGGGATCCTCATTTGTCCAGGTGCGGTGAACGATAGAAGCGCGAACTCGCATGATTGCGGGTTCGTAGCTTTCGACGATCACTGGTGTTGGGAGCATCCTGACGTGCTCTTAGACGACGTCCGGTACATCGATGGCCCAAAGCGGCGTCAGCGTTCCGTATCTCTCATACCGGTATTCGAGGGACTGGAATTCGACCTAGTTATTTCACGAGCATC
This sequence comes from marine actinobacterium MedAcidi-G3, assembly GCA_000817105.1. Taxonomy (GTDB): domain Bacteria; phylum Actinomycetota; class Acidimicrobiia; order Acidimicrobiales; family Poriferisodalaceae; genus MedAcidi-G3. The sequence goes on along the minus strand of JUEP01000016.1, from coordinate 26,257 downwards.
AGCAGGCCAGCACAAAATGCGATCAGCCACATCATTTCGAGTAGTGGACGGATGTCTTGAAGTGGTGCGTAACAGAACACCTAAGAAGACATCAGGTCTTCGTCACTAATTCAAAGTAACAATTTGGCGATTGTCACCAGGATGAATCCAATCACAACAAGTTGATACGTTTTCATTTCAAAATTGTAGAGCCCTAAACCCAGGTAATCGTTTGCACCCACCTATGCCGACTCCTTAAAGCAGAAATGAACACAACTATTAAAGAAGCTTTCAAAGAATGTGGCGGCTGACAAAAGTCAGCCGCCACATTAGGTTTTTACTTGTTCAGCTGCAGTGCTAGCCGGTTATTGAGTCCAGCGTCTCTTCACTCGGCGCAAAGTAGAAAGAACCTGAAGCTGGGTTTGAATAATCAGTCATAGCGTCACGTACGCCGTTTGCCTCATCCAAGCCATACATCATTCGCATCCGCTCTCGCAACGGTGCTTGGTCTTTGCAGAAGGCCATGAAGTATAGGCCAACCGTTCCATCGTGAAACGCATACGGCGTTGAGCGCCGGGCTATTTCATTTCGCTTAGGCGATGCCTCGGCGCCATGGTTCCCATCTTCACGCAGTTCGACGTGGCTCAGATGGCTGTAGGCCTCTTGCGTATCGGTCTTCTCGATACCCGGGAACTTTTTGCGTCCGAAGTTTTTTTCCTGTTGGTCAACGGATAATGCGTTCCAAGCGTCAAGGTCATGCACCCAGCGTTGAGCAATGATATGGCTGCCCCCCGCACCAGGATTCCCGTCAGCAACTACTGCAACCGCAGGCTGGTCTTCGTCAGCAGGATTACCGGTCCCGTCCTTAAACCCTGTCATATCGAGAGAATCGCCATAGATGAAAGTGGGCGTTTCGCGAGCCACAGCCATATGGCCTTCCAGCGCAGTGCGTGCCTCATATTGCGCCTTCCATATTTTGTCTTTGTCATCGTGGTTGAGCCACAAAAGCAACTCTTCTTGAGTTCCCTTAGCTTGTCGTCCTGAACCATCTTCAGATTCAATAGTCACGTAACCCTGAAAGTCCTCTGGGACATCATCCGTTAAGTCAGGCAAAAGACCGGGGCCAAACCCGAGGGTCAGATTTATGTCGTCAGATGCGCATGTGGCTCGCAGAGCCCCTAGCGCCGATTTGATAGCACCTAAGTCGGCTCCCTCCGTGCGACTGAGATGTACATACCACTGGTTTTGACCCATCCCATTAAAAATGGCTCGTTGAGGTGTCCCCATCTATTCACTCCTTCGTGCGTGCTTGTGAGCGTTTTACTGGAGCGTAGGCTACTTTCCCTAGGCCGTCATCCCCCGACGAATAAATCTTTCCGTAACTCCTTACTCGATTATGAAAGGATTAAGCATGGCTGCTTACTCCACCGAACTTCCCATTCGACCCGATCTCGACCAAGCACATGCTGAAGTTGCATCACGGTGGTCGACAACGGGCAGTTGGTGGTCTGGAGTTGAACGCTTAGCTATCGTCGAAGAGGTCCGACACGCACGAGATTCCGATGACATCGCTCCCTGGGAATCACCCACCGCAATCGCTGGCTTGATATCTGATGACCACGCACTGCCTGATGCGGCAATCGATGCTATCTGGAGGATCACCAACCACCCTGGAACTCTCACAGCGGAGTGGCATGCTTCGATTTTGGGTCGCGGTATTCACCCGGAGGCTTACGTCGAAATGGTAGGGGTCGTGGCTCAAGCGAATGCTGTTGATCGTTTCGCCGATGCCTTAGATTTGGACCGCGTCGAGCTGCCTATACCGTCTACTTCTGAGCCAGACCAAACGGGTGATGCTTTTTTAGAAGTCACTTCGCATTGGGTTCCCACAGCAAAAATTAAGGGCCCGAACGTTCTGAAAGCACTGAGCGCTGTGCCATTCGAAAACGAAACATTGAGTATCTTGTCGTCCGCTCAATACGTGCGTTTAGGTGATCTGCTCTCTGATCTTGTCTCAAAACAAAATTCGTTGAGTCGCCTACAGATCGAAGTGATCGCAGCACGTACGTCGAAGCTCAATGAATGTTTCTACTGAACAACCAGCCATGCGTTTCTGCTCGGTCTGAGCGGAATGAGTCAAGATTCTCAAGTTAGTTTTGAAGCTATCGATAATTCAGAATCTGGTGACGGCGGTGTCGAACATGGAGCCTTGTTATCTCGCTTATGTGAAGCCATATTCAACGAGGACCAAGATCAACTCGCATCTGTAAAGGACAAATTGCTTGATGCTGCTGGTGTCGATGTTTTGATTGATGCGGTAGCTGTTTCGGCAAACTTTTACATGATGACGCGCATAGCTGATAGCACCGGAACTCCATTAGATGCGGGCACGGTTGAGCCTTCGGCCAAAATCCGTGAACTCGTGGGTGTGAACAGTTTTACTTCTCGTCGCGAAGCTCAGACATAACCTGATTATCGAAGTTGACTCCGACCGTCAGTAGTAAACCGAATAGCGCTAGTAAGCCCGACATTCCCACAACTTCAGCGAAGGTAGGCACAAAGACTTCCGGTGACGCCACATCCTCAATGTTTAGATTTGCCGATCGTCGATCGCGAAATCCAACAAAAGCTGTGTTCCAAACAGCAAGGCCGCCGACAAGACCTGTAGCTCGAACCATTTGAGTCATTCCACCTGCAACCCCCTGCTGGGAGCGAGAAATAGAGGCCATGACAAAGCTCATGTTAGGGACTTGAAAGCTTCCAAGGCCTATTCCAACCAACGCCAATACAACGATCAGTGACACCAACGAACTGTCCACGTCAGTTCTGCTGAAGAGCAACAGGCCAAGGCCCTGACAAGCAAGTCCAAATCGAGTGAGTCTCAAAAGGCCGAACCGCTCAATCATCCGACCAGCGGCCCATGCAGATAACGCTGTGCTGGTTGGAGCTATCCCGAGGATCAGCCCACCCGATATTGGCCCATCGCCTCTGATATCTACGAGCAGATAAGGGCCAAGAAAAAAAATGCTAAACATCGACGCGTTAGCTAGGGCGTTCAACAAATTTGCTCGTCCGAATCCTGGTCGCCTGAAAAGCGAGAGATCTATTAGCGGGAGTGTTGCCCTGTTTTCAACGAAACAAAACAGAACGAGAACCACTGCAGCTGAGAACCCCAAAACCAAAGTTCGAGATGTCATCCAACCCCACGTCAAACCGCGACTGGCGACGAAGAGCGTTAACCCCAGTCCGACAGCGAACGTCACAGCTCCAACGAGGTCAAGAGGTTGCCGGCCTCTGCTCCTTGTCTGTTTGTGCAGCCCAGCAATCAATGCAGTTACTAGGAGCACACCCGTATAGGGGACACGGAAAAAGTAGACAGATGGCCAGTCCCATATTTGGAGCAACAATCCCCCCAATGGGGCCCCCATCGCTAGACCACTCGCCATGAGCATTGCGTAAACACCTAAGGCTCTCGGTTGACGTTCCTCAGTCACTGACAATGTCACTAAGGCGGGGGCGGTGCCTATGATCAGCGCCATAGATGCACCCTGACTGACCCGAGCTAGGAGAAACAAGGTAAATGATGGGGCTAGGCCGCAAGCTACGAAGGTGACTCCCTGGATAACTATCCCGACAATCATGATTCGACCGTGGCCGTAGCTGTCTCCCAGTCGACCCGCAGGAAGCAGCAAAACTGAATAGGTCAAAACGTAACTAACAACGACCCATTGAATCTGAGAAACATCAATAGCGAAGGACGCAGTGATAGCTGGGAACGCGATGTTTACCGACGTGTCAAGGCCGCTGAGCAACCCACCCAAGCAGGCCACTAAGAAAGGGCCACGACTTTTCACTAAATCAGCTTTCGGCTGCCGCCTTCATACCTTTAAGGGTTGCGGCGATGCTCTCTTTCGCATTGGCAGCTCGGAATTGGATTTCCTCATCGCCATGCTCAATCATCAAAGGAGACAGGTTCATCAGTGCCCATGACTCAGTCAATGTGGTGCCTGAATCACTAGGTTCCAGGTCATAACGCCAATGAATGAGGTTCATGGCGGTGCCACCCGTGACGAAAGCAAAGGTCTTGTGTTCTTCACGGACAATAATTTCGACGAGGGCTTTCCATTCGTCATCGCCAATGCGGTTGATACCTACGAACTCGTCGCCTACGGCGCCCGTTCCAGGAATTCCTTCCTCATTTTTGCGCCAATATCCTCCGGTGTTTTCGGAGCTCCATTCGCCGTACCGGTCCATCGCTGTGACCAGGGACCAGACTTTTTCCGGAGACGCGTTTATTTCAATTGATTCGCTATGGCTCATGATTGGTTCACTCATGGCGGAGAGTCTGGCAGGCCGAGAGCATCTCCGCTAACTATCGTCACTTGGCTCTAGACGAACTCGTTTAGAAACTCCAATAGAAGTTGGTTTGTTTCTTCGACTGCTTCAAGCTGCACCCAATGGCCCGGTCCCTCAATTACGTGCACTGAACGCAAATCTTCGAACAATTCAGACCCTGTTCTGCCACCTGTCATCTTCCGCACTGGATCTTCAGAGCCAGTAATAAAGATTGAAGGTTGACTGATTTTACGGCCTTCAAGTTCAGATGTGTCAGTCAGAAAATAAGGGATATTTCTGTACCAATTCAGACCACCGCGAAAACCCGACTGAGTGTAGGCCTCTACGTAATAGTCGAGATCTTCCTCTGTCATCCAAGACGGAAGTTCCGCCGGCGGCGCAGGAGCCGCTTCAAGCATCGTTTTCTTTCCCTGTTGATCTATCGATGGCCCAGAATCACCCGATGCTGACATATGAACGGTAAGAAGTGACTTACGAATGTCTTCCTCAAAATGTTCTTCTGCTTCTCCTACGTTTTCGCAGAAGAATGCCCAGTAAAAGAAGTTGTCTCCCCAAAATTCCTGGGTACACCAGGCGGGGTCTAGGTTCCTTCCGTACGGGACTGACATGCCGACGACCGCGCGGACGCGTTCTGGATATAACTGCGCCACGTTCCAGCCCACGAGTGCTCCCCAATCGTGGATCATCAACGCGTACTCGTCGTATCCGAGTGCAGTTGCTAAACCATCTATGTCTGCAGCCAAGTCACGGATGCGGTAGTCGTCAACGTTCGAAGGACATTCGCTGTATCCGTAACCCCGCTGGTCAGGAACGCATACTTTCCAGCCTTGATTAATAAGCGGGTCGATCTGGTGGCGCCACAAATACCAACATTGCGGCCAGCCGTGCATCAAAATGATGAGAGGACCATCGCCTTCTACAACACAACGAAGTTTGACTCCGTTGGTTTCTAACACCTCGAAATGTCTGTCCGCTAAGCCCACGTAATGCTCTTTTCTCGTCGGGAACTAGCTTTACACAACTAATCTGCGGCCATGACTTACGAAACGATCTTGTACGAAGTTGATCAAGGCGTTGCCCTTCTAACCTTGAACCGCCCTGAACGTCTCAACGCCTGGAACACCCAAATGGCTGCCGAGATTGGTTCCGCCCTCTCCAACGCAGAAACAGACGACCAGGTGCGCGCTGTAGTCATAACCGGGTCAGGGAGAGCTTTTTGTGCAGGGCAAGACTTGTCAGAAGGTGAGGACACCTTCGCCGAAACCCCTGAAACGAACTCGCAAGAACAAGGCATGCCGACAACAATGCCTTGGGACGTATCTAAACCTGTAGTTGCAGCCATAAACGGACATGCTGTCGGCGTTGGTCTGACTTTTCCGCTTACCTGCGATGTACGTTTCGTCTCCGAAGACGCAAAACTTCAGTTCGCATTCGTGCGCAGAGGAATAGCTCCCGAACTGGGTTCGAGCAAGCTACTCAGTCGAATGGTCGGCTTGCAGGTAGCTAGCGATCTTTTAATGTCCGGTCGATTTTTTTCGGGAGAGGAAGCTAAGCAGATTGGTTTAGCCGCTAAGGCGCTTCCCCCCGGTGAGGTACTTAAAGCAGCTCTGGATTGGGCTCTAGACGTCGCTGCTAATACCGCTCCAGTCTCGGTAGCAGTGACAAAAAAAATGATGTGGGAAAATCTGCGTCCAGAAGTAGATGAAACAGTACGCACAGAACTGCGACTTATTCCTTGGTTGGGAAGCCAACCAGATGCAGCTGAAGGCGTGATGCACTTCATTGAGAAAAGGGCCCCTTCATGGTCGGGAAGGGTGACCCAAGACATGCCTAACTTAAAAATTTAAAAGATCTAATGGTCCGTAGAACTGAGTACTAACCGAGCACGAGAACAGTTACCAGAACAACCGCTACACCAGCTATCGCTCCACCGATACCGAGAAACACAGCGATCATCGCTGGAACTAGAGAATTGTCGTCTTCCACGTAAGCTCCTCAGCCCTACCGAATCAATGCTCACCATAGCCGATCCTTGATCTGAGTCCATTCACAAAACATAGGTCGACCTACTTGTGGAATTATTCAGTTCACAGGTTCAACTCATAGAGGAGTTCGAAAGTGGATTTTGATTACAACGATAAAACGCTTGAGCACAAAGAAAAGCTCGAAGCATTCATGCAAGAGCATGTCTACCCGGCCGAAGCCGAACATCACGCGTTCGTTGAAGATGCGGCCAACATGTGGCAACAACCCCCAGTCGTCGAGGATTTGAAAAGCAAAGCTCAAGATGCCGGTATTTGGAACTGGTTCTTGCCTGCTGAGTACAACGAATGGAGCCCGGGCTTCACAAATCTGGAGTTCGCTCCTTTAGCCGAGGTGATGGGTCGTGTGCCTTGGTCATTTGAGGTGTTCAATTGTTCGGCCCCCGATCGCGGAAACATGGAGGTGCTCGCAAAGTACGGAACTGCTGAACAGCAAGATCAGTGGCTGCGCCCGTTGATGGAAGGACGAATCCGATCCACCTACGGTATGACCGAGCCTCAGGTCGCATCTTCTGACGCTACGAATATGGAGTTGCAGATAGATCGTGACGGCGATCACTACATCCTCAACGGCCGTAAATGGTGGAGCAGCAACATCTACCACCCATTATGTGAATTCGTTATCACGATGGGTGTTTCTAACCCGGACAACCCGCGGCATCAGCGACACTCCATGGTCATCGTCCCTAAAGACACTCCCGGTTTAGAAATCGTTCGCCCTTTGTCTGTGTTCGGTAACTTCCATTCTCCAGCAGGTCACGGCGAACTTGCGTATCACGACGTACGCGTTCCGGTAGACAACATCATTTTGGGTGAAGGCCGGGGCTTTGAAATTGCTCAGGGTCGGCTAGGACCTGGCCGTTTCCAGTACGCGATGACCAATGTGGGGATGGCGCAAAGGATGCTTGACCTGATGTGCGCCCGAGCTGAACAACGCGAAGCTTTCGGAAGCAAACTGAGAGACTTTTCTTCGGTCCGCCAAGACATCGCCCGGGCACGTTGCTCTATCGAACAAGCTCGGCTGTTGGTACTTAAGGCGGCCGCAGAGATGGATAGATCGGGAGCTAAGGGCGCCCGTGATTACATTTCCATGGTGAAAATTGTCGGACCGAAACTCGCCCATGACGTAGCTGAACGAGCCATGCAGATCTTCGGCGGTAAGGGAGTCAGCGGCGACACGCCTATCGCTGAAATGTATGTGACGGGACGTTTGATGCGGATCGCAGACGGACCAGACGAAGTTCACATGAATCAGCTAGCCAAATTGACCATGGCTCAAGCAGAGATAGCTCGCCAAAACGGTCAAGGCGGCATCGACTGGTATGGCGACTGATTCGAGGGAATTACGATGACAGAATTCATAATTGATGGCGCAACTACCGCGTCCTCCCCGGATGGGTGTGCCTCTGAAGCCGTGGTGTTTGAAAAAATGGGACTTGACGCTGCCTGGACTTTTGAGGCCTCCCATGATCCTTTTCTGCCGCTGGCACTCGCTGCTCACCAAACAGATGACATTCAACTTGGAACAGCTATAGCTGTCGCTTTTGCACGCAACCCGATGACATGTGCAGTTACTGCGTGGGATTTGCAGCGACTTTCAAACGGTCGTTTTATTTTGGGTTTGGGCACTCAGATAAAGCCGCATATCACGAAGCGCTACAGCGAAAGTTGGTCGCAGCCAGCCGCGAGAATGAAGGAATATATTGCCGCCCTTCACGCTATTTGGGACAACTTTCAAAGCGGTGAGAAGCTCGATTTTCGGGGTGAGTTTTATACCCACACTTTGATGACTCCGTTCTTTAGTCCAGGTTCGCTCGACGTTGATCGCCCCAAGATTTATGTAGCTGGGGTTGGACCGAAGATGGTTGAGATAATCGGCGAATCAGCTGATGGATTTTTCGTCCATCCGTTCCACACGCCTGACCATATGGAAGCCGAAACGCTTCCGGTTTTGCGAAGTGGTGCGGAGTCAGCGGGTCGCGAAGCCTCAGACGTGACGGTGGCGTGTCTCACGATTGTTGCTATGGGTCGCGACGACGCGGAAGTGCAAGATGCGCGCAATAAAGCGGCTGCGCAACTAGCGTTTTATGGTTCAACTCCGGCTTATGCGGGTGTTCTTGATTTTCATGGTTACGAAAATCTGCAGCCAGAACTGAATCAGCTATCAAAGCAAGGCGACTGGAAAAAAATGACGGAAAAGATTGATGATGACCTTGTTGATCTTTTGTGTGTTTCGGGGACACCTCGAGAAGTTGGGGCCAAACTCAGGGAGCGAAACCAGTTCGCTGATCGCTCAACGATGATGTTTTATGGTGCTCCGCCAGATCCTGACGCCATCGCTGACACCGTCAAGGCAGCCCGGGCATAGCAAATCGGTTTTTTCTATTTGATCTGCAGTAGTTCAGTGCGCAGCATTCAACTGAGGCCGGCAGCCCTCGCCAGCGTCTTCATTTCTCGCTCTATGTCGCCCATAGGTTGATAAGCGATCTCTGTTATGCCATGTGAATCAAGTTCATCTATACGAGCTTTGACCTCGGCTTCGGGCAGGGTGAACGGCGAAAGAAACATCGAATCGCCGACAACGACTTCACGGTCGATGTCGTTGAGGTGTGTCAAGTGACCCGCGTGGATATGGAGATGGCGCTCATCTTCAGGGACTTGTTCGACTAGTTCTCTAAATTGTTGCGCGTTGGGCAGTGTTCCTAACCGTTGATCGTTTTGTTCTAAAAACGCGTGGTAAGCGACACTCACCCATGGGCCTGCGGTTTCGATTACTCGAGGGGAGTCAACTGTTTCGTCCTCGCTCATAATTGCTCCGCTTGTCAACAAGACGACGTCATCAAGTTTTTCGTAGTTGGCATCTGGGCGGGGTCGCGAAGTGAAAACACCGCAGCCGATTTCAGCTGCCGTATTTAACCCTCGGGGACCATTTACGCCCAAGATCCAAGGCACTTCAATCGGACGATCCGGTGCCTGGGTATCCCAGTGCAACATTGCGGCAGGCTTACCATCAACAATCACCGTCTCGCCTCTCAATAAGGCTTGCACTTGTTCAATCATTTCTGGGAATTCGGCCCATTTGAGAGGTTTTTGGCCCATTGCACGTCGACCGGTAAACCCGGTTCCAGCGCCGATGATCACACGTTCCTCGCCCACTAAATCAACCAAGGTCGCTATGGCTGACGCAGTCACCATTGGGTGGCGCAGAGATGGGATCAGAACCCCTGGACCAAGCTTGATTCGATCGGTGCGTTTCGCCGCCAACGCCAGAATCATCCATACGTCTAACTGAAGGGCTGGCGTGTCATACACCCAGGCCGTGTCGTACCCGAGTTGTTCAGCAAGTTCGATATGGGCGGGGGTTTCGGGAATGGGTGGAAAAGCAACAGAGATCCTCATCCCTTCATTCCATCACGGAATGAAGGTGAGGATCTCGTTACTTATTTTTGTGGTGCCGTATTTAGGCAATACGTCGTGTGACTACTTGCTGTGTTGCGGAGGCATCAAAAATATTCTGGGCTTCGGCTTGAATTGGGCTATCTCCGACCATTGACCAAACTTCCGGGTTATTGCGCTCTTCATACTCTGCTATCGATCCGTAGTAGAGCAACATGGCGAAGCTGCAGCCGCCTTCCCCTAATGGCGTCATCAGCGCGGCAGCTGGGGTTCCAGCAATTCCGTTGACCATGTTTACGAATTGTTGCGACACGTCGATTGCCTTGCTGACATTGTGGAAAGCAGCGCGATTGACGGTGTTGACCAGAATCTCGGTCGGCTCAGCTGGCATATTTTCAGATCCAGCTATTGGGCTCATAACCCAGTCCATTGCAGGTTCTTGATACATGGCGATGAGCTCGCTGGCTCTGCTCACGAAACCGGCATCTTCAGCCATGGCCGGCTGCGCCGCCAACATATCTGACCAGCTATCAACTCGAGTGCTGAGTCCACAAGAACCTACTGGGGCTCCGGATAGAGACTGCCATCCGTACCATGTGAAGTCGCTGTTCGAGTTCAGGTAGGACACCATTTCTGCCACTTTGGCTGGCCCTTCCAGAGAACACTCCGGACGAAACTGAATCATTCGTTGGAAAATTTTCATTCTGTCACCACCTATTTCATTTGTTCGAATGCTCGCACAATAGCCGGGTCAACTTTACTGACCTTAAATTTTTGGCTTAACAACTTTGGATTTACTCACTCGAAACATTCCCTCGGACCTAAAAATGCGACCGCTACACCTAACTCTGCTTCTTTCTTCACGGTGGCGATTCGACGACTGGGTTGCACTGCCGGTTTCACTTGACCTATCAGGTCTCCCAAAAAATCTGCTGTTTCGTCTATGTCGTCGACAGCGATAACTAGTCCCCACAATTGCCAGTGGCGTGAACGGTCTTCAGATTCAGGGCCAATGAGTTCTAGTTCTATATCGCCCATTTTGGGTGCTGAACGAAGCATCGCTTTTTCGGTGGAGCCAAATGGTCGACCTTGTTCAACGTGCACCCCTGCATTGCTTAGCGCTGTTTTCCCTAAATCGAATGCTGGGACCATGAGAACAACGTGATGAAAACCAATCGAACCATTGGGATGAGCAATAGAGGGATTGGGGACCGGGTTCTCGGTGAAGGTGGTGGGTATCGGGCCGAATTGCGACGGCATGCTGTTGCGAAGTACCCATGAATGGATCCCCTTCGGTCCATCGCTGAAAACAACTTCCGTCCTACCAATCAAGGATCGGTTTTCGTTGATGCAAAAGCCGAGTCGTTCCCATGCGCTTGGGTCGTCTCCGACATGGAGTTCTGCAATTGTCGGCCCTATATCTCTCGTTGGATTCATGAACTTAGATGCCATGTAGCGCGACGCCTATGTCGTCGTTCCTGGTGGTGGGCCCCATTGATTATTTTCGGGGGTACTTGGCTGAACGGCCCAGTACAGGATTGGTATTACACCAACTCCAGTGAGGATAAGCCACATCCATTTTCCGTTACGCCCCACGTCATGCAGACGGCGAACACCTAGAGCAATGCTGGGGCACAAATACGCTAAGAAGTAAATCGCTTCCAGAGGCCCGACGTCATTGCTATCAAGGCTCCAAATGGAAGCCGAAATACCCCCAAGGAAAACTGTGACAATCGCTGAGATCAGCGTTGGCCACCAGTAAGAAGGCCTTGCCGAGCGACCTTGGAAATCGGTGTATCGACGCCACGAATCAAAGTAGTAATGCAATGCATCTCCGGATCATTTGGGGGGTATCAATATTGAGATGGTATTCGGGAAATATCCGTCGCCGTGGGCACCTAGCCGGCTCATAATTTCTTATATGCAAAGTGTGACTCAACATGTCAAGATGCTCCTATGAGCGACCCCGTTATCATTACTGAAGATCATGGCAGAGTGAGAGTCATAACAATTAACAGGCCCCAAGCCTTGAATTCGATGAACAACGCCGTGTTCGCTGGAATTCGAGATGAGTTGGCAGCAGCTGAAGCCGACAACGAAGTCGCTGTAGCTGTTATCACCGGAGAGGGTCGGGCATTCTCCGCTGGTCAAGATCTACAGGAAATGCAAGATGGGCTATCTGGCGAGGGCGCAGGAGACCATCAGTTCCCGGCCATGCTCAAGCAACTAACTGAATTTAAAAAGCCTTTGGTTGCGGCTGTAAACGGCTTGGGTGTTGGCATCGGAATGACTTTTCTCGCCCATTGTGATCTGGTTTTGATGTCGAATACAGCGAAGCTTCGCACTCCTTTCCCCCAGTTAGGGTTAGCGCCCGAAGCTGGCAGCAGCTACACCTTCGCAACGCGAATGGGTTGGCAAAACGCCGCTTACGTTCTGATGTCTGGGCGCTGGTTCTCTGCGGAAGAATGCCTTGAGATGGGCCTCGCTTGGAAGGTCTGCGATCCAGAAGACCTCATGGCGGATACGATCTCGGTCGCTACCGAGTTAGCTGTGAATCCCATCCCGTCGCTGGTTGCAACAAAAGAACTGCTCATGGGATCCGGCCGACCCGAGGACGCCTGGGCGGCTCACAAACGTGAGATTGCGGCGTATGCGACTCTCTTGGGAGCGCCCGCTAATACAGAAGCAGTAGCGGCATTCGTCGAAAAACGTGACCCAGACTTCTCTTCGATTCCAGGGATCTAGAAGTCTAAGAAGCGTCCCTTGCCCATCTAGGTGGGCGACTACTAATAACTGCTTCGGTTTCGAGGTCATCTAACTCGGAGGCACTTAGGCCAAGCACTTGCTGGAGAACCTCGCGATTGTCTTGACCTCGATATCCGATTCGTGGTTCCACACCGGCTAGCGCCCCGCGAAACCGCCATGGCGACTGGGGAACGGTAATCATTTCGCCTCGGCCACTGTCAATATCGACGAAAGCTTCTCGTTCTTTCGCCCACTCGGTAGCTGCTAGTTCTCTCACTGATCGCACTTCAGCGGCGATAACTCCTCTCGGTCCGATAGCTGCTTCAACTGCGTCGGCATCTTCGAAAGTGGCGACAAACTCGGCAAGAATTTCGGTTAGCGCTTCACGGTTCTTTACGCGATCTTCGATAAGGGCGAAACGAGAGTCAATGGCCAGGTCTGGACGGTTCATGGCTTCGATCATGTATCGGAAACCGTCATTTGTTGTTATGTCGGTCGTGATGCTCACATAGCGACCATTTGCCATCCGAAGCACAGGCGACCAATTTTGGCCGCCTTTGAACCCAACCATAGGGTCCTGTCCTGTCATTTCAATGGCCGCTAAGTCATTCACCATCAAGGTGCTCTCCGCCATCGATACTTCGACTTTCTGGGCTGCCCCCGTGCGGTCTCTCATGTGTAGTGCTGCGAGCACTGCTCCTAAAGCGTGAAGACCAGTGCAGGTATCCGCATGCGACATCGGATCATTTCTTGGTTCCTCTTCACGTCGGCGAGCAACCATCTCTGTGACACCTGCTTCGGCATGAATAGCCGACGCAAACGCTCCTTTTCCTGAACGGGAGTTATCGTGTCCCCAGCCGCTGACTGACGCCATAACAATCTTTGGGTTTACGGCCTGAAGTTGCTCGAAGTCAATCCCTAACCGGTTCATCACGTCGGGTCGGTAATTTTCTAAGACAACGTCGGCGTGCTGAACGAGTTGCAGAAAAAGTTCTCGGCCTGCCTCAGAATAGAGATCAACTGAAATGCATTCTTTACCTGCGTTGTATTGCACGAAGTATGGAGACAATCCATCAACTCGGGGTAACAGTAATCGTGTTAAATCTCCATCTGGCGGTTCGACCTTGATTACGCGGGCGCCCAGGTCGCTTAGAAGTCGACCGCAAATTGGCCCAGCTAGTGCTCTAGTCAAATCCAGGACCATCACATCTGAAAGCGGCTTTTCCATAGCTCCGAAAGTTAGCTTCCCGATGGGTGTGCGTGCTTGGGCTAGCCGTGTACGAACCTGTGGCCAGAACGGTCGAAAGGGTCAGAATCGAGATTCAGAAACTCGCTTCTCAGTTGATCCCATAAAGCCAGTCGCTCCCAATTAGGTTCACATGGCTGGTCGTCTTGGTCGAGGAAGGGGTTTGGTAGCAACACCGTCATCAGTTGTTCATTGTCTCCATTGAAAAGTCTGACTCCCCACGAAACAGGTGCGTCTTCTCTAATTAGACGATATAGCTGTGCTCGCTGACATGGCCGCTTCGCTGCTATCTGGGGGTCAGTGGGATCTGATGGATTACCAATTGTCGGCCCAATACATATATGCATGTGCCATTGATCGAAGTCGAGGGTGGCATAGCCGTCCATCACTGTTATCCGTGGTGCGCAAGGGGCCTTTATTTCGTATGCCGCTCCTTGGATGATGGGGCCGAACTGCACGGTTTCCCAGAACTGAAAAACTGCTTCGAGTAGCCGTAAAAGAGAAGCCTCATCAGTTGAAAGGTCGAAGCTTTCGACAAGCCCAACACCAGCCTCTTCGGCTATGTGACCTTTGACACTCATCAGAGCATCACTTCTTGAACCAGTGAATGTGCAATGACCCAATTGTTGCATCCATTTGGCTACACATTTGCCGTTTTCGCTATCTAGGCTCTTTGCGGCTCAGACTGCTTCAAGTTCGAACACTGTCGGTCGTCGGCTGGTCGCGCCAGTATCAACGGCTACTTCAGTTGCTGGTGGGTCTGCCGGAGCAGTCACCCCAAAATCAACAGGTCGGGTTGAGGCTGTGAGCAGAACGATTGCACCTAGCGAGGCCATTACAAATACTGCACCTACCGGCAAGATCCGCAGAGTAGAAAGATCAGCTAGGAACCCGACTATTGGGGGGCCGATGAGGCTGCCGAATCCCGAATAGAAGAAGAGCATTCCAGTAACGGCGCCGATACCAACCAAACCAAAATAGAAGGCAACGACGTCACCAGCTAACGCGACAAAACCGCCATAGGTAAGTCCAAGTAAGGCCGCGAAAATCACAAGCATGTAGTAGCGACCGTCAGCAATAATCCAGAAAAAATATGCGACTGGTTGTGCCATCAACGCAATCTGAAGCAGGCGCACAGAACCCAGTTTTCCGGCTACCGCAGTTAGTAGAAGCCTGCCCAAGATGCTTGATGCTCCCACAACGCTCATCAACAGCGCTGCGTTAGATGGTGTGATCCCATCGTCTTCGGCGAATTTAATAACAAAGGCGAAGGAACCCATCAATGCCATTGACATCAAACCAAAAGCAACAGAAATGGTCTTAAATTCTCTGGTCCGCATCACGCTGCGGACGTGTCCACCACTAACTCCTGGAGCCTGAGATGGCGATCGTCTCACCATAACGAGGCCAATCAGAAAACCAGCAGCTGAAATAACAGCCAAAATTCGGTAGCTATTGCGCCAGCCTTCTGTATCAATAATCGCCTTAGCAAATGGAACTAAAAGCAACGTTCCGAAGCCTGAACCGGTGGCTGCTACTCCTTGAGCCAAAGCTCTGTATTTCACAAAGAAGGTAGCAACTGTTGAGAAAAGCGGGGAGCAAAAGATTCCTCCCCCAAATCCACACCCGATTCCGTAGACGATGTAGCCCTGCCATATTGCAGTAACAAATGAGGTGGCAACAAGACCTCCGCAAAACAGCGCACCACCAATCAATAAAAGCGGCCGCGGGCCGTACCGATCGGCCCATCGGCCCGATATTGCTCCGGTACCAAAAAACAGAAACATGGATAGACCAAAAACAATTGAGGTCGGGCCGAGTTTCGTATCAAACTCCTGGCCCATAGAACTGACGAATGCGCCGAAAGTGTAGAGAACCCCGAACGCGACTCCGTTCGCGATGGACGCGCCAACAGCCACAGCCCATGCCCGTGGGGTGTCAAAGTGGTCTGTTGCTTCAGTCATGCCGTGCGCCATCGTATGGCAGTGGTTGAGTTTCGTCGCCTCAAATGAGTTCTGGGGCGGCGTGCTATCAGTCAATGCTCTCATCTAACGTGTGATGAGTGCTGATCTAGATGCGTTGTGAGGGAGTCCGATGGAAGAAAATCAGGGGTTGTTGAAAATTAATCCGGTGGGCTCTTTGGGGCCAGGCGATCGACTGTTGGTGCTGCTTCACGGATTCGGTGCAGACGAAAATGACTTGGCGCCAATAGTGCAACATATTGATCCAGATGGGCGTTTCACCTCGGTTTGTCTCCGGGCACCAATCGATTTAGTGCCCTTTGGCGCGGCCTGGTATGAGCGAGACGAGAGCGGGACTGTTGATGCTCATACGTTTAAGTCCTCGGTACAGGCAATTGATCGAACAATTGATGGGGTTTGCGAGGCAGGAGGCTTTTATCGATCGGAATCAGTCATTATCGGTTTCTCTCAAGGATGCGCTATGACTCTTGCCGTTGGACTTGGGCAAGAAATCGTCACTGCACCGTCTGCTATTGCTTGCCTTTCAGGAATGCTCCAAGACATACCCGACTTTGAGTACAACCTGTCATCAGTTCCCAACATCTTGATTCAACACGGCTCACTTGATCCGATGGTTGAGATTGAACGCGGTCGTCGAATTCGCGACGTATTGAGCGAAGCGGGGCAGGAACCTCACTACGTTGAATATCCGATGGGTCATGAAATTTCGAATGCTTCGCTCTTCGATCTCAGAGACTGGCTGTCAACGACATGAATTAGAAAGCCTTTAAATCAAATACGTTCGGGCGCCGACTTTCGGGTAAATCTGGCAGCTCTCTTGAACTGGCGACTACTTCTTCAAGGATCTGGCGTTGGTAGATAGCTTCGGGCCTCATACGCAAGAACAATGTCATCAGCAGCGCTCCGGTAAGAACACCAATAGCGACCGCCTGCGAAGCCCCAAAAACTTCGGCAATCTCTCCAACTGCCAGCATGCCCAGAGGTAAGACTCCGATGGCACTACTAAGCAATCCCAAAGCCCGACCCCGTCGTTCCTCAGATACCGAGTCCATAACCAGAATGGATTGGGTCGATCCGAAGAAACCCATGCCGATAGAGGCACATACCAGGAACATCGCAGATGTGGCGTACCACGGCGATAGGGCGAACCCGACCATAAACGCAAAAGCTATGTAGGAACCGGTGACATATAAAAGGCCGCGTCGCACCGGGTGGTATCGGGCTACTCCTATCGAGCCAATAAACATTCCGATCCCCAGCATTGCTGCGAGGAGGCCTAACAATGCGGGTCCGACGTTAAATTTTCCTCCGACTACCTGCAAAAGAGGGGTTGATGAAAAGAAGAAGAAGTTGACGAAGGCGGTCACACCGAGGATTGATATGAGATTTTTTTCGGTGCGGAGCATTTTGATGCCTTCTATCAAGGCCGTAAAACCTGCGGCAGCAACTTTCCTACGCGCTGTAACTGATGGAACCGTCGCAAAAGTTGCCAATGAAATGACCTGCAATGCCCCCATAACTATCAGGGCCCAACCGACACCTACCCCTTGAATAAGTGAGCCGCCAGCTAACGCTCCAAATGCCAAAGCCATTGCCGTGCCGCTCGACTCGAGGGCCAACGCGTTGTCTATTTTCTCTGGGCCTACAAGGTCATAGACGATGACACGTCGCCCCACCATGTCAAAGACCCAACCCACACCAGTCACAAAAAGAACTGGGTAAATCATCCAAAGTTGGAGTCGGCCTGTAATTTCGATCCATCCAAGGATCGCTAGGCCTGGGATTGTCACAAAGAACTGTCCTATTACGATCCGGCGACGGTCGAAGCGGTCAGATACCCATCCCCCAACTACCCCACCGAACAACAGCGGTGACCACAGAGCTACCCCCGCTAGTTGGACCATTCGAGCAGATCCAGTCAAATCATTGGCTATGAACGGACCAATGAAAGAAACTCCCCAGCGCGAAAGATTCCACGTCCAACCGGACGCAAAAAGCAGCGGGAAATGACGAACTTTGAGGGCGTCGAAGGTGGAAGTCACCTAGCGATGCATACCGCCATCAACCGTGAACTCTTGACCAGAGCAGTAACTCGAATCGTCCGACGCTAAGAACAGCGCCACGGCGGCAACTTCGCTAGCGTCAGCTTCTCGCCCCAACGGTATTGCTCTAACCATTCTGTCTTTATCGAACTCAGAAGTCATATCTGTATTGATTAGCCCCGGGTGGATCGAATTAACCCGCACGTTATGTCGACCAAGTTCAAGTGCCGCGATTTTACTCATACCTCGAACTGCCCACTTAGTTGCTCCGTAGGCCATTGACGCGAAAGTCGCTTCTAAGCCAGCTACTGAACTGATGTTCACAATTGAACCCGAGTCTTGTTCAATCATCTGTGGGGCAACGGCTCTCATTCCATAGAAAACGCCAGTCTGATTGATGGCGACTGTTTGGTCCCAAATATCGTCGCTCGTGTTAACCAGTCTGGCCCCTCTCAGAATTCCGGCATTGTTGACTAAGACATCAATGCGACCGTGACGGGATATCACATCTGAAACAACGGTTTCCCAAGCTTCAGCTGATGAAACATCATGAGACAAAAATTCGACGCCCAATGTGCCAGCGGTTTTGCCACCTTCGTCTTCGAGAACATCTGTGATAATCACGTGCGCGCCTTCGTCTCGAAACATTTCTGCTTCAGCTGCGCCTTGGCCTCTTGCTCCGCCTGTGATTATCGCTACTTTGCCGTCTAAGCGTCCCATTACACCCCTAATCAGAATTCTTCCCTCGCAACATTAGCGATGAGTTGGGCTAAGAATCTCTCTAGTTTCTAGGTCAGGCGTCTTTCGGGTCTCTAGGGTAGAGGACGTGAATCTCGAAACTGTTGTGGACGGCCTCCACTCGGTGGGCCCGTCTTGGGAGAAAAAGTCTGCTTTAGCTGATGAGGCAGGCTCCATTGACCCCGAAAATGCGGCAGACATTAGAGCGATCAACGCCGCCCGTCTTCTGCAGCCGAGCGCTTTCGGGGGTGCCCAAGCGTCGATCGAAGATCACATGAGAGCTGTTGCTGTCGCAGGTGAATATTGCATGGCAACTTCATGGTGTCTAGCTGTTTGGAGCGCTCATGGCTGGATGTTGGCTCAAATGCCGACCGAGGGACAGCATGAGATTTGGTCTGACCCAACCAATCTCGTTAGCGCTTCCATAGTGCCTAAGACACAATTTCGGCAAGAAGGAAGCGATGTAATTGTGTCGGGTCGTTTCGGCTTTGGCTCAGGTTGCGACCACGCTCCCTGGCTGAGCGTGGGCGGGTTTTTACCGGGCGACCAACCCGCACCTGTTATTTGTGCCGTACCGGCGGAAGATGTGATTATCGACCACAATTCCTGGAATGTAGTAGGACTTCGTGGCACTGGAAGCAAAGATCTTGTCATAGCCGATGAGGTCGCAGTGCCCGCTCATCGTGTCTTACATGTCAGTGAAACTATGGCCCGTAAAGCACCTGGCCAGCTGCACTACGGGGCCCCTCTCTATACCTGTCCATGGCGAACTACAGCAATACTGGTGCTAGCGGCCCCAGTAATAGGCGCCGCTAAGGCAGCGGTTCGGCGATTCCAAGAGAGAATCGATGACCATTTTCTCGTTGCACTCGCCAGCGTCCAGAGAAATGATCCCGCCGCGGGATACAGGCTTGCTGAGTCAACAGCAGAAATTCGTGCAGCGGAGCTGCTCCTATATGACGCTGCCGCCCGATTAGATCATCTGGGTGGTGTCGAAGAAGTTGATCCAGTAATTAACGCATCAATAATTCGAGACTGCGGCTGGGGAGTCAGAGCATTAGCAAATGCTGTCGACCGTTTATATGAAGCAAGCGGCGCGAACGCTATGCGCGCCGATGAACCCATTCAGCGGCTGTGGCGTGATGTAAATGCGGCTCGATCCCATGCGATATTGACCTGGGACCACGCCGCCAATACGTACAGCAGAGCCCTTCTAGATTCGATTTAGCGGTCTAAATTGGGAAGCACTTCATCGCGAATTAGTGCGTCAGACTCAGAAGCTGTTTCTCGGTTAGTCCCCATGGTGGCTCCAACGAATATCAGCTTGTCCAAACCTAAGCGGTTAAGTGCCGCTATGCGTTCTATACATGTGTCGGGCGCTCCGACTATTGCGTAGCTGTCCACAAAATCGGGTGTCAATACCGATGCTTGCTGGCTATCAGCACGAGTATGACTGTTCATGTCGTAGTTATCGTGTAGTTCAGTCATAACTTTGCGTTGTGCCTCCGACACTGGACCTACGACCTCACCGTGCATAACCGAAAATCGGGCAAATGTTGATAACCCTCCACGAACCAGATTCCGAGCGCGTTCTAAGTCGCCGTGACAAACCACGTTCACATAAGCCCCGTATTTGATGTCATCGGGGTCGAGCCCTGCTTCGTTGCGAGCGCTGCGCGCTGTTTCTATTCCCCAACTGATTCGGTCTGGGTCAGCTCCTAACGCGAACATGATCCGTTCCGCGTGTCTAGCTGCAGCTCCAATTACTTTAGGACCGGTCGCCGAGACCTCTACCGGTACTTTTTCTACCGAACCAGGAAGCCAGGCAATTTTGCTTGTTCCAGCAGTGTCTGCCAGTTCAAGTTCACCGACGGGGGGAGCTAACGCTTCTCCAAAGTTTAAATTCTCAAACGGTATTTCTTCGCCCTGAAGATAGCTCTGCAGAGCCGATAAATATCGCTCGAAATCTTTAACGCGAGCGGGCGCCCTTCCTAAATGAGCGAGCGCTGAATCTCCTCTACCGATACCTAGTTGCACACGACCTGGGGCAAGCCGATTAACGCTAGCTACCGCTCCCGCGGTTACTGCGGGGTGACGCGTAACAGGATTGGTCACCCCCGAACTAACCTGTAGCGCTTCCGTTGCTTGAATTGCTGTGGTCATTGCGACATACACATCGCCAGACAGATTTTGAGAATCAACGAAGGAAACCCCATCAAAACCTTGATCTTCGAGCTGGAGAGCAGTTCTACTCGAATCGGGTCGAGCCACCATCTGTTGAAAGATTCTTGCCATGTACCGACCGTAGCCGTGCCGGCCTGTGAGATGCCCAAGATGTGTGCCCAGCTTCAACCCGAAGTCGGTACCACCTCCGCGGCTACGCTCTTTTCGCGGTCATTGGCCGCAACAGTGACCATGATGAACTCAGATAACCGAAAGAAGTGCACAGATGAAAATCGGCCTATTCACCCCATTGCGCTCGCCCGTTGCAACACCCGAATTCCTCAAGGACTTCGGGCAAAAGGCTGAAGAGATCGGGATTCATTCAGTGTGGCTAGGCGAACACGTCGTGATATTCGACAAATACGAGTCTCAATATCCGGGCTCTTCTGATGGTGTTTTCAGGTTCCCTGATGGTTCCGGACTCATGGATATGGTCAGCAGCATAGGATTTCTTGCTGCCTGCACATCCAAACTGCGATTGGGAACTGGAATCTGTATTCTTCCCCAGAACAACCCGGTCTATGCAGCAAAGGAATACGCCACGCTGGATTTCCTATCCAATGGGCGTCTTGACTTCGGAGTAGGAGTTGGGTGGAGCTGGGAAGAATTCGAAGCCTGCGGAGCTCCATGGCCAAACCGTGGAAAAAGATGCGACGAATACCTTGAGGTCATAAGAACACTCTGGAATGACGAGTTGAGTTCATTCTCCGGAGATATGTACAACCTGCCGGCATGTCGCATGCACCCGAAACCTGTTCAAGAAGGCGGGATTCCAATCTGTATCGGCGGACATTCCGACGCTGCTCTTCGCCGCACCGCCAGATACGGCAAAGGTTGGTACGGAATCAATCTCTCTCCTCATGAAAGCAGTGAGATGGTTTCACGATTGGCAACTTTTCTGGAGTCAGAAGGTCGGTCAATAGACGACATCGAGATTCATGTTGGCGCGGTCAACGACCAAATGGACGCTTCAATGGTCGAGGCCTACGCAGAAGCGGGCGTGACTCAACTCCTTATTCCATTTTTGCGGCAAGGGAATAAACACCTTGATGCAAATCTAGAAATCATTGAACCCTTTATCGAAGTAGCCCAGAGCATTAGTTAGCTTCAGAGATATCTGGATCTTCCGCGTTTGGTGAGGCTTCAAGCTCGTTCGCCGTAATGGTTCGCGCTGCGGATTCCACTGGCCTGACCTCCGGCAACTCATCACTGGAAACACCTAGCTCGCTAAAGCGTCTAAGGGTTGGCAACACCCTGCTTTCTACGCTGCCAACCATTTCGTTGTATGCCTTCGTAGCTGATTCTAAGCCCCGACCAGTCTTAGCCATAGCAGTCAAAGTGGTGCCAACACGATGGTGCAATTCGCGACCATGCTCTTCTACTTTTTTGGCGTTCTCAGCTAATTGGGTTGTTTGCCAACCCCGAGCAATGGTCAGGAGGAGCGCCATCAGACTCATCGGTGACGCAATTACCACACGTTGACGCATCGCTTCATCTACGAGAGCAGGCTCTGCTCGTAACGCATCAGCAAGGAATGATTCTCCTGGCACAAACATCACGACGAAATCTGGCGCATCATCAAAGAGTGCCCAATAACGCTTATCCGCTAGGGCTTTGACATGGTCCTGCAAAGCTTTCACATGACTTTTCAATTCGGCTTCTCTCGCAACAGAATCATCAAGTTCTTGCATTCGCAGGTACGCAGAGAGGGGAACTTTGGAATCAACCACGAGAAAGGCTCCGTTAGGAAGCCTGACTGTTAAGTCGGGGCGCAGCAATCCATCGTTGCTAGAAACTGAGGACTGTTCGGAGAAGTCACAGAATGAAGCCATTCCCGAAAGGTCAATAATATTTCGCAGCTGATTTTCTCCCCATGCCCCTCTCGCCGAAGGCGACTTCAATGCGCCAGCGAGCGCACCGGTTCGAGTATTCAACTCAGTAATTTGATGCATCAAGTTTTCATTCAGGGCCTCGAAGGACCCCTTGTTTTTTTCGTAACTCGACTTCAAATCACCTACCGAAGTCTTTAGTTGATCCATTTGTTCTGTAACAGGCTGCAACAGGTTCTTCGTCTGCTCTTCCAATGTTCGGCTACGTTCGTCGATCAACTGACCAGCGAGTTCGTTATTGGCCTTTAATGCTGACTGCGCAGCTTTACTGACCTGTGCATCAACAGCTTCTTTGACAGCAGTTACTAGTCCTTCAGTGTCCAACCGAGCTTCAGGCTGCGGGAGATCGACCTCCTCGGTTCGAACTCGTAATTGACTTAACAGGTAGCCAACCGCTACAGAAAGAAAAGCCACCACTGCGATGAGAATCACGTTCATGGACTACATGTTGACATCAAGGAAGGACATCAAGGGTTGATCTATCAATCAATTATTCCAGCGGCACGCAACGCGTCTAGTTGCTCCCTAGTAACACCCACTTCAGCCAAGATTTCGTCAGTGTGCTGATTTGGTAGGGGGGCACCGTGTCGCACCTTCACTGGAGTTCGACTGAACTTCGCTGCGGGGCCCGTTAGCGGCGCAAAAGATCCATCAACCAATCTTGTTTCCTGCAACAAGTCTCGTTCAAGTACATGCGGGTCTTGTGCAGCGTCCGCGAAGGTGTTGACCGATGAGATAACTATTCCAGCTGCGTCTATCACGGACACGACCTCTTGTTTCGTTCGTTCGCTACACCAATTCGCTACCAACGAATCAACTTCGGATCTATGAGCTAGCCGGTCCTCATTAGTTACGTATCGGGAGTCACGACCCATTTCAGGGCACCCCAAAACCTCAGTAAGTCTTAGCCAATGGGCATCAAGTATCAGTGCCATAAAGACGTGACCGTCGACGCATTCGTAACAATTAGTCGGCGCGCAAACCCTGACTTCACTCCCCCATCTTTCAAGGGAACCGCCGGTTGCTCCTAATGTGAGGTATCCATTCGATTGGTAGATAATCGAATCCAAAAGCGAGACGTCGACGTGCTGGCCTTCACCAGTGACGTCTCGGTGACGCAATGCTGCGAGGGCGGCCAATGCGCCGTGAAGACCCGAAAGATCATCAGCTAGAAAAGTTGGCGCTTTCGTTGGCGGGCCATCTTTCGATCCATTTAATGCCATCCACCCGCTGTGAGCTAACGCGCCCGGGTCATATCCAGGACGTTCCGATTCTGGGCCGAACTGCCCCCAACCACTAACCGACAAATACACAATGTCGGGTTTCGTCTTGCGGCATTCCTCGTACCCCACGCCCCATCTTGCCAGCGTCCCTGGCTTAAAATTTTCGATCACCATGTCCGCCGAAGCAACAAGAGTCAAAAAAGTTTCGGCACCTGCCGCTTCTCGAAGATCAACCGAGACACTTCGCTTATTCCGATTGACCGTTTCTTCAGCAAACGAACGGTTGCCCCCTCCAATCCATGGCTTCCAATTCAGGCCTTTATCTCCAGGCATCGCAACCCTAATTACATCGGCGCCATAGTCAGCAAGAAGACAGGCGGCCATAGGGCCCGCCCACGCTGTCGTTGCATCAACAACCCTGATGCCTGCCAATGGGCCCGGCAGGTCATCGCGAGCATCTTTATAGAACTCGTCCTTGTTCATGGACTGCAGCGTAGATATTTTCCTATCGGCCGTGCAGCATAAACCAAGCCCCGTCTTCTAGGGTCCTAATAAACAGCGATAGGAAATCTATGAAGTTCGGTGTTCATTTGCCCGACGCAGGGCGTGACCCAAGTCGGGAAGCGATGATCCAAGTCGCCACGGAAGCTGAACATCTCGGTTACGCCTCAGTGTGGTCGAGTGACCATATCGCTTGGCCTGACCCAGCAACTCTCAATTCGAAATACCCTTACGCCGACGACAACAGCGGTTTCCCTCAAGCTGGCAGCGCTTGGTTGGATTGCATAGGCACACTCCAGTTCGTTGCTGCAATCACAGAGCGGGTGCTTCTTGGCACCACGGTCTTGATACTCGGCTACCGCGGAGCGGTCCAACAAGCAAAAGGTTGGGCGACTCTGGACCACCTTTCTCATGGCAGAGCGATTATGGGTGTCGGAGTGGGATGGATGAAGGAAGAATTCGAAGCGGTCAACCGTCCGTGGGATCAGAGGGGTTTGAGAGCAGATGAAACGCTAGAGGTATTTAAGACTTTGTTTGCCGAGGGCTTATCTACGTACGACGGACGATGGACCAAATTTAAGGACATCGGGTTTAGTCCTACTCCCGTCAACAACCACATTCCTGTATGGGTAGGCGGCCATTCGGCGGCAGCATTCAAGAGAACGGCTGCGTACGGCGACGCTTTCCACTCTGCCTTTGCTCATCCTGATCTGCTCGCTAAACAATGGTCGGCAGTCAAAAGCGAATGCGATCTATTGGATCGAGATATTCAAGAACTCGAACTGACGAGCCTTTTCAGACTTAATTTTGATGGCGGTGATCTCAATCAAGGTGAGATCGGCGGCACATCGGAAGAGATTATTGATCAAATTGGCCAGTACTCAGACGTTGGGCTAGAACACGCCGCATTTTTTGTCTTGGGAAAAGGCAACGAAGGTCGGCTCGAAGCAATACAGCGCTTCGCGGAGGAAGTCGCCCCGCACTTCACTACCGATCTTTAGATCCCAAATTCACCGAATTAGTTTTCAACCCAAGTTTCCACAGGTACGCCGAGGCCGTCAGCTATCCGATTAGCGTAAGCGTAATAGGCCGTGACCTCAGCTATATCTAAGACATCTCTGTCGCTGAATCCTGCGCCACGGAGTTCATCCACGTCGTGAGAAGTCACTCTTGAAGGAACCAATGTGAGCTTAGTGACATACTCGAGCATCGCTTTTCGTTTTCCACTTAGCGGAGCAGATCGCCAATCCCTTTCTATTGCAACGAGGAGATCGTCGTCTTTAAGTAATCCACGCAGACCGCGCCGATGGTGATGAATTCAGTAATGGCATTCATTTTCGAGACTTACTACCAGCGCGATTAGCTCCCGTTCGACTTTACGCAGGCTCCCAGTCCCAGCCATAGCGGACCTGTAGATCGCGTCGTGAGCTGCTAAGCCCCTTGGGTTAAGTGAGTGCACCGACATGATGTAGTCGATTCGCCCAGAGCTCTTGTCCACGACCCGGTCATAAAGGCCTTGAAGCGTCTCATCTTCAGCCCATTCTTCATCTGGAACAATTTCAATCCATGCCATACGTATATCGTGCCCTGCTCAAAGCAAGTACGGTGACAAAATAGAAACCTGAACTGGAAATTTCTATGAGTCAGTCCCCGACATCAATCATTCAGTCTTGCCACCACTCCTCGGAGCTTGCAATCCGGCCAGATTTAACCGCTGCGCATGCACATGTGTGGGAGAAGCTGGCAGCACCGGGCACCTGGTGGGATGGTGCAGAACGACTTGCAATCGCAGAGGTGGTGCGGTCTGCTTTAGACGATCTAGACCCAGCGCCTCCATGGGTTAGCGCCTCCTCTGCTGGGCATATCGAACACAACCCCGCACTAGCCCCTCATCT
>JUEP01000032.1 GCA_000817105.1 marine actinobacterium MedAcidi-G3 | reverse complement strand
GGTGACTTGGAGTTCTGCGTATAGCGTGTCGCCTTCCCGTTGAAATTTTCCGGAGTTTGCGACCCTTAAGTGGACATAGAGATCTCCATGATTGCCACCTCTTGGACCCGCTGCTCCGCGCCCCGAGAGCCGAAGTGTTGATCCCGTGTCTACTCCTGCGGGCACTCGGACCTCGTAGGACACTGATTCGCGGTACCGGCCTTCTCCCCTACATCGCCGGCATGGACTTTCGATTTCCTCACCGAGCCCTCCACATCGGGGGCAATGTGCAGCGGTGACCATCTGACCGAGCAAACTCTGTCGCACTTGTCGAACTTGGCCAGCACCTCCGCATTCGGTACATCGACGAGCGGAGGTTCCTTCGGCTGCACCAGACCCTGAACAGTCTTCGCAACCCACGGCTGTTTGAATTTCTACTTTGCTATCAATTCCGAAGATTGCTTCTTCGAAGCTGAGATCAAGCACTACTTCATGATCTTCGCCCGGGGGCGGGCCGGAAGGCCCCCGGTTTCGTCCGCCTCCAAAAGGGTTTCCTCCGAAGAAATTTTCAAAAATATCGTTGAGGTCGAAATTGAATGGGTCGCCGCCCGTTCCTCCGCCTCTTAACCCATCGTGACCGAATTGGTCGTATCTGGCACGGGCGTCGTTGTCTGATAACACGGCATAGGCTTCGCTAATTTCTTTGAATTTAGCTTCGGCCTCTTCGTCGTTTGGGTTCGCATCAGGGTGGTATTGGCGTGCCAACTGTCGGTAGGCCCGCTTGAGATCGTCGGACGAAGCGCCGCGGTCTACTCCTAACAACTCGTAGTAGTCAGTTGCCATGGGCTTGTTCAGTCCTCGTGTGCCTCACCTAAGGATTCACCAAGACGGCTACTCACCACATGCACTGCGGCTAAAGCTTTTGGGTAATCCATGCGGGTTGGTCCCAGAACACCGATGCTACCGACCTGTTCACCGTCGACCTTGTATGGAGCGACAACTACTGCACACTGCGCTAGTGGTGCAACGCCAGTCTCTGAACCAATGGCGACGCTTAAGCCTCGCTCGACGAGGTCTCCTAGGAGACCTACGACAAGTAGTTGCTCTTCCAGAACCGCTAACACTGATTTAACAGTTGATACCGCATCAAATTGTCCGGCCATATTTGCAGCGCCTCCTACATAAAGGTCGCCAGTGTGGGTCGATGATGGAGAGATTGATGCCAGGGTCGTCGCTATCAGTTTGTCAACTTCGGATTGCCCGGTGAGACCCACTGTGGGGATACCACCTAGAGAGGACCCAACGAATGCTTCGTTAATCGCAGCCGATGCTGCTGCCAGGTGTGCTGGATCAACGGCTGCACCACTCACGAGTTCAATCATCGAACGCTCCACCGAACCTGAGGAGGTAACAATGACCAGAAGTAGCCGACCTGAACCAAGATCGACCAGTTGAGCAGATCTCACGGTTGTTGGATCGTGTGTGGGTCCGACAATTATCGCGGCGTAAGCAGTGAGTTGAGAGAGGAGGCGACTGGTGTCAACAAGGCGTTGTTCAATTTGGCCTTGAGCATGTCTAAAAAAAGCGCTTATCTGCCGAGCTTCGGCGTCGTCGAGGTGGCCGGGACCCAGACTGTCTACGAAGTAGCGGTAGCCCGCTTCAGTTGGAATTCGTCCTGCGCTGGTGTGTGGCTGCGCTAGGTATCCATCAGCTTCTAGGCTCGCCATTTCATTTCGGATAGTCGCAGCCGATACGTCAAGGCCAGCTATATCGGACACAGCTCGCGAGCCAACCGGTTGCGCTGTGTCGATAAAACTTTCTACAACAGCTCGAAGTACTGTTGCTTTACGTTTGTCCACGTTTGGTCCTGTTAGCTGAGCTGGCGATCATCCAATATTCAGATACTAGACACATCTCCGAGGTCCGGAAACTGCGCCCTATCAATGGGGTGTTAATCGTCAAGTTTGAGGGCCGACACAAAAGCTTCGTTTGGCACTTCCACGCGTCCTATGGCTTTCATTTTCTTTTTGCCCTTTTTTTGTTGTTCAAGGAGCTTGCGTTTACGTGTTATGTCACCGCCATAGCATTTTGCCAAGACATCTTTTCGCTTCGCCTTGACTGTTTCTCTAGCAATTATTCTGCCTCCGATAGCTGCCTGAATGGGCACGTCAAACATTTGGCGAGGTATTAGTTCTCGAAGTTTTTCTGCCATTCGACGTCCGTAGTCATAAGCAGCATCATCGTGAACGATTGTGGAGAAGGCGTCTACTGGTTCGCCGTTGAGTAACACATCGACCTTCACTAGTTTGTCTGCTTTGTAGCCGGAAGGCTCGTAGTCCAAGCTGGCGTAACCC
Organism: marine actinobacterium MedAcidi-G3; assembly: GCA_000817105.1. Taxonomy (GTDB): domain Bacteria; phylum Actinomycetota; class Acidimicrobiia; order Acidimicrobiales; family Poriferisodalaceae; genus MedAcidi-G3. The sequence goes on along the minus strand of JUEP01000032.1, from coordinate 7,936 downwards.
TGCGTTCGGCTTTTGAGTTGGTCAAAGAAATCTGTGACGACTTCTGCAAGTGGCATTTCGTAATGCAGTTCGACTCGCTCAGGCGAGAGGTACTCCATTCGATCCATCGTTCCCCTACGCCCCTGACAAAGTTCCATCACTGTTCCGGTGTAATCCGCTGGGGTGAGGATGCCAATCTTGAGCATGGGTTCTTCGATCTCAGCGACAGAGCCCATATCCGGAAGATCCGATGGGTTATCGACGTCCAAAGTGTGGCCATCGTCTGTTGTGACTTTGTAGGCAACCGAGGGTGCAGTTGCTATAAGAGAAAGGTCGAATTCTCGTTCGAGTCTTTCTCGCACGATTTCCATGTGCAGCAGACCCAGAAAGCCACATCTAAATCCGAATCCAAGGGCACCCGATGTCTCCGGTTCAAAGGTGATTGATGCATCATTAAGTTTTAATTTTTGCAGGGCTTCACGTAGGTCGGGGTATTCATCGCCATCTACGGGATATAGGCCACAAAAGACCATTGGTTTGGGATCTTCGTATCCTTCAAGAGCTTGTTGAGCAGACCTTGAGACACTAGTTACCGTCTCACCGGATTTAGCTTTACCTACGTCTTTGATGCTGGCAATAAGGTAACCAACTTCTCCAGGGCCAAGCTCTTCAACTGGCGTGACGCCTGGAGAACGCACACCAATTTCTTCGGCATCGTGTGTTCCTCCGGTTTGCATGAAACGGAGCTTGTCGTTGGTGCGAATTCGCCCGTTCATGATCCTCATTGACGAGATCACGCCTCGATATTGATCAAAATAGGAATCAAAAATTAAGGCCTGCAGCGGGTCATCAATATTTCCTTCGGGTGGTGGGATCCGCTCGACAATTGCGTCAAGTAGTTCTGAGATCCCATCTCCTGTTTTTGCCGATATCTGAAGTACCTCTTCTGCCGGCAATCCAAGGACATTTTCGATCTCAGAGGCATAAAGGTCGGGGTCGGCTGCCGGCAAATCAATCTTGTTTAAGACTGGGACGATTTCCAGGTCATTTTCAAGAGCGAGATAACAGTTAGCCAAGGTTTGCGCCTCGATACCTTGTGCCGCGTCAACCAGCAAAACAACACCTTCACATGCCGCTAAAGAACGACTGACCTCATACCCAAAATCAACATGCCCAGGCGTATCAATGAGATGCAGGGTGTGTCCTTTCCATTCGACCCTGACGTTTTGGGCTTTGATCGTGATACCTCGTTCGCGTTCCAAATCCATCGAATCGAGATATTGGGCGCGCATGGACCTCGCTTCGACAGCGCCAGTGATCTCCAAAATCCGGTCCGACAATGTGGATTTTCCGTGATCTATATGCGCGATGATCGAAAAGTTTCGTATCCGTGTTAGATCCATCTTGAACTGAAAGGTACCAACGAGAACACGAATTCGTTGACTCTGGCCCGAGGAGTCATCCTTTAGGAAACTCCATACGCGCTGCGGCATTGCATACCCCTGTTGCTAGCCTGAAGGGGTTGTCACCTGCGGGAGTGGGCTTTGGCAGCAAAATTCTGAGTTGGAGTAAGAGAAGGTCAAGTGGCAAACATCAAGAGCCAGATCAAACGGAACCGCCAAAATGAAAAGCGGCGAGTTCGTAATAAAGCCGTTCGCAGCGAATTAAAGACGAGAGAAAAAGCTGTTTTGGCTGCCGTTGATGCTGGTGAACCCAGTGAAGAACTCGTGCGTCTAGCCCAAAAGCGTCTTGACTCCGCAGCTTCGAAGGGCGTTATTCACAAGAATGAGGCAGCTCGGCGTAAATCGCGGCTGAACTCAAAACCTTCCGCTGTCTGAATTAACGGCTGAGTTGCGCCAGGCGTGCAACGAGTATCTCCATCAGAATGTCGCCGTCGAGGGCTGACTTTCCGCGAAGATCTATATCTGTCTTACTTAATAGCTCGATGGAGCGGCGAACTTTTTCTGAACCTAGACGCCGCATCTGATTAAGAGCCTTCTTCGCTGGAAAGGTCGAACCTTTTATCTGCAGATAGTTAGCGGCTTCTTTTTCGTTTGAGATTCCGGTGCCATCGAGTCGCAGAATCCGTTCATAGTGACTATGCAGAGTTGCCATTACTTGCAGCGGGTGGCGTCCCCCGGCACCCATCATTCGTTGCAGAACTTCAAGCGCCGTTTTTATTTCGCCCCGATCCAGGGCGTCGGTGAGATCCCATGGAGGAACTCCGCCCTCATCACCCAGAAATGGACGCACTTCTGCGTCGCTGAGTTCCGCATCGATGCCGTACACCCCTTCGAGTGTTTGCAGCAATCCCGTGAGGCGCGCTACGTCTTCGCCAAGGTGTTCTGAGATGAGTTGCCGCGCACTGGGGTTTAGCTGAACGACAGATGTGTCAAAACGCTCTTGAAGCCATCCGTCTCGAGCTCGACCTGTTCCAGGCGCCCCCACCTTTATTTGTTCTCCGTCTATTGCCTTTGCTGCATCGATGAGCCTTTTAGGTACTGCTCCGCCGCCCCATTCAATAACGAGATCGGTTGTTGTTGGCGGGTCGTTCAAAAGTTCTATAAGGGGTTTCAACTCATCAACCTTAAATCGGTTGAAACCTCGAACAACTACGACTCGGCGGTCAGTTAAGAGTGGCGGCGTTTGGACAGCGTCAGCTACTTGCTCGATTGTGTATTCTTCGCTGGCGAGTTCTTCAAGTACTAGCGAGCGGTCCTGTGTCCCGACAAGTTCTTCCAGCGCGTCTCGCACCGCGTCAGCGAGCAACGAAGGCTCAGGGCCTGAAAAAATTTGTATCGATGCCTTAGCCACAATTGCGACGTTAGCTTCCTTAGTAAGCGAACTCTGAGTTTCTGATCAGCGTCATTTTCTGAGGGTCTCGATTCTCAGAACAGCGCTGTTGATAATTTGCGTCGCCATTCTGCTGTTCTTGGGTCTTCCGATCCCATTACTTCGAGAAGATCAACAAATCGTTGGCGAGCTTCCTCGTCGTTCTTGACTTGACCGAGAAGTTCTTCGAGTTCTGCATCTAGTTCGTCGGGTTCCCCGGAGATGTCTGCAGTTCTTGCTGTCGCTGCGACGCGCCTACTTTCAGCTGACTCTGGTATTCGTTCTAAGAGTGTCAGCCCTTCTTCGGTGCGGCCGTCCCCAACTAGTAGTTCAGCGAGTGCCACCACGGCTTCTGGGTGGTCGCTTTGCGCGTCAAGCGCAGCACGCAATGATAATTCGTCTCCAGCTTCGATCAGTGCCTCAATTTTGTTCTCTTCTTCGGTGGGTAGCAGACGAGTTACGAAATCTTGAAGCATGGGTTCGCCTTGGGCGCCCATGAAACCGTCAACGGCTTGGCCGTCTTTGAATGCTACGACCATTGGTATCGACTGAACTTGAAACGCCTGCGATATGGCGGGGTTCTCGTCAACATTTATTTTGACGCCAAGTACTTTTCCTCCTTGGGCGTTTATGACTTGTTCAAGAAGGGGGCCCAAAGTTTTGCATGGCTCACACCAGGGCGCCCACAAGTCCACAACTACTGGGAGTTCGTGGCTCTTTTCAATTACTTGCTGTTCGAAGTCTTGTTCCGTGACGTCAATCATGTCTTTCCTTTCGTTCGCCAGAGTTGTGCTTTCGCTAGGGCTTGGCTCAACCAAGATGTAGGTTCAAGTGCATATCGAGTTGAGGAGTGTTGTGGTCAAGGGTATTGAGGAAAAGCCGCTGACGGAATGGTTAACTGCGCGAGTAGAGAATTTAGATTCCCCTCTCAAGTTTGAACTGATCACAGGCGGCCATTCGAATCTCACTTACAAAGTAACCGACGGCGATGGGCGAAAATGGGTTTTGCGTCGTCCGCCTCTCGGTCACGTGCTGGAGGGCGCACATGACATGGTCCGAGAGCATCGGCTTTTGTCTTCTCTTAACGATAGTGACGTTCCAGTTCCGTCGGTTGTGGGTCTCTGTACCGATTCGACGGTCAATGGTGCCGATTTTTATGTGACTGAATTTGTTGAAGGTCATGTGTTGAGAGACCAAGGCTCTGCATCTGAGGTTGATGCCGATAGACGGTCCGAGGTGGGGCCCGAATTAATAAAGGCTCTCGCTGCTATTCATTCGGTTGACTTAGAGGCAACAAGTTTGGCCGATCTCGGCAAACGCGAAGATTACGTAGCGCGCCAGTTGCGGACTTGGCTTCGCCAATTCAACGCCATGACATCAAGAGATTTACCTCTCATCGAACGAGTCCACGATGCCTTGTCGGCCCAGGTTCCTGAACAACGTGAGGCGACTCTAATTCATGGTGATTTTCGTTTAGATAACTGTTTGGTGTCAACCCAAGGCGAGGTGGCGGCTGTACTTGACTGGGAAATTTCCACTCTTGGCGACCCCTTAGCTGATTTAGGGATTCTCTTGGCTTACTGGAGTGAGCCAGATGACACATTCTTACCTCTCGGGGATGCTGCGACGGTCCATGGGGGCTTTTCAAGTCGAGAGCAGCTGGTATCGGAATATGGCCGTGTTACTGGGCGAGATACCAGCGACATGGACTTCTTTTTTGCTTTTGCTAGTTGGCGTTTGGCGTGCATTCTTGAGGGAGTCCACGCTAGATATGTTGGCGGGGCAAACGTAGAGATTCCTGACGAGGTCGAAATATTTCCGCACAGCGTTGTTCATTTGGCTGAACGTGCAGCGAGAATAATGGGCGTTTAGGGGCAGCACATTAGGGCATCCTCTGGCTCCGTGGGCTAGGTTCGGAGACATGAAGATTGATGGCGGTTTAGGTGTAGAAAGCGGTTTCGACGGCATAAAGGAAAGCTGTCAACAGCAAGAAGAACTCGGTTATGACGGTCTTTGGGTACCGGAGACATCTCATGACCCGTTCACCATGCTTCCCCTAATGGCCGAAGCAACAGAAAATGTTGAGCTAGGTACAGGGATTGTCGTCGGATTCGCTAGGAACCCCATGGACTTGGCTTATAGCGCCAACGACATTCAGTTGATTTCTAAAGGTCGATTTACGCTGGGTCTTGGCAGCCAGATTAAGCCGCACATAACTAAACGTTTCTCAATGGAGTGGTCTAAACCAGCTGCTCGGATGCGCGAGATGATCCTGGCGACGAAAGCTATTTGGAACAGCTGGAATACCGGAGAGAAACTCGATTTTCGAGGTGATTTCTATCAACACACCTTGATGACTCCCTTCTTTGATCCAGGTGAGAATCCTTATGGTCCACCGCGTATGGCTCTGGCTGGGGTGGGTCCGCTAATGACTGAAGTCGCTGGAGAGACTTGCGATGTATTTTTGGCTCATGGGTTTACAACGGAAAAGTACTTGAGAGAGGAAACAATTCCGGCCCTTGAGCGCGGTGCTGAGCGTGCGGGGCGAAGCTTGGCTGATGTTGAGATATCAGGCCCTCTTTTTGTGGTGACGGGCAACAACGAGGAGGAGCTCGAAAAAGCAAAACAAGCCACGAAACAACAAATTGCTTTTTATGGTTCCACTCCCGCTTACAGGGGCGTACTCGAATGCCATGGTTGGGGTGACATGCAAACCGAGCTCAACTCTTTGTCCAAAGAAGGCAAATGGGTCGAAATGGGGAATTTGATAGACGGTGAGGTACTGGATGCATTCGCAGTTGTTGGAGAGCCAGAACAAATCGCCGAGGGCTTAACTTCTCGGTTTGGAGATATTGTTCAGCGTCTCAGCTTCTATGCGCCTTACAAGTCTGATGCTGGGCGCTGGCAGAGAGTCTTTGCGGATCTAAAGGCGATCTAAATGTTCGCGGATCTTCCTAACTCGGTAGAGATCCGTGAAGTAGGCCCTCGAGATGGGTTACAGAACGAAACAACAATTCCTGTTAACGAACGCATCGCTCTTATCGATGCTCTTTCTGCGACGGGTCTAACGGCTATCGAAGCCGCATCGTTCGTGCATCCCAAGGCGATTCCACCCATGGCAGGTTCCGCTGAGGTGATGAAGGGCATCTGCAGAGTTCCTGGGGTTCGCTATCGGGCGTTAGTTCCTAACGAGCGCGGAGCGTTAGATGCTTTGGCCTGCGACGCCGATGAACTCGAGGTGGTGATGTCTATCTCGGAGACTCACAATCGCAAAAACATAAATATGACTCCTGATGAGTCCGTCAAACAGATCATCGAACTAACTGCCCTCGCTCACCAAGAAGAAACGCCGGTTGAAGCCATCTTGTCGACTGCCTTCGGGTGCGCCTACGAAGGCGACATCTCTCCAGCCAGAGTTGCGTATTACGCTCGACGTGTTCTCGATGAGGGTAGTGTCGATGCTTTGTCTTTCGGCGATACCAGCGGCATGGCTACTCCCAGAGTGGTTGTCGAGTTGTTGGATGCCCTGGAAGTTGAAGGGATCGACATTTCTCGGATCGGTTTACATTTTCATAACACCCGAAATACTGGTCTTGCGAACATCATGGTTGCTATGCAACGAGGTGTGTCACGGTTCGATGCCGCTATTGGGGGGTTGGGTGGCTGCCCCTACTCACCTGGAGCAACTGGAAACGTCGCCACTGAGGACGTCGTTCACATGGTTGAAGATCTTGGAGTTACGACAGGTATCGATTTAGAGCATCTCATTGAGTGCGGTCAGTTAGCGGAGCAGTTAGTTGGACGTCAGCTTCCGGCTCAGGTGCTCCGTTCGGGTCCTCGAACGAGAACTGTTGTAACCGAAGAGCTCATTTAGGAAATAACTCCTCTTGCACGCAGTTGCTCAATTTCTTCTTGGGTGTAGCCCGCGACTTCCCCAAGTGCTTGGTCGGTATGTTGACCCAGTTGCGGTCCCGTGGAAGCAATTCTGCCTGGAGTTCGCGAGAATTGAGGGACTGGGGCTGCCATCGGCACCTCTTGGCCGAGCACTTCGTCTTCGTATCGTTCGATTAGTTCACGAGCAGCAAACTGAGGATCAGTGAGCATGTCTGGTGCTGTGAAGATTCGGCCATAGGGAATGGCATGCTCGTCGAGGAGGGCTTCAAGTTCCTCAACCGGAAGTCCCGAAGTCCACTCTGCTATAAGTTGATCTAACTCTGTCTGGTTTTTCCCCCGGCTTTCGTGATCGATATAGCGTTGATCGTCAGCGATGTCCTCTCGGTCCATCGCTTGGCAGATGCGTCGAAAGATCGCGTCGGCGTTGCCTGCTATGAGTACGTCCGCGCCGTCACAAGTTGGGTACACATTCGACGGCGCAACTTTAGGCAGCACTGATCCGGTTCTGCCCCGAATGTGACCACCTAACTCGAAATCAGCGACTGTCGACTCCATCAAGGCAAACACTGCCTCATAAATCGCCACGTCAACTTCTTGGCCCTTGCCGCTATGTTGCCGTTCGTTCAGTGCAGCCATCGTTCCGATAACGGCAAATAAAGAAGCTATGGCGTCACCCAGACTTATCCCTGCTCGAGTTGATTGACGGTCAGGCCACCCAGTCGTGTGTCGAATTCCACCCATAGCTTCGCCAATTGATCCGAAACCGGGGTCGGCTGCGCGAGGTCCGGTTTGCCCAAACCCTGAGACGTGGGTCATGATCAGCCTAGGGTTGGCTTTGGACAGGTTTTCGTACCCAAGCTGCCACTCAGCGAGCCGGCCGGGTGTGAAGTTTTCTAAGATCACATCGCTTTGCAGTGCTAATTGTCGCACTACGTCCCGTCCTTCTTCGGACCGCAGATTGATAGCGACCGATTGTTTGTTTCGTGCTATCGCAGGCCACCAAAAGCTTCGCCCTTTATCATCGCAATGACCCCATTTTCGCATTGGGTCGCCTACCTCGGGCGGTTCAACTTTGATGACTTCGGCGCCGTAGTCGCCTAGGAGTTGTCCTGCGAATGGGCCTGCGATGAAACTTCCAAGTTCTAGAACGCGAATTCCTGACAGGGGGCCGCTCATGTTAGGCGCCTAGTGGCGCGCAGTCGTTTCCGCAATCAAGTTCGTTCGGCGTTTC
>JUEP01000006.1 GCA_000817105.1 marine actinobacterium MedAcidi-G3 | reverse complement strand
GAAACCCCTGGGGGAGGGGGATTCGGTTCACCAGAAAGGCAGTAACCGCTACGTCGGCAAACCGTCGGCTATCAGAGCGAAACCGTCTAGCGCACCGACCCGTTCCCGCATTGCGATCTGATATCCATCGCTGTTATACCAAGCCAACAATTTCTCTTTGGACTCAAATTCGACAATAACGACCCTCGACCCAGGAGGTTTCTGCGTTCCCTCCAACACCTCTGCGTGTAGATCAACTGCTAGCGGCTTGGCACCGAACTCGCTCATAGAAGGAAGAGCCGCTTTGATGTAGCGGTTCAAAGCGTCGCTATCAACAATTGTTTGAATTCCAACCAGATAAGCAGCCATGGGACACACACTAAAGAAGATTGAATTAGGAAGTAGGGGCCACCAATAACTAACCGGGGGGAACTGCTGTGATCGCCGAACCATGGATGACGTCTAAACAACACGAGGAACTTTTCGAAGGAGTCAAAAATTGGGACCGATGGGGACCCGATGATGAATCAGGCGCACTGAATCTGATAACACCACAAATGCGAGCTGCCGCCGCGGCAGAAGTCGTTCACGGCAGAGCTGTCAGCTGTGCCAGAGAACTCCCAGTTGAACCCAACGCAGAGAACAGGCACCCAGCGCTGCACATGATGGTCCGAGGTGGCGATGATTGTGTGTCTCCAAACATCAATATGGAGTCAACTGGAGACTTTGTTGGAGTGGCGTTCCATGGGATGGCAACATCCCACATTGACGCTTTGTGCCATGTATTTGTGAACAAGCGGATGTACAACGGTTATGCCGCTGAAACCGTAAAAAGTACTGGCGCAACGCGATGCAGCATCATGGTCGCCGCCGAGGGCGTCGTCGGTCGTGGAGTTTTTTTGGATATTCCTCGACTTCGGGGAGTTAAATGGCTTGAACCCGGCGATGCAATTACAGCGGACGAACTAGAAGCTTGCGAAAAAGCACAGAATGTAAGAGTCGGCGAAGGCGACATTTTGCTTGTTGGGACTGGACGAGACGAACGTCGAGCCGAACTAGGACCTTGGCATCCTTTCCAAGTGGGCATGGCAGGACTTCACCCAGATTGCATTGAATGGCTGCACGAGCGAGACATTTCAGTTCTCGGTTGTGATGGTGTTAGTGATGTCTTGCCAGGCAACCATCCAAACGACTGGATTATGCCAATCCACCAAACAGTTATTGTGGCGATGGGCGTACACCTTCTAGACAATCTGCGTTTAGACCAGCTTGCTGCTGCGTGTGCAGAGCATGCCAAATGGAGTTTTTTGTTCACTGTCGCGCCGCTCAGAGTTGAAGGCGGAACAGGTTCACCCGCTAATCCGATCGCCCTGTTATAAATCAACTTGGTTGTGAGACAAGGAGTGCTTTGGGGTGAGTCGTTACCCATACGAGCGCTAAAAGAATTACCGCTCCGCCGGCAACGGTCTTTCCCGCCGGAACCTCGTTTACAACTAACCACACCCAAATCGGAGCCAACACGATCTCGCTGAGTAACAGCAAACTTGTGCGAGCTGCGGGAACGTGACGTCCGGCAGCGTTAAAAATTGGAAGGCCCACACCTAACAAGATTCCTCCGCTGATGAGAGCAAGAAAAATGTCTTGAATCGGTAGAGCAAAACCTCCGGTTGCGGCGCTAGCAACAAGGCCGATCACGAGCCCAATAACTCCCGTAAAGAACACCTGGGCTCGTGGGTCACGTCTCTGAGAATCTCGTAACAGAACCGTGTAGATACCGAGCATCAGAGGGATACAACAGGCGGCTGAAATACCTACGACACTGCTGCTATCCCAGGTCGAACCCATAATCACCACGCCTACAACAGCAGTGGTCATTGCTGCCCATGTATGGCCATCCACCTTTTCTCGCAGTACGAGCCAACCCAAAAAAGCAGCCGAGAATGGCGCCAAACTCTGCAACAACAAAGTGGTCGCAGCATCAATCCGAGCAATAGAGATGATAAACGAAGTTGACATACCAGCCATTAGGGCGCCGGCAAGCAAATTCTTACCAAAGCCAGTGGTGACAGCAGTCATTAGCGGTGCACCCGAACTGAGAGATAAGCCGATTAAAGCCGCAATGAGAATCCCAATTGAACGCCACAAAAGAAATAACCATTCCGAACCCTCGCCCGACGTCCAGCGAAACAACAGCGGACTAAAGCTGAACAAAGTGCCCGTTAAAAACACAACGGCAGAGCCGTTTCGCTCCGTCAATTGCACCTTCATCAGAAAAGACTGTAACGATCAGCCGTTCACAGCGGCGAGAATGTAGAGATGGCAGTAGGGAACAGCCCCGCGACCGAATGGCGCGCAATACAAAATCTGGAAGAACTCGTAGCCTCAACGGTTCGTCCTTGGACCGAGTTACCAACGAACACCGTTGAAGAATTTCACCGTGATGGTGTGGTCGTATTGCGGCAAGCATTCACGGAATGGGTTGAACCCCTTCGTGTTGGGCTCCAACGAAATCTTGAAAACCCCGAAAGGTTCGCCTTTCCGTGCGAAAGCATCAGCGAAGATGAAAGCGGCAGGTTCTTTGACAGCTATTGCAATTGGCAGTTGATCCCTGAATACCTTCGGTTTGTTCTCAGCTCACCGGCAGCTGCGATAGCGGCACAACTTATGAGGAGTGACACAGCCCAGTTCTTCCATGATCACGCATTCTCTAAAGAACAAGGAACCTCTAAAGCCACCCCGTGGCATCATGATTTACCGTATTACTGCGTTGAAGGAAAACAAACAGCGTCCATATATGTGGCTCTAGACAGCATCCCAGTTGAAACTGGCGTGAGGTTTTTAAAGGGTTCACATCAGGGAGGTAAGACTTACCGGCCGCGAAATTTCGCTTCAGGTACCGAGTATGACAGTGCCGATAATTCGCTTGCTTCAGTCCCCGAAATTGACGATGACGGGAAAAATATTTTTGTAGAACCACTCAAGCCCGGCGACGCACTTTGTTTTGACTTCCGAACTCTTCATGGAACAACTTCGTCACCAATAGAAAAACGGCGTCGCGCCTTCTCAACACGGTGGTTAGGAGACGATGTCCGATACCTTGAACGCCAAGGTGAAACGTCACCACCACTCAACGACTTAGGGCTTCGATCAGGTGACGCAATGCGCCCCGATTTATTCCCCGTACTCTGGCCGTTATCTCATAAATAAGGAATCCCCGTGGCAGATTCAATTCGAACGACGGAACGAATGGAGCTAGTCGAACAAATCGCAGCTATCGCGCCCCGGTTTTCTGAACGGGCAGCTCAATATGACCGTGAAGCAAGCTTCCCATCAGAGAACTGGAAAGAACTTAAAGACGGCGGCTTTCTTGGGCTTTGCGCACCGATCGAAGCTGGCGGTCTTGGCGGCGACTTCGTTGCATATGCCCTTGTAAGTGAAGAGCTTGGCCGGCACTGTCCCACCACAGCTCTTACTTTCAATATGCATACGGCCACCGCGCTGCTGGCTGGATGGATAGCAGACCAGCTAGGTATGGACCACGAACAACAAGCTCATCTCGACCATGTCCGGCCGAAACTATGGGCCGGCATGTGTCATCAGCACACCATTCATAGTCAACCTTTTTCTGAGGGACGAACTCCGGGAAGTGGTCAACCAATCGGTACTAGTGCTGTCCCCGTAGACGGCGGATATCAAGTCACTGGTAAGAAGATTTTTGCATCGCTGAGCGGTATAGCTGACGTCCATAATGTGGTAGCTCTGGTGGAAGGTGACCCTCGAGTTCGTTTGCTAGGAGTTCCCGCAAACGGTGACGGTGTCGAAATTCAGGGCGAATGGGACCCTCTTGGGATGCGGGGAACCGACTCCCGAGATTTAATCCTCGTCGATGCGTTTGTCCCTGAAGATAACGAGGTTCTACCTCCTGGCGTTTTCGACGCCATGGTCTCCCGATTCCCATACTTCTATATGACGTTGAGCTTCAGCTATCTCGGGTTGATGCGAGCAATTTTAGACCTCACAGCCCAATACCTGAGAGGTGAACATGGAGTGGCATCCCGGCGAGACAATCATGTCAAACAAGCCGGATGGGCAGAAATGCAGATGATCTACGACAAAGCTCAATCACTGATGTACCGAGTGTTGAGCGAAGCCTCAGTCGACCCAACTAAACCCGCGTTGCGACGCGCATGGAGCACCATGGTCGCTGTCATGGAAGGTGCACCTGAAATGGCTTCGCTTGCTATACGAGTATGCGGCGGACGATCCATGCTTCGACCCAACAAACTGGAACAGCACTATCGCGACGCTCGATGCGGGGCGACCATGCTTCCGTGGAGTGTGGAGGTCTGCCTAGATCGACTAGGCCGCTACGACTTGTATAACGACAAGTAACCCCTTATCGCTATAGAGAGGTCATCATCGGCAGATTAAAGTACTGCGGTGCGACGTATCCAACATTTTATTGACGGTCAACACCGAGCTGGAACCAGCGGAAGGTCCAGCGATGTGTACAACCCAGCAACCGGTCAAATACAAGCCCAAGTCGACTTAGCATCAGCAGCAGAAGTCGGTGAAGCTGTCGCCGCTGCGCTTAAAGCGTCGGAAGAATGGTCGGAAAGTTCACTCACACAACGAACCCAAATCATGTTTCGTTTTCGGGAGTTACTTGCCGAACGGACCGACGAACTGGCAAGAGTCATTAGCAGCGAACACGGCAAGGTCGTGTCAGACGCAGCTGGTGAGGTAGCCCGAGGCCTAGAAAACGTCGAGTTTGCCTGCGGAATCGCACATCACCTGAAAGGTGAAATCAACGAGCAAGTATCAGCTGGGATCGAGGTGTACAGCCTCCGCCAACCACTCGGTGTTGTTGCTGGCATCACTCCATTCAACTTCCCGGCCATGGTCCCAGCTTGGATGTTCGCGACTGCTATCGCCTGCGGAAATACTTTTATATGTAAACCATCAGAGAGAGATCCCTCAGCATCAATGCTGATAGCTGAATGGTTCATTGAAGCTGGTCTCCCCCCAGGTGTGTTTTCTGTAGTTAACGGCGACAAAGAAGCCGTAGACGCCTTGATCGATCATCAGGACGTGGATGCCATCAGTTTCGTTGGGTCAACGCCAATAGCTAGCTATGTGTATGAACGTGCAACATCTGCGGGGAAGAGAGTGCAGGCGCTCGGCGGGGCGAAGAACCATATGTTGGTGCTACCTGACGCTGATATTGACATGGCTGCAGATGCAGCCGTAAGTGCAGCATATGGATCTGCTGGTGAACGATGTATGGCTGTAAGCGCTTTAGTAGCTGTGGGATCAGCCGCCGACGAATTAGTAGAGGCGATCTCGCAACGAATCCCAGATGTCAAAGTTGGAGTGGGAACTGAACCCGATGCTGAAATGGGCCCCCTTATCACCGCAGAGCATCGTGACCGAGTCGCCGGCTATGTCGAAAGAGCACAGCAAGCAGGCGCAGTCGCTGTTGTAGATGGAAGTAACGCAGACCTCCCTTCAGAGGGTTTTTTCTACGGGCCCACCCTCTTAGATGAAGTAACCGCTGACATGGAGTGCTACCGGGATGAAATTTTTGGACCTGTTCTGAGCGTCGTACGAGTGGAAACTTTCCAAGAAGCCATGGATCTCATTAACGAAAATCCGTTTGGAAACGGCACTGCCATCTTTACTCGAGACGGGGGAGTGGCACGCCAGTTCCAACATGAAGTTCAAGTAGGTATGGTCGGAATTAACGTCCCAATACCCGTCCCTGTTGCGTACCACTCATTTGGAGGGTGGAAAGCATCTCTCTTTGGCGATACCCACATGTATGGTCCAGAAGGGGTTCGTTTCTACACCCGGGCGAAGGCAATAACTGCTCGATGGCCCGACCCAGCGTCAAGCCAAATAGATTTGGGATTTCCCCAAAACAGTTAAGAATCGAGCTAAGGCTTGCGAAGTATGTGCACCACGCAAACTGCACCGATCCCAACCATATGGGCCATGCCAACTCGGGCATTCGGTTGTTGTCTAGAACCAGCTTCGTTACGTAACTGTCGCACTACCTCGACGACTTGCCCGACGCCGGTAGGCCCAATCGGATGTCCCATAGCTAATAACCCTCCTGAAGGGCTAAACGCGCAGCTACCACCAATATCAAAATCGCCTGATTCGATGCGTGAGGCTGCCTCTCCGGGCTTACAAAGTCCCAAAGCCTCGGCATAGAGCAACTCTTCGATGGCGAAGGCGTCATGGACCTCAAGTACATCGAGGTCCGAAGGTCCAAGACCCGCCTCATGGAATGCAGCTGCGCCGGTCTCCGCTGTTAACGCTGCGTCGATACCGACACCCTCAGCGTAAAGCCCTTCGGTTTTGGTCGCTGAGGCCACAACCTGCATTGCTCGGGAGCGATCAACTCCTAACCGGTTAATTCCATCCTCTGAAGCAATGATGACGGCAGCAGCTCCCTCACCAACAGGGCAACATTGCAACCTTGTTAATGACCCAGAGATTGGCTCAGCTAAGACTTCATCAAGAGTGCGAATCTTTTGCCTTTGAGCGAAAGGATTTTGAGAACCATTCCTATGGTTTTTTACTGCGACCTTGGCTACCTGCTCATCGGTAACAGCATGTAAGTGCATGTACTCCGAAGCAAGCAGAGCGAAGTGAGTGAACGGCACAATCGATCCAGCTTCAAGATTTGCTATGCCAGCTTCACCAGGAGCTGCCCCTAGACCGCCCCGAGGTTTGTCGACGCCCAAGGCGACTACTACGTCCGAGCGGCCTGAAGCCACTTCCAAACATGCCTGAGCCACAGATGAAGAGCCAGATGCTGAAGCGTTTTCAACCTGAGTCATAGGGATACCCGTAGCGCCAAGCCTGCTCAGCATTATCCTGCTCGCACCCATTCCCAGCAAAGCGGTCCCTGTGTATGCGGCATCAATGTCCGTCCAATCCACGCCAGCGTCAACTAAGGCCTCGCGAACTGCAGTCAAACCCAACGAAACATATGTTTCATCGCTACGTCGCTGGTATCGGTGTAAACCAATACCAACAACAAAAACTGGTCTTGTCGACAGGAAACCAGGCGCATTCATTGGATAACCCGAAAGCGTAAATCGACGATCACGTTGCCAACATCATCTTGATCCTCCGGTACCAAGAACCCCTCAACTGAACTGCCGACAGCAGCGTCATCACCTTCCACTATGGCTTTCACCACTGGACCGCCAACTAAGTCGATAACGGCGACTGTGAACGGTGTCGGCGGCGTAGGTCGATGATGGCGATACACCATGGCTACTGCCCGCACCGATCCGCGCGCTTCTAAATCCCAGCTCTCAAAATTGGAAGCAGGAGATCCACACTTTTCGCAGCCATAAGGATCTGGAGGAAAAGCGATTTGTTCACAACTAATACACCTGTGACCAACAATGATTGGAGGGTTAGTTGGTTTCAGCAAGTGAGGGTGACGAGCTTCAGTAGTCATAAGGCCTTCAAGTTCTAAAACGTAGCTAAGAAATTAGCCGAACAGCAGCAGTAACTGCCGCCGCCGCAACTACCACGAGGAACATCGGCGCGCGTTTCCAACTCAACGCTGCTGCCGCGACAATACCCGCCACCCGAGCATCAAGAACTAGTGCACCTTGGCTGCTCAATGTCTGCAATGCGGTTACAGCACACAGAATAGACAGTGGAACCATTGCCAGCACTTGACGGCTTCGAACGCTGATCCGATTTGGATCGATAAGTGCCATCCCCAGGGCCCGCTGTCCGTAAACACCAACAGCTAATACAGCTACAACTCCCCAAGTCAGCATCAGCTGTTCCCACTCTCGCTACCCCTTAAGGCAAATAAGGCCGGTAGCGCTGCAATAAGAAACGGTAATCCGCCTGGCAGGATTTCAACGAGCCCTAAAGCGATGGCTGCCCCAGAAAAGGCTATGAGTCGAGCACGTTGAGTCGTCAATTGAGGCCGGATAATCGCAATAAACAAAGCGGGAAACATGGCGTCCATGCCTAAAGCCTTGGGATCCGTAACCAGATCTCCTATGACTGCGCCGATCGAGGCGCCGAGCCACCATGGCAGAACCAGCCAAAGTGACATTGCTACATAAACTCTGCGCGCATTTTCGTCCTCTTCCTCCCGATTAGCTAGAGCGATATTGGGGTCAAACGCAGAAAATGCAGCCACTCCTCGTTTCCACCGCTGTGGCCAGAGTCGTGGAGCCAATGCGGCTGCAAGCACACCGAACCTTGTGGACGTCAACCAACCCGCAGCAACACCTGCAGCAACACTCCCCCCAGCAGCGGTCACCGCCGCGTAAGCCAAAGTCGCGGTGGCTGAGTTCACCAGCAGAGTTGCAGCGATGATGACCCATGTAGGGGTGCCAGCAGTGCTGTGGACCAGCGACACTGTGATCGCAACGGTGAAGTATGTGAACGCGATCGCCCAAGCTTCCCCTACCCGTAACGAAGTGCCATGAGGTATTTGTCGCACGCATAAATGATGCCAGTCCAAGGGCTCCTTGTTCTGGCTAACTTGTAGAACATGTCCGATGTTTCAGATATCGCTCAGTGGTGTCTAGACACGGGACATAAAGACGTGGTTATGCGGACCCGGCGTCCCCACCTTCTCGATGCCCTAACAAATGTCGGCCTCGAAATTATTGAAGAACCATCAGACTTAGTGATGTGGTTGGACGACGAAATAGGAAATTCGGCGCCCTGGCCTTACTGCTCAGCTTCATGTGAACTTCTTATTGAAGGATGTTTGCCCGTGGAACGAGGGGTGCACGCGATTGCGGTAGAAACTGACAGAGCAGTCATTCTTAGTACTGATGGCACTGAATACCGACGAGTTGAATTCACCGAAAGTGGATCCCTAACCGCAAATATCCAGCCAATTGCGATTGACATTCTTGACGAGTCGGCACGCTTAGCTGGATTCACTCTCATCAGCAGGTGGATTGATTGGTCAATGGAAACAGCTTTAGGAAGTGAGCCTTGCCACTTGTCACTGTTTCGTAACTTCTAAAAGGGAACCAAATAGTCCTGCCAATTGTTGTAAGAGAAATCACTATGGCAGGGGAGCCTCTGTGAAAAATGTTTTTGCTGCGTTGACATGTTCACTATTGATGAGTGCATGCACTGGAGATGGACGGGGAAACGCGTCTGACCCAGACCAGTCAGTTGCACTGCCTACCTCTCAGATTCAACTGGCGTCCGCCTTGACGCCTTTCGAATCATGTGGCCCATTCCTTCGCCACATCAAAGACAACGCGCTCAACATGGTTAGCGCATGGGGTGTCGCAGGTAGCTATTTCCCAGCCGTGATGGAAGGTGAAATGTTGCGCGACGCAGTGCCAGAAACGATGGCCTTGGATTCAAAGTCATCTTCCCAAACTCAATACAGCACCACCAATATTCAAGAAGCTGGCGTTGATGAACCCGACATTATAAAAACTGACGGTCAACGAATTGTTGCCTTGGTCGAGAACAGGCTCCACGTTCTCAAGGCAAACAGTGGAGAACTTCGCCAATCAGGCGAACTACGGTTCCCAAACTTTTGGGCCCAAGATATGTTTTTGCTTGGCGATCGGGTTGTTGTATTTGGTCAAATGGCCGAAACAACAACACCACTTCTACGGTCACAAAAACTGGCACCAAGTTGGCGTAGCCCGATCACCACCCTCATAAGTGTTGACATAGGTAAGGCTGTTCCTCAGATCACTAGTCGTTTACATATTGACGGGCGCTACATAAGCAGTCGATTGGTAGGCAACTCTGCGCGAATTGTGATTCAAAGCAGTCAAACGGGCATCGAATGGGTTTATCCGACAGGGTCAGGATTAAAAGCCGAGAGGGAAGCTGAACAAAAAAACCGGCAGCTAATTGAAGAATCCGTAATCGAAAACTGGGTGCCATGGTTTGTTGCGGAGACTAGTGACGGTGCACCTCTCGAAGAAGGAATTTTGACTTCTTGTGATCGCATCTACCACCCTCCTTCAAACAGTGGCCTCCAGATGTTGAACATTGTCACTGTTGACCTGGGCGCAGAGCTATTCGAAGATCAAATAGCCAGTACCTCCGTTCTTGCTGACGGCGAAACTGTTTACTCATCAAAAGAGAACCTGTATGTGGCCACGACCGAATGGGTAGACGAACGAAAACTGCTAACAGATCGACAAACAAATTCGGAGCGCCCAAAGGTAAGTACCCGGATTCACAAGTTCGATATCAGTGATCCCATCAGTACCTTCTATCGGAGTTCCGGACAGGTAACTGGAACTGTTCTTAACCAATACTCAATGTCAGAATTTGAAGGACACCTGCGTGTAGCGACTACCGACCATGGTTGGTGGACCCAACAGCAAGACGCGATCAGCGAAAGTTATGTGACCGTTCTCAAAGACATCGATGGCGAATTGGCTGAGATAGGGCGCGTTGGCAACCTCGGCAAAGGAGAGAGAATCTATGCAGTTAGATTTCTCGGAGACCTCGCCGCAGTTGTAACTTTCCGGCAAACCGATCCGCTTTACACCATTGACCTGTCAGAGCCGCAGTCTCCGAAAGTTCTTGGAGAGCTCAAGATCATGGGTTACTCGGCGTATCTTCACCCTGTTACGGAAAAACTCCTGATAGGGGTTGGGCAAGATGCATTGGAGACCGGGCAAACTTTAGGGACCCAAGTCTCGTTGTTTGATATCAGCGATCTTTCAAAACCGACCCGGATCGACCAATGGCGACTTCCCGGCGGGAGTAGCGAAACTGAGCACAACGCCCGGGCGTTTTTGCATTGGTCGGCTGAAAATCTTTTCGTAATACCTGTCGTAACTCACCAGCTAGCAAACCCTGACGAGGATCCATTTGTAGGGGCAGTGGCGTTAGAACTCAATGGACGATCATTGGATGAACGCGGCCGCATTAGCCACTTGAAATCTGATCCGAAAGTGACATGTCAAAGATGGATTGAAGAACGCGAAGACGAAAGAGAAGTCGAAAGACACCACTGCTGGCCGGATTTCGACTGGCGAGGGACTGTTCAACGGTCACTAATCATTGATGATCAGATCTACACCCTCTCCTCGCTTGGCGTGCAGAGCAGCGACCTGAAGAGCATGAAACCACTCGATTTTTTAGCCTTTTGAGGCGCTCAAAATGTCACGCGATATGTGAATCAAAAAACAAATCGATGAGTCAACCCTAATCAGTTATCCATTGAGCGCTCGCGTGCGCAATAGTGGTGGCATGACCGAAGTCATATGGGATGAGGCACCCAGTCTGCAAAGCCCACTATTAGTAGTTGCTTTTGAAGGTTGGTTCGATGCTGGGGAATGCGCGACCGGCGCCATCCAGTGGATGGTTGACCATTACGCGGCGAGGAGAGTTGCTCGAATAGATCCAGAAGAGTTCTTCGACTTCCAAGAAAATCGACCTCTCGTGGAGATTGGTGACGATGGAGAACGACGGATCAAATGGCCATCTCTAGATGCACACGTGATCGAAAATGACTCCCCTCATGACCTAGTGCTTCTTTCAGGACTTGAACCGCGCATGCGGTGGCGAACATTTTGTGACTCAGTCGTTGAAATCGCACAGGACACACGCTGTGAAATGGTGGTGACCCTTGGAGCTATGGTCGCCGGAATCCCGCACTCACGCCCCTCAGCCGTCAAAGGCAGCGCTGCTAGCGCTGAGCTTGCACTGAGACTCGGGCTTGACAGGCCGAGCTATCAGGGCCCAACCGGCATAATCGGCACTCTGCACGACGCATTAGACAGGGCAGACCTTCCAGTCATTTCCCTCCGTGTAGGAGTCCCGCATTATGTAGCAGGTCCCCCAAATCCGAAGGGAACAAGAGCCCTCCTCGCCGAATTTGAAAAAGTCACAGGGGTACCAACCGGATACAGCGACCTAGAGGCCAGTGTCCTGGAATGGGAACAACGAGTTAGTGACGCCGTTGAACAAGACTCTGAAATTATCGGATATGTCAGACAGCTAGAGGAAGAAGCTGACCGAACCGATGAAACGGATCTGCCATCGGGTGACGACCTTGCTGCCGAATTTCAAAAATTCTTACGCGAAGAACGAGATGAATAGGGACAAGGTCGGATCAGGCTATTTTGTTGGCTTGTTGACGTAACATTTGGTCAGCCAATACCAAACAGACCATTGCCTCCACCATTGGAACAGCGCGAGGAAGAACGCATGGGTCATGTCTTCCTTTGGCCGCCAAAGTCACTGCCTCATTTTCTTGATTTACAGTTTGTTGGGGCGATGCAATTGTTGCCGTTGGCTTGAATGCAACTCTGAGTACGAGATCTTCCCCATTGCTGATGCCACCTTGCACTCCACCGCTGTTGTTAGTCGATGTAGCAGGACGACCCTCCGATCCTGGAATGAAAGGGTCGTTGTGGTCGCGGCCAGTCAATAACGTTCCCGCGAACCCGCTACCTATTTCAAAGCCTTTTGCAGCAGGAAGCGACATCAAAGCCTTAGCTAATTCGGCGTCAAGTTTGTCGAACACAGGCTCACCTAGACCAACCGCCATATTTCTAGCAACACAGGTCACGACCCCTCCCAGCGAGTTGCCATCCTTTCGAGCTGCCTCTATTGCTGCAGTCATCGACGCAGCGGCTTGTGGGTCAGGGCACCTCGTAGGATCGGCTTCAACATCGTCACGACAAACTGCCCCACTGTCTACATGCGCCTCAATGTTTTGCACTGAACTCACCCAACCGACGACCTCGATTCCGGCCATCAATTGGATCACTTTGCGTGCTACTGCTCCACCCGCAACACGACCAATGGTTTCGCGAGCTGATGCTCGCCCCCCGCCCTGCCAATTTCTGATTCCGTACTTTGCTTCAGTTGTCCAGTCCGCGTGGCTTGGTCTGTAAGTGTCTTTCATTTCCTCGTAAGCGCCAGATCGGGCATCCTGATTGCGTACGAGCATCCCGATGGAAGATCCCAACGTCCGACCTTCAAACAAACCGCTGAAGATTTCTACCTGATCATCTTCTTTGCGTTGGGTCACGAGACGACTTTGGCCTGGACGCCGACGATCGAGTTCCACTTGGATGTCGCTCGCGTCAAGTTCAAGACGGGGAGGGCACCCGTCGATCACGACTCCAACGCCCCCTCCATGGGACTCGCCGAAAGTAGTAATACGAAATTGTTCACCAAAGGTGTTACCGGCCATATCACTGAGAGTAGAGGTCGCGAGGCCTCACTCACCAAGAGATTTTTGAAGTAGTGCTAGTTGAACAGTGAATACAGGCAATGATTATCAGAATGGAACTTATAGACGCGATGCTGGTAGTTGGTGCGGGAGCGGTCGCAGGAGTAGTTAACGCGATGGCAGGTGGCGGCTCCCTCCTAACCGTTGCTCTCCTCAACGTCTTTGTTGGCTTGCCCGGACTGGTTGCTAATGGAACAAACAGATTTGGCGTATTGATACAAAATGCTTCATCGGTACTCAGTTACCGGAAACAAGGTATTCGAGGATTCAAAAGAGCTGTTGCCATCATTTTTCCGGTGACTATCGGATCGTTGTTTGGGTCGCTGCTTGTTTCGAGCATCACAGATGAAACCTTTGAACGAATCTTTGGCATTCTCATGGTTCCGCTGCTGTTAGTGAGCTTGCGGCCACCCAAAAGTTCCGGATCTGAGATCACCTGGCACCCTGCCTTAACGACCTTAATCTTCTTTGGGATTGGACTTTATGGAGGTGCCTTTCAGGCCGGGGTCGGCTTGCTCATTGTTGTTGCGTTATCAAAGTCTGGTCTGGATTTAGTCAATGCAAACGCAGTCAAAGTGGTCGTGATTTTTATCCTTACGGCGATAGCGCTACCCGTCTTCATTTTCAGAGGCCAGGTCGACTGGGGCTTCGCAGTGGTCCTGGCTTTCGGGTTTGCAATAGGTGGCTGGATAGGCGCGCGAATTGCAGTCCGAGGCGGAGAAAAAATAATTCGTCCTGTGTTGGTCGCGGCTGTTGTAGCTCTCGCTGGTCGAATGATCGGACTTTATTGATCGGTTCGACGTAGCCTTTCTTCGTGATCTTTGATCTAAACCTTGACCGGGTGCGTAATCGGCCCGGTATTAAATGGGAACGCCACGGTAACGATGTCTTGTCTGCATGGGTTGCAGATATGGATGTCGAAGTCCCCGACTTCATTAAAGAAGCGGTTATCGAAAGAATTGAGGTAGGTGGACTTGGCTACGGCTTTTACGATGAGCCAATTCCGGTGTTAGAAGCGTTCAAATCTCGAATGGACACTGCTTTTGGTTGGAGTATCGACACAGAAGATGTGATGAGAGTCCATGACGTCATACAAGGGTTGGAATGGGTTCTCCATACCTTGACGCCACCAGGGTCAGAGATTGTGGTGCAAACCCCGGTCTATCCACCTTTCTATTCCAGCGTCGAAGGCACTGGCCGAAATTGGGTAGCAAATCCGTTGCTGGAAAATGAAGAGGGGTGGGCACTGGACTTCGACCATTTGGCTGAGGTCGCGGCGCGAGACAACGTCTCAGCCTTGCTGCTATGCCACCCCCATAATCCGTGCGGTTATGTAATGACCTCAGCGGACTTAGCCCAAATCATCGAGATAGCTGAACTAAATAACCTCTTAGTGATCTCTGACGAAATTCACTGTGACTTGGTGTACTCCCCTCACAAACACGTCCCAACCGCATCAATAAGCGAACTAGCGGCACAGCGAACCGTGACCCTGACGGCCGCGACCAAAACTTTCAACATGGCTGGGCTGAGAATGGCATTCATACACAGCTCATCGCGCCAGTATTCGCCTCAACTCAAGGAAATTCGGCCGCGAATGATTGGCGGTATAAATGGGCTAGGACAAGTCGCTACTGCCGCCGGCTGGGAAAAAGGCGATGCTTGGATAGCCGAACTCGTTGAAGGACTTGACCACAATCGCCATTTGTTAGCTGAAATGTTGTCAGAACATCTTCCGCAGATTCGATATCGCCCTCCACAAGCTACCTATCTCTCTTGGTTGGACTGCCGCGACTTAGGGCTCGGAGATAACCCTGCAGAGATTTTTATGTCGCGAGGCAAAGTTGCCCTTAACTCAGGACTGGACTTTGGCGTTGAGGGAACGGGTTATGTTCGACTGAATTTCGCGACCTCTCCTGAAATGCTTGCCATGATCGTCGAACGGATGGCTTCAGCTGTTTAATCGTCAACAGGTCCCAAGTCCTCAGCCTGTCCCTTTCGGGAGTGTCTGCGCAGAACGAGCGGATAACCGACTATCCCAACAGCGAAAAATAGAAACCACTGCACTGCGTAACCCAAATGAGGCCCAAGATTAGTTGGCGGAGGCTCGAGCGGAAAAGCGTCGACTAGTTCAGGTTCGCTAGCAATTAATTCAACATAAACGGGTGCTAATGGGTAGGACACTTGTTGGCCTATCCGACTGACATCAGTTCTAGCTAACGAGGTAAGGACACCAGTCGAGGCGTCTCGTGCCCCAATTGCCCCTCTTTTTTGGCTGAGCCTCACTCGACCTGTAAGCGACACATCTCCCAGCGGTAACTCAAATTTGTAAGTGTCGCATGAGCTTTGAGGAAGCCACCCGACAGTCACAAGAGTTGCGCGCGAAACATCGCTAACCAGAGGGACCGCTAAATGGCAGCCCGCTGCTTCTTTGTGGCTTCTGTTGCGTATCAATACCGCATCGTCTTCAGACCATAAGCCCTCCAATTGCACCAACCGAAATTCGATATCGCTGTTAGCGCTAAAAAGGTCATCCGCGGTAAGAAACTGATCGTTAGACCGATCTAAAACGCTGCTGTTGCGTTCGCTTCTTGCTTGATGCCTCCCGAACTGCCAAACACCTGCGCACATAAAAGCGGTGAGCAACAGCAATGTCAGAAGGTGCGCCACTATCCATTTAGGTTCACGAAGGAAGCGGTACATCAGTTGCACGCTAGTCCGCGACGTAGACTCACCCGCCGTGTACAGCCGTTACATTTCCGTGGCCATAATTGCGCTGCTTGTCGCCCTAACTGTTGCGTGCGCAGGACCTGAAGCTGAGAAGGCAATCTTCGTGGCTCGTGAAACAACTGCCGTAAAAGCCGAACAATCAGATAGGAAGGTGGCTGCACCTGCCACGAGTGAACTGAAACCATCCGATCAGCAAACCGATGCAACCCCGACCACAGATGTTTCAACTCCAAGCGTTACAACGACAACTCTCGAGTTACGACCATGGACGCTGCTTGCGGGCGGCGATGTGCTTCTTGATCGCACTGAACCGGAAGGTATTGATCCGTTTCTTAAAGTAGAACCTGACCTCGCCTCAGCAGAAGTGGCGATTGTGAATCTCGAAATGGCGATTACGGAACGTGGAGAACCTTATGACAAGGAATTCGTTTTTCGAGCGCCTGGATCAGCCGCATTAACTCTCGCCGGAGCTGGCATAGATGTGGTTTCTTTAGCTAATAATCACATACTTGATTACGGCTCGATAGGGCTTGCTGACACGATTTCAGTGCTTGACGAGGTTGGAATTTTGCGACCTGGGGCGGGCTCTAATAACGCTGAGGCCTACGCACCGCGAGTTATGACTTTAGATAACGGTGTTCGCGTAGCATTTGTTTCCGCAACAGCGGTTGTCCCAGGGGGCTTTGCCTCAACAGCTGAGCGGCCCGGGGTTGCTGATGCAAAATGGGCGATTCCCCGTGTCCTAGCTGCTGTACGAGCAGCAGCAGCGGGCAATGACGTAGTTGTCGTGAGCGTGCATTGGGGAATCGAACGTGAAACCTGTCCCAATGAAGACCAGCGAAAGTTGGCTGCTGAGCTAATCGAAGCAGGAGCGAGTTTGATTCTTGGACATCATCCTCACGTCTTGCAACCAATAGAGACTTTTGATCGCAGCGTTATTGCATACTCACTCGGCAATTTCGCTTGGCATCCGCGATACGGCATAACGGGCGACACCGGTGTTTTGGAAATAATGTTCGACGGCCCCTACATAGAGGGTTATCGGTTCCATCCCCATGTATTGGATTACCAAGGAGGGGCAACTCCCATTTCGAGTGGTGAGCGGTACGACCGTATTGTTGATGTCATTGAGGGAAGATGCGAGCAACATGACCCCGAGCCGCCGACGACTACAGAAGCGTTGGGCGATGGCGCCATAGATTCAACGCCTTCAACCACAGCAGGCTGAACTCACAAAATTTGAACAGGTTCAATCAAATCTGCCGGTTCGAACCCCAGAACTTGCCCCAAAAACGAAAGCTCCAAATTTAAAGCACGAGATATTGTTTCAGCTTTGCGGAAGCCATGACTTTCACCCTCAAACAGAACATATGAGTGCGGGATCTTGGCACTCGTTAGAGCTTCTACCAGTTGTTCAGCTTGAGACGGAGGAACAACTGGATCCTCTGAACCTTGCAAAACGATCATCGGTGTTGACAATCGGTGGGTGTGATGAATTGGGGAACGCTCCACATAGATAGCTTCTTCTGCAGGCCACTCACCGACTAGGGAATCGAGATATCGAGCCTCAAATTTGTGTGTATCTCGAGCCAAAGTAGCGAGGTCAGCTACCCCATATCGCGAAATTCCTGCTGCAAAGAGGTTGCTCATTGTTAACGCGCACAGCGTCGTGAAGCCGCCAGCTGATCCTCCTTTTATTGTCAGCCGTTCGGTATCAACCAACTGGTTGTCAGCCAGATGTTGGGCGGTGGCGATGCAGTCCTCAGTATCAGCAACTCCCCATTGTCCCCGCAACATGTTTCTGTACGTTGTGCCAAACCCAGTGCTTCCCCGGTAGTTGACATCCACTACAGCGATACCTCGGTTCGTCCAATACTGAATAGCAGGGTCGAACGAAGATCTTGCCGACCCGGTTGGGCCGCCATGGCTGAGGACTATAAGAGGCGGTAATTCTGAGGAACAGATATGAGTCGAGCTTTTTGGAGCGAAATGGAAAGCGTGAGTAACGCGACCCGATGGGCCCGGTACCTCAATGGCTTCGGGGATCGAAATGTCCTCCCGAGCCAGAGGTAGTGGGCGGGAGGCACTTAGTTGTTCACATACGCCGTTACTGTCTATGGCTTGAACAGCAGCTGTCGTTTCCCAGCTAGCTGCAACTGTGATTGCCCGCCCGTCAGTCAAGGTGTCTAGGCCGTTGAATTCGGTCAAAGCACAATTGGTTTCGGTTAGGACTGAATCAACAATTCGTCCTAAGTGGCCCACCCCTTGATCAACCCAACTGCACCAGATTGCATCGTTTGTCCACGCATAGCTTCTTTGACCAAAAACCCATCCGGGGACACCGAATTCGACTGAGTCCTGAACAACTGGCTTAGACGAGTTGCTGCTTAGGTCAACCTCGTGAATATTCCACCAACCCGTCGCATCGCTAATGATGTGAAGTCGACCATCAGGTGAAAATTGGGGTTGTTGTAATGCGGGACCGTCGAGTACCACTCGGTGTCTGGCCCATCCCGAGTTCTGTCGTTGTGCAATATGAAGACGGACATGGTCCCATGGCATCGATGGATGATCCCAAGACAGATACGCCAGCAATTTTCCGTCAGGAGAAATTGTTGGTGAAGAATAGAAATCTGCTCCTGATGCGACTTCGTTAATCGTCCCAGCAGTGTTCACTGTCGCTAAGAGGTTTTCAGGATGCGCATGACTTTCCCGGTGTCGTTCAACAACCCAGATGGTGTCGCCGCTATCAGGAACAGTGACTCCATTTGAATAACGCAGGCCTTTAGAGATAGATGGTTCTGGGGTTACTGGACGGAAGTCATCGTTGAGTAACCACAACCGTTGGTCATCAAAATTTGAAAGCCAAATACCATCTTCAGTTGGAAGCCAGGAACCACCGCCATATTCGTGGACCAATGTCCGCACATTGAGGTCATCTGGCCCCAGGGTAAGAACATTCACACCATCAAACTTGACTAGTGCCGTACGTCCCGATTCTTCGGGCCTACCTTCTAGCCAAAGCACTTCGTCTTTAAAAACACGCGGCTCAGAGAGACGTTTGGCGCCCTTCGCGAGCTCTTGGGAACTGAGTTCAGATACCCAACTGCCATATGGTTGATCCTGTTTCAAAATAACCTCAAGAATGCTCTGAATATGACCTAATTAAAGCTAGCTGTTGGGTATGATCTGCACTGAAGTATTTGGGACTCGAACTTCTCTGGACGTTCGATTAAAAATCAAACTGGCGTGAACCTTTACGGTTAACGCGCGGGATTCGCTCCGGGTTTCCCACCAATCCGCGAGCGTTCCGTGAACCGAGGGAGTACCCACCGACTCCCTCGGTTCACATCTTTTTGGTGAGATTCAATCGTTGTCGAGGTCAGTAACGATTCTTTCAACCTCATGTTGTGTGGTTTCGAGGCGTTCTCTGCACCACTCGATTAGTTCTGAGGCGCGCTCGAGATCAACTGTGAGAGAGTCAATATTTACGTCGTCACCGTCGAGCTTTCTTAGGATTTCTTCTAATTCTCGTGTAGCGGTCTGGAACGTAAGATCTGGATCAGTCATGTGTTGTCCTTGGGGTTGCGGGGTGTTGAGTCTGTGACTGTGCTTGTGATGCGGGAAGTAGCTGTTTCGGTATAGATCGTGACGCCAGAGGAGATCACATTTCGAATTACTTCTCCGTCTTCGTTTCGCGTAATTGAAAAGCCTCGTGCCAGGATCCGGTTCGGATCAAGAGCCTGAAGTAGGTCAAAAGTTCGGTTGCATCTCTCAAGATTGCGATCAATTGCCTTCAGAGAAAGGTCGCGGAGACGACCGCTGGCAGCATCCAACTGGCTGTTTTTGACATCAAGTATTCGGCGCGCCCGGTCGTTAATAGAGCGAGCTGCAGAAGAAATAAACGCTGCGGCACGGTCGTGACAGCTATTTGCGAGATTGACAATCTGTCGAGCGGAGTTACTTAGGTTCTGATCGAATGCAGCAACAGATTGCACTAATGCTGCGGCACAAGCAGTCGGTGTCTTGAAAGCCGTGTGAGCTACTTCATCTACTATTGATCGGTCGATTTCGTGCCCTATGCCAGAAAAGACTGGAATCCCTGCGAGGGCTACCGCTCTAGCGACATTTTCGAGATCGAACGCGAGTAGATCGGTTCGAGCCCCTCCGCCCCTCACAACTGCAATTACGTCTACGTCGCTGTTGGCCAATGTTTCAATCGCAGCTATCAAACTGACGTCTGCCTCAGCTCCCTGAACGGCGGAATGTGCGAGAGAAATTTTGAATGGGTAACGACTGGAAGAGATCTCGTTTACAAAATCGTTGTATGCGGCACTCCCATCTGAAGTAATTAGCCCAATGTTGAGAGGAACGAGACTCAACTGGAGAGAGTGATTGGTTTCTAAAAGGCCATCTTTCGATAGTGACTGTAAGACTCGTTCTCTGTCGATCGACAACTGACCCAACGTGTGATGAGGGTCAATTGCCGTCATCGTCAGTTGCACACGGCCTTGTGGGGCATAGAAAGATAATTCGCCCCTTATCCGAACCTTTATCCCCTCCGTTAAAGGACCAGCATCAGCGCGATTCAACACTGATTCCACTCCTTTTCGTCTTCCTTTCCACAAAGCGACCGACATCTTGTCGACTTGGTTGCCACTGTCGTCTGGTTCGATCAGATCGAAATAAACGTGTCCCGAAGAATGGAACTTGAGGCTGCTAATTTCACCTTCGAGCCAAATCTCGTGAGGAAATACAGCTGTAAAAGTATCCCTGATGGCTTCGCAGAGATCGCCGACAGACCATGTATGTGTTTCCGTCACCTTGGTTAATCCTTAAATTGCGAAGAAGGTTTCAGTCATAATCGCGCGAATATCGATTCGAATAGTTAACGAAACTAGTTGAACAAAATCTGAGGCGGTGCTTACGCCAGATGACACCAGAACGGAAGAGTAACGCAGCTACTGGTAGCAGCCGCAGAAGACGGTTGATGGTGGTGGCTTCACCGAAGGGTAGGATCGGAAACGGAAGGTTGCCAGAGCGGACGAATGGGGCGGCCTCGAAAGCCGTTGTGGCCTCCGGGTCACCGTGGGTTCGAATCCCACACCTTCCGCCATTTCGATTGTGATGTGGCTGTGGCGTTTAAAACGTCAACGCCGCTCAGCGAAAAAGCGGCTAAGAATTTCACCGCTCTCAGCAGCCAATATGCCACTAGTTACTTTTGCTTGATGGTTCAATCGAGGGTCGTCCATCAGGTTGTACAGCGTTTCAGCTGCTCCAGCTTTAGGATCGTGAGCACCAAAAATTAGGCGAGAAATTCGAGCGTTGAGTGCGGCTCCTGCACACATTGGGCATGGCTCTAAAGTTGTTACGAGCGTCGCGCCATCGAGGTGCCACGTTCCCAAATGAGATGCAGCGTCTCTCAAGGCAAGAATTTCAGCGTGTGCGGTTGGGTCCCCAGTCAATTGGCGTTCGTTGTGGCGAGAAGCGATGACCACATCGTCAACTATCACTAATGCACCCACGGGTACATCTTCGTGTTGGATTGCTTTCTCTGCTTCGAGCAGGGCAAGACGCATAACTTCATCGTCGGTCATGGCGGAGAGTGTGGGATTCGAACCCACGGAGGCCGGTTAGACCTCACACGCTTTCCAAGCGAGCCCATTCGTCCGCTCTGGCAACTCTCCTCGATCATCGTCTCACGAGGCGGCCAGGTGATCTGCGGCACACAGCGGAAACCGCTGAGAGCTGCTGCCTTCCGGCCCTGACTCGATTCACGGGCCACTGTTGCACAGGACCCGGCCGCCACGTGAAACGATGATGCGCTCTTAGGGTACTTGCCCCTAAGCGCAGCGGCACACAAGTAGCATCAGCGGTTAATGGTTTACCAGTCTTTGTACCGACGTTTTCGCCCACAAACTTTTAGAGAAGTAATTGGACAAGATCATTTAGTAGCAGCTCTTCGCAACGCAGTTGTTGAAGAAAGAGTCGGCCATGCTTACTTGCTCAGTGGTCCTCGTGGGACAGGTAAGACATCTACGGCGCGGATACTTGCGAAAGCCTTGAATTGTATTGATTTATCTGGTGACGGTGAGCCGTGTGGAAGTTGCGACAGCTGCGCAAACTTTGAGGCGGGTAA
Source organism: marine actinobacterium MedAcidi-G3 (assembly GCA_000817105.1). GTDB lineage: Bacteria > Actinomycetota > Acidimicrobiia > Acidimicrobiales > Poriferisodalaceae > MedAcidi-G3. The sequence continues at coordinate 110,012 of JUEP01000006.1, read as the reverse complement.
TTCGATGGATCTCGTCGAATTAGATGCAGCGTCAAATAACAACGTCGCGAATATTCGCGAAATCACTGCTAACGCAGCTTTAGGTAGCCCAGGGAAGCGAAAAATTTATTTGCTCGACGAAGTCCATATGCTTACGGCTGCTGCTTCTAACGCGCTTTTGAAGACTCTGGAAGAACCGCCCGACCATGTAATTTTTGTTCTTGCGACTACAGACCCACAAAAGGTTTTACCAACGATTCGTAGTAGAACTCAACACGTTGAGCTGACGTTGGTTGCTCCTGAACTGCTTCGCCTCCACGTAGAGCAAATTGCCAAACAAGCTGAATTAGAGATCGACTCAGCCGCTATCGAATATGTAGTTGAACAGGGCTCCGGTTCTGTTCGGGACACGCTTTCGGCACTAGATCAAGTTGTCACAGCCGGAGGAATTCCAGAACATCGAGGTTCGGTGGATGCGCTGGTGAACGCGATTGTTGCTCAAGATCTGACTGATTCGATGACAGCTATCGCCGAAACTGTTGCTGCGGGTGTCGACCCGAAAGACTTGGCTTACAGGACAACACGAAAACTGAGAGATGTTTTTCTGGCTGGTGCCGGCGTTAACTCAGGTGAAGCGACGCTCGAAGAGCTACCAGAACTCGCTGAAAAAGCTGGTGAGATGGGTAGAGCGGTCAACGTCCGAGCTTTAGAGCTTTTAGGCCAGGCGCTTGTCGACATGCGACAGGCACCAGATCCGCGCCTTGTTTTGGATTTAGCCTTAGTCCGGCTTTTCGCAGGAACATCAGATCCCCATCCTGTGCAGCGATCCGCTAGACCATCGGGCCAAACACAATCGAGCAGCGAGCGGCCCGCGGCACAAGCTCGAGCGGTGCTGGCGTCGGCGCAAAGTACCGGTGACGGAGAAGTCGTCGCAGCCAGTTCTGATAGTTCTTCGGTTGCTCCGCCCCCGCCTCCGCCTCCGCCTACCCAAGCAACGGAGGCGGACGACCGACCGGACCAAGTAGCCCCAGTAACCCAAACCCAAGCTAAAGGTTCACTGGAGTTGTCAATCACTGAGGTATCGAAGAGATGGGAACAAGAAGTACTTCCTTCTTTAGCTGCCAGGGCTCGGGCTCGGTTCCAAGCGGCGACGATTGTCACTGTCGCTGAAGGACGAGTGCGGTTTGAGCTACCGAATGAAACTCACCGAGAACGCTGTGAGCAGATTAAAAGTGATATTGAAACAGCACTTCGAGATATTTTCGAGGTCGAGGTCGAGGTCGAACTAACAGCAGCGCAAGAAGAAAAAGTTCAGACAACTGCTGAACCTAAAGCTGCAGTAGAAGAAGAAGTAGTTGATCCTGCCGAGTTCGAAGCGAATGCTGGAACTGGAACGACCAGTGTTGATCGAGTCTTAGAAGCATTTCCCGGAGCGATAGCGTCCGGCGAAGAAGACAGCGCATCAAGGTGAGCTGCGATGAGTGATATTTCTCCAGACGAAGGGCTCCTCGGTCAAGCACAACAGATTCAGCAACAGCTTTTAGATCAAAGAAAAAAAATATCATCGACGGTGGTAGAAGGATCAGCTGGGGGTGGTGCTGTAAGGGTGTCAATGCAAGCTGATGGAACGGTCCTTGAGGTACACATTGATCCCGATGCGGTGCAAAGAGACGACATAACGATGCTCGAGGACCTAGTAGCGGCGGCGTTTCGCGATGGACTACGAAGATGTGGGAATGCACAAGCAGCTGCAATGGCACGGGTCAATACCTTTTCCCCGCTTGAAGACGGAGGTTAGAGACGCATGTATGACGGACCAGTACAAGACTTGATTGATGAACTCGGTCGTTTGCCAGGAATTGGCCCCAAATCAGCTCAACGGATCACCTTCCATTTACTTAAATTGCCGAAGGGTGATGCACAGCAGTTAGCAATGGCGATTGTCGAAGTTAAGGAAAAAATCGGTTTCTGTGAAAAGTGTTGGAACATTTCACAAGATCAAATTTGCCCTACCTGCGCAGACCCTCAACGTCAAACAGGCTCCATCTGTGTAGTTGAGGAACCCAAAGATGTTGTAGCTCTTGAACGAGCTGGGTTCCGTGGCCGGTACCACGTTTTGCAAGGTGCGTTGAATCCGATGGAAGGTATTGGTCCGGAACAACTCCGTATTCGAGAACTTTTGACTCGAATCAGCGCCGAAGATGTAAATGAATTGATTTTGTGCACGAACCCCAACATTGAGGGTGAGGCGACCGCTATGTACTTGGCTCGCCAATTGCAACCCCTTGGTATCAAGGTGACAAGAATTGCTAGCGGCCTGCCGGTCGGTGGCGACCTGGAATACGCGGACGAGTTGACCTTGGGCCGCGCCCTGGACGGCAGAAGAGAATTACAAACCTAAGCTCTACTTGCCCGATGAAATGTCGGGTATAGGAGTTAAGAGCTGCCCGATTTAACGCAGCCCAGACACGTAGTTACCTGATCCCACTGCTTCCAACCCTGGCATCTTTACAACTTGGACGCTTTGTAACTACGTCACCCAAAATTTGGGCATGTGAGAGCACACTTCGTCGAAACGCAAATTAGGAAACTTCGATCAACAAAGCGTCACCTTGGCCTCCGCCACCGCAAAGTGCCGCTGCCCCGTAACCGCCGCCGCGCCTGTGTAGCTCTGACATGAGGGTGAGAGCAAGACGACTTCCTGACATGCCGATTGGATGGCCCAAAGCCACAGCGCCGCCGTTGACGTTCACTATGTCTTCATGTACTCCGAGATCTTCAGTAGCAGCTAGACCGACTGCAGCGAACGCCTCGTTCAACTCAAAAAGAGCCAGGTCCGATATATCCAAGTTGGTTTTAGATAGCGCTTGGCGAATAGCCCTCGATGGTTGAGTAAGAAGCGATGTGCCAGGGCCTGAGACCATTCCGTAACTCACGACTCGAGCAGAAATCTCAAGACCAAGTTCTTCCGCCTTGTTGGGAGACATCATCACTAAGGCGCACCCACCATCGGAGATTTGTGAAGCGTTGCCGGCCGTCACAGCGCCGTCAGCTGCGAAAGCCGCCCGTAATTTAGCAAGGCTTTCTGCGGTTGTTCCTGGGCGTATGCCTTCATCGGCGTCAACGATCAGCGGATCTCCACCTCTTTGCGGTACTGAAACCGGAGCGATTTCGGCCTCAAAGAGGCCATCCTTTTGGGCAGTAGCTGCTCGTTCATGTGATTGAGCAGAAAAATCATCCATAGCGGAGCGACTTATGGTGGCTGCGGAAGCATCTCTTTCTGTGCCATCACCCATATGGCCATCGTCGAAAGCACACCACAGACCATCGTGGATCATCGCGTCGCGCAACTCACCGTGTCCCATTTGTAAACCATTACGACCGTCTGCAAGCAGATAAGGGGCATTGGTCATTGATTCCATGCCGCCCGCTACAACTACATCAGCGTCACCTGAAGAAATCATTTGATCTGCGAGGTAGATGGCGTTCAATCCAGAAAGACAAACCTTGTTAATTGTAATTGCTGGCACATCCATTGGAATTCCTGCACCAACCGCAGCTTGGCGGGCAGTTATTTGGCCTTGACCAGCTTGGAGAACCTGTCCCATAACGACATGGTCGACTTGATCGCCTGTGATCCCCGACCGTTCTAAGGCAGCGGCAATCGCATGGGACCCCAATTCCGAGCCACTGAAGCTAGCTAATCCTCCATTGAAACGACCAATAGGTGTGCGTGCTCCTGAAACGATTACTGAGCCGGGCATGTTTACCTCTTCTCCAGAGTTTTAGATTCGTGGTTCCGAGTGTAGATTTCGTGCAACGTCGGTGCTTGAGTCAGTAAAACGTCCCTGGCTTCGATTGGCTATCCCCCTCACTATCGGAGAGTGATTTGTCCTCTATGCAGCACATCCTTGAGGCTATTCAAGCTGACGCATCTGGCGATGAAATCGCAGCGCTGAAGATTCCTGAGAGTTATCGAGCGGCGTATGTGACCCGCGAAGAACAGAATATGTTCGAAGGTCGAGATTCTTCTGAAAAAGATCCAAGAGAATCAATCCATATTGATGAAGTAGCGACTCCAGAGCTAGCCCCCGATGAAGTGTTTCTGGCTGTGATGGCTAGCTCTATCAATTTCAATACTGTGTGGACTTCTATTTTTGAGCCACTCCCAACCTTCGGATTTCTTGATCGCCTTGGTCGTGAAAGCGCTTGGGGGGCTCGCCATGCCCTTGATCATCATGTAATCGGGTCTGATGCCTCTGGTGTGGTGTTACGAGTTGGTTCAGCGGTGCGGAACTGGTCGCCTGGCGATCGCGTTGCTGTTCATTGCAACTATGTAGATGACCAAGACCCGGCCGCACACGAAGATTCAATGCTTGCTTCGAACCAACGGATATGGGGTTTTGAGAGCAATTTTGGTGGCTTGGCCGACTTGTCGATAGTCAAAGCGAATCAACTTATGCCGAAGCCGGCACATCTGACATGGGAAGAATCCGCGGTGAACGCGTTGTGCGCATCCACTTCCTACCGGATGTTGGTAGGTGACAACGCAGCGAGAATGAAACAAGGTGACAATGTTTTGATTTGGGGCGCCTCAGGCGGTTTAGGCGGCTACGCCTGTCAACTTGTTCTAAACGGTGGAGGGACTCCCGTTGGTGTTGTGAGCTCGCCAGATAAGGCCCAGTTGTTGCATGAATTAGGGGTCGAGCATGTAATCGATCGAAGCGAAGAGGGATATCAATTTTGGTCAAATGACCACACCCAAGATGAAGGAGAGTGGCGGCGTCTTGGAAAGAAAGTCCGAGGGTTTATTGGTGATGACCCGGACATTGTGTTTGAACATCCCGGTCGTTCGACCATGGGTGCTTCTGTGTTTGTTACTAAACGCGGCGGAAAGATAGTTACGTGTGCAGCGACTACGGGTTACATGATCGAATATGACAACCGCCATCTGTGGATGCGACTGAAGCAGATAGTTTCCAGTCACTTCGCGAATTATTCCGAGGCTTGGGAAATGAATCGTCTTTTAGACCAAGGGCGCATCCAGCCGATTCTGTCGAAGACCTTTTCGTTAGCTGAAACAGGCGAAGCTGCGCTTCAAGTCCATCACAATCAGCACGAAGGAAAGTTAGGCGTATTGTGTTTGTCCCCGGAACCGGGCTTGGGCGTCACTAATAACGAGAAGCGTGAAGCTATTGGAGAAGACAAAATAACTTTGTTCCAAAGGCATACCCAATCTCTTGAGCAGAAGTCAGGGAGCTGAAGATGATCCTTACTGAAATAGATCATGTGGCGATTGCAGTTAATGATTTAGAAGCGGCCATTGCTTATTACCAGGAAGCTTTCGGTGCACAGGTTCACCACCGCGAAATTGTGGAAAGTGATGGTGTCGAAGAAGCTCTAGTAAAAGTTGCCGACAGTTATATTCAGCTCACAGCTGCGACCCGCCCGGATTCGCCGATAGCGAAACATCTTGAGAAAAGAGGCGAAGGACTGCATCACATTGGATACCGAGTTGATGACTGTCAGGTAGCTCTCGATGCGATGGTCGCTGCTGGTGCTACTGCGATCGATCAAAGTCCTCGACCAGGCTCTCGAGGTACGACGGTGGCATTCATGCACCCCAAAGGCAGCTTTGGGACCTTGATTGAACTGGTCCAGGAATAAGCAAGCGTTCGGTTTTAGGCAATGGGTGATGAACTCAACGAAGAAGTTGGGGTAGGTCCGCACCTTCAACCGTGGCCCGAAGGAGACCAATACGATCCGGAGCTGTTGCGTGATGGAGATCGACGGAACGTCATAGACAAGTACCGGTATTGGAGCCGTGAGGCGGTTGTCGCCGACCTTGATCGGCATCGCCACCCCTTTCATGTGGCAATTGAGAATTGGCAGCATGATCTGAATATTGGAACCGTCGTCCGAAACGCCAACGCGTTTTTGGCTTCGGCAGTTCACATTGTTGGGGAGAGAAAGTGGAATAGGCGGGGAGCGATGGTTACAGACCGCTACCAGCACCTAGAACATCACCCGAGTGTGCAAGATTTTGTTGCTGCTATGACTGCTCAGAAGCTGACTGTGGTTGGCATTGACAACCTCCCGGGGGCTCAGCCGATAGAGACAACTCCGTTGCCGCGTGATTGTGTGCTTGTATTCGGACAAGAAGGCCCTGGTTTGTCTGGTCCGGTGCGTGAAATGGCCGAATTGGTGCTGTCAATCACCCAATTTGGTTCTACAAGGTCGATAAATGCTGGAGTTGCTTCTGGTATTGCTATGCACTCTTGGATTCGTCAACACGCCAACCTGTAGAAAGTAACTTTTGGTCTTTGGAAAGATTGAAAACAGCACTAGGGTCTGGGTCGGTTGTCGTCTCGGGAGGGGATGAAACCCTAACAACAAGGATGGGAATATGACTTCGATGTGGCGGCGTTTCCTTGCTCTGTTAATGGTCTTTGGACTCTTAACAGCTGCTTGCGGAAGCGATAGCGACTCCTCAAGTAGCAGTAGCAGCGAATCGGCTAGCAGTAGCAGTAGCAGTAGCAGTGCTGAAGAAGAGGAGCCAGCGGAAGAGTTTAAGATTGGCCTAGTAACGGATACCGGGAAGGTTGACGATAAAGCCTTTAACCAATCCGCGTGGGAAGGTGCAACCTCAGGCGCAGCCCAAATTGAGGGTGCGACCACTGACTACATTGAAACTGAAGAGTCCAAGGACTATGCGAACAACATTCAGCTGTTCTTGGATGATGGGGCTAGCGTCATTATCACCGTTGGTTTCGGTTTAGGTGAAGCGACTATAGAAGCTGCTAAGGCGAACCCAGATGTGCTCTTTATTGGTGTTGACCAGTTCCAAGGCGAAGCGATTCCAAACTTAGCTGGGCTGGTCTTTGAGGAAGCAAAGTCTGGGTTCCTTGCAGGTGCTCTTGCTGGCATGCTGACGAAGAGCAATATCGTCGGAGCGGTGCTTGGCACCGATCTTGTTCCGCCGGTTGTCTTCTTCAAAGAAGGCTGGGAAAATGGAGCAAGGTACACAAATCCTGATGTTCAAACCATCTCGACCTATCACCCTGGCGGGCTAGACGTTGCCTTTGGAGATCCAGAGTGGGGTGCTACAACTGCCCGACAGGCGCTTGACCAAGGAGCCGACATTATTTTCGGTGCAGGTGGAGCGACTGGTAACGGTGCTCTTATCGAAGTAGCAACTGAAGATGGAGCTTTATGTGTAGGGGTTGACTGGGATCAGTGGGGAACTGTTCCAGAAGCGCACCCCTGCTTAGTCACTAGTGCGATGAAAGATATCGTTAAGGGTGTTTCCGATCTGTTGGTGGCGGCTAAAGCCGGAACTCTGACAGGCGGTAACTTCTTGGGCGACGTCGATATAGCCCCGTACCATGATTTCGAAAGCATGGTGACTGACGAGATGCGAGCGACGATCGAAGAAGTACGAGCTGGTCTTGCTGACGGGTCTATAAACCCGATGCCCGAATAGGCGGATTTAACTCAGCGGGGGCACTATCCGTTACGGGTAGTGCCCCCCGAGTCGCGTTATGAGCCGCTCTTTATTGAGAACTATCTCTATTCCGGTTGCAGCCGTCGTCATAGGTTTGTTGATCGGCGCGGTCTTGATTGTGACCCAAGATGCATCGCCGGCAACTGCCTACAAGGCCTTGCTCATCGGAGGGGCCGGAGATTCTGACGCTATTTTGCGTACCCTTCAGAAAGCGACACCGCTAATTTTTGGCGGTCTTGCAGTGGCTTTTGCCTTTAAAGCCGGCATGTTCAACATCGGTGGACAAGGCCAGTTACTTGTTGGAGCGGTTTTCGCAGCGGGGGTTGGCTTTGGCATAGATGGTTTACCCATGGTTGTTCACCTGCCAGCTGCTTTGTTGGCAGGTGCGATAGCGGGCGCAATCTGGGGGGGAATTGCTGGCGGCCTCAAGGCCACTACCGGTGCTCATGAAGTCATTGTGACGATCATGCTTAATTTCGTTGCCGGTAACTTGACTGATTGGTTGGCCGCTAATCCGTGGAAAGATAACTCCGGTAGCAACATTGTTGCGCGTACTCCTTTAGTCGAAGATTCTGCTGTGATTCCTACTCTTGGAGCAGTTCCAGTTGGCTTTTTGCTGGCAGTGGTTACAGCAGCTATTTGTTGGATGGTTTTAGAGCGCACGACCTTTGGCTTTGAAGTTAAGAGCGTTGGACATAACAGGCACGCTGCTGATTATGCAGGTATCAGAGTTGGTTCGATAATGGCTATGACGATGGCCGTATCTGGGCTGTTAGCTGGCCTAGGTGGAGCGGTTGAGAGTCTGGGAGTTGATGGTCGATTTGAGGCGGGTGTGAACGTAGGACTTGGCTTCGAGGGAATCACCATTGCATTGTTGGCACGCGCCAATCCGCTTGGTGTGGTGCCTGCCGCTTTATTAGTTGGCCTAATGGAGGCGGGTGCTGCCCGGATGCAATTTAAGTCTGGAGTTGCTCCTGAACTGATTGATGTCATCCAGGCCTTGATTCTTTTCCTCGTAGCTGCGCCCATTATTCTTCGGTGGATTTTACGTATGCGTCATGACTCCTCAGAACAGGTTCAACTAGGAGCGGGATGGGGCAAGTCGTGAAGCTTCAGCAAAAACGCCTGCTCTATATGGGTCTAATTGCGGTACTTGTTCTTATTTGGTTCTTTTATAGAGCGAATGGTCCCCAAACCACTGCTGTTCTTGCCGGGACGGTTCGGGCCGCGACACTTCTAGCGCTCGGAGCGATGTGTGGAATGATCGGCGAACGGTCCGGGGTTGTAAACATCGGGATTGAAGGTCAATTCCTATTGTCAGCTTTTGCTGCGTTCACAATCGCCTCAATGACGGGTTCTTTGTTTATGGGAACCATTGCCGGTGTTGGGATGGGGCTTCTGATGGGCTGGGTGCTTGCGGGCATGGCGGTAGGCCTCAAGGTTGACCAAATTATTGCTGGCACTGTTTTAAATATTTCAGCCCTCGGTCTGACATCGTTTTTTTATGATCGGAGCCGATCCCTGGGGATGGGGAAATACACCAATATTGATCTTGGTCCGCTTGCAGATCTCCCACTTGTCGGCACGGTGTTGTTTAGTCGGCCACCACTGACGTATCTGACGATGGCACTTCTCGTTGTGGTGCACATTGCGTTGTTCCGGTCAGTTTGGGGTATGCGAACTCGCGCTATCGGAGAGCACCCTGGTGCAGCGGATACGGTAGGCATTGATGTAATTAAATTGCGGTACTTCAATGTGACTATTGCAGGTGGTTTAGCAGGTCTGGGCGGCGCCTATCTGGCGCTTGAAGCGGTAGGCACATTCAGCCGCGCTATGTCGGGAGGGCGCGGGTTCCTAGCGCTCGCTGTCATGATTTTTGGTCGCCGCACGCCGTTCGGTGCCTATGCAGCGGCGTTATTCTTTGGATTTACCACTGCCCTGCAAAATCAGTTTCAACTCAACAGTACCTTTGACATTCCGCCACAGTTTGTTGGGATGCTCCCGTTTGTCGTAACAATCGTTGTCGTGGCTCTCAGTGGTCTGATTGGGTCTATGCGCGACCCCGCCGCTTTAGGGCAGACGTACGAGAAGGGGTAATTGTGTCAGACATTCTTCTCGGAGCACGGAATGTGTCGAAGCGCTTTCCTGGCGTGCTTGCTAATAACGATGTTTCCGTGCATTTGGAAAAAGGCCGAATTCTTGCGCTACTAGGTGAAAACGGAGCGGGTAAAAGCACCCTTGTGAACATTTTGTTTGGCATGTACCGGCCTGATGAAGGCCACGTAATCATTAAAGGTGAAAAAGTTGATCTCCGAGGCCCAGATGATGCGATCTCGCGGGGCATAGGTATGGTTCATCAACATTTTCAGCTGGTGCCTCCGATGCGAGTGGTGGAAAATATTGTGCTCGGAGCGGAACCGATTCGCAGAGGTCTTGTTGATATAGCTGAAGCTCGACGCCGTGTTGTCGAGCTATCTCAGGGGTATGGGTTAGAGATAGACCCTGATGCTGTGGTGGAAGATCTTCCGGTTGGCATGCAGCAGCGGGTGGAAATATTGAAAGCACTTTATCGGAACGCTGATGTGCTGATAATGGATGAACCCACTGGAGTCTTGACCCCTCAAGAAGCTGACCACCTACTCGGGGTACTTCGCGAGCTAACTCAAACTGGGCTTGGAGTCGTGTTCATTACTCACAAGTTGCGTGAAGTGCTTGCAGTCGCGGATGACATCGTGGTTTTGCGCAATGGAGAGGTTGTGGGACAAACCACACCCGATGAAACAACTGAGAGTGGCCTCGCCGAGATGATGGTGGGAAGAAGCGTGGTGTTACGAGTTGAAAAGTCGGTTGCAGAGCCCGGAGATGTGGTTCTCAAAGTCGACAAGCTTTCGGTTGAGGATGACCGGGGTCAGGTTGCTCTCAATGAAGTAAGTTTTGAAGTTCGCGAAGGGGAAATTCTAGGTGTTGCGGGAGTCGAAGGAAATGGTCAACGAGAGTTAGTCGAAGCAGTCACGGGACTTCGAGATTTGTCATCGGGTGCAATGAAGATCGGTGCTGACGAATTTACCACTGGGTCCGTCAGACAGATTTCCGAAAAAGGAGTTGCTCATATTCCGGAAGACCGTGAAAAGCACGGTGTCATTGGTGTTTATTCTCTTGATGAGAATTCTGTCCTCAACCGCTATCACCGTAAACCTTTCTCCATACGGGGTCTGCTCCGGCGAGATGTTATTAAACGTCACGCAGAGGGAGTTGTTGAGGAGTTTGATGTAAGAACTCCTAGTACCTCGGTACCGGTATCTAGTCTGAGTGGCGGTAATAAACAGAAACTTATAGTGGGCAGAGAATTCAGTGATGACATCAAACTGTTAATTGCTGCTCAACCAACTCGAGGCATCGATATCGGTGCTATCGAGTTCATCCATCGTCGCATTCTCGAGCAAAGAGACAAAGGTGCTGCTGTGTTGCTTGTTTCGGCGGAACTCGACGAAATATTAGGTCTTTCAGACCGGATCGCAGTGCTATATGACGGCCAGATAATGGATGTCGTGGATGCTCAGGAAGCCAACCGCGAAAAGATCGGTCTATTAATGGCGGGTATTACTGATTAGGACATGCCCGTTTTCAGATGACGCGGTCACTTCCACCATCAATAGGGATTTGTGCCCCGGTTATTTGACGAAATAAATCACCAGACATCGCTGCGACTAATTCACCGATGTCGTTGCTAGTAATTTCTTTTCCGAGAAGATTTCTTCGTTTGTATTCATCAGCGGTGATTCCATAATTTGCGGCTCTTTGTTCGACAAGCTCTTGTGACCACAACCCCGTGTCAAAAACACCATCTGGGTGGATCATGTTCACGACTATTCCGTCTTCGGCCCATTCAAGTGCAGCTACTCGACCTAATTGTGTAACTGCTGCTTTGGAGGCGCTATATGCAGCCGCTCCCTTTCCGGGGGCAGGAACGTTTTTAGAGCCAATGATTAAAACTCGCCCACCGGCGGGTGCCAAAGTAAGGAATGGGTGAGTTGCGTGGAGTAAATTGCTGACCCCATTCAAATTCACCGACAGGGTTGTTTCCCAATCGGTCTCCACAATCTCCGCTATTTCGTTTGAAGAACCAAAAATTCCTGCAGCAGCAACAACTATGTCGATTCCCCCGAAACGCTCAACCCCAGCTTGAACTGCGGCAGTCAAAGATTCCCGGTCGGTCACATCAGCTGATAGTTCTAATAGCGAAGGATTAGCAGGATCGCCTGACGTGTTGAGGTCTATCCCGATTACTGCTGCGCCTTGTCTGATTAACGCATCGGCACACGCTCGGCCAATCCCAGATGCAGAACCTGTTACCAATGCCACTTCGCCAGCTAAAGCAGGTGACCCACCTGATTTAGCTAACTTTGCTTGCTCTAGTTCCCAGTATTCGACCTCGAAGAGGTCAGTTTCAGGTAGGGCCACAAACCCACCGAGTCCCTCAGATGCTTCAATCACATCAATGGTGTGGAGATAAATATCTGATGCTATTTCGCATTCACGGATTTTGGTGCCAGCGGTTAACAGACCTAAGTCGGGATCAAGAACTACTCGCGGGGCCGGATCTAATTCTTGAACGCCTGGAAACCGACTCTGATTCCGCTCGAAGTAACTGTGATAATTCGAGACGAATTCTTGGATGTCGCGGCCGATAAGCGGGAATTGCTTTGTTCTGATTATGTGATCGGGTGTCGCAGGCCCGCGGGACGCAATTTCCCTAAGATCAGAGCGTGCTGCGAAACTATTTGCTCGCTCATTAGGGGTGCGCACTAGCAACATAGAACGACCAGCTGTGCGAGACAGTTCATTTCGAAGAGTTGCTTGGTCTAGAGCTGAGCCACCGGCGGATAGAGGCTTCGCCGCTATCGCCGACCGCTTGATATCTACGCCTGCTCGTTGAATCAGGTAGTCCTCAGCCTCCGTGATTACCTCAATCATTTTGTTGTAAGCCTGCTCGGTGGTTTGACCGAAAGTGAAAACCCCATGGTTCATCAACACCATTGCGACCGTGTCACCATTTGCTTGCCTATCGAATTCCACGGCGCATGCTTTGGCCAAGTCGAATCCTGGCATTACGTAAGGCACAATGACCGCAGACGTTCCCCACAGTTCTCGGACTCGTTGCTCTCCATCGTTGGTGTTGGTTAAAGCCAAAGCGGCGTCGGCGTGAGTGTGTTGCACGGCAATGAATGGCAAAGAGGCGTGCAATATTGCTTCTACGGATGGATTCGGAGCAGAGGCATCGAGCAGGTTGAGCCTTAACTGGTTAACCATTTCGGTATCGGAGAGAGAAGGTAATTCTGCCAAGCGTTTAACAGCGTCCAGGCGAAGTGGAGCGAACCCTTGAGGCTCGATAGTCGCAAGATCCCAACCGCTGCCTTTGACGTACAACACATCTACCGGATCACCATGTATGTCAGTTTCGGAGGCCTTTACTGAAGTGTTTCCTCCTCCGTGAAGCACTAAAGATGACTCAGCTCCGAGTAGTCGTGACCCGTATACGCATTCACCTAATGCTCCCGAAAACTTTGCAGCTTCATCGGCGTTCCATAAATTTTTCATTAGCTGCCTCCGACTTGCTTAAATGCCTCGGCTATTGAATCTCTAAACGGTGGGCGTAGAACCCCTGCTTCGGTGATGATTGCCGTAATTAGGTGATGTGGCGTCACGTCGAATGCTGGATTAAAAGCATCGACTCCTTGGGGAGTTAGTCTGCTGCCCTGAATTTCGTGAACCTCAACTGCATCTCGCTGTTCTATTTCTATCTGCTCACCGCTCGCCAGTTTAAAGTCAATAGTTGAGGTGGGAGCCGCGACGTAAAAAGGAATTCCAGCCTCTCGGGCTGCCAAGGCATGCCCGACCGTACCGATCTTGTTTGCCGCATCACCGTTAGCCGCGATTCGATCTGCGCCAACGATATAAGCATCAACTTGGCCGGACAGAACCGTTGAAGCCATCGCGCCATCTGGAACCACGGTCACGTCTATGCCTGCGTCGTCCAGTTCCCATGCAGTTAATCGCGCACCTTGTAACAGCGGCCGGGTTTCAGAAGCCAGAACGCGGAGAGGCTCGCCTGCCTGTGCTTTGGCATACATAGGGGCCAGGGCTGTTCCAGATCCGGCGGTTGCTAAGCGGCCTGCGTTGCAGTGGGTGCCAATAACATTGGCATCGCGCAATAGTTCATGTCCGAGCCGACCGATCTCGTCACATGCAGCCTTGTCTTCATCTGCTACCGCCTGTGCTTCGCGAATTAAAGCACTTCTTAGTGAGGTCAGGTCGCTGCCATCTTTTGTGGCCTGATCAATCACTCGGTCAACCGCCCATCGAAGATTGATTGCGGTTGGTCTTGCATCGCCAATTAAAGTCCTGCATTCCTCGAGTCTGGTCCGTGCTTGCGACAGAGACTCCGGTTCGATCTCATCAAGAGCAACAACCAAGGCCAAAGAACCGAAGGCCCCGAGCGCTGGAGCGCCGCGAATAGCCAATCTTTGAATCGCATCTACTGCTTGGCTGGCGCTTCTTATTTCAATAAATTTTACCTCTGCAGGCAAAAGAGTTTGATCAATAATTCGAATGTGATCCCCAGCCCATTCGATCGGAGGTGTTGGACGTTTCATGCGTCAGTTCCATAGAGACGGTCACCGGCGTCACCAAGCCCTGGCAAAATATAGCCGGAACTGTTCAATCCCTCGTCAAGGGCTGCGGTTACTACCCGCACATTTGGATGGTGCACTTGCAGGTGCTCCACTCCTTCTGGAGCAGCCACTACGCACATGAAGGTGACACTTGCCGGATCTTGTTCATTAACTCGATTTAGAGCCGCAACAGCGCTGTGCCCTGTGGCCAACATTGGATCAACGACCAGCACGTGGCGACCCGACAAAGATGGCAGTTTCACTAGATATTCAACCGCCTCCAAAGTTTCGTGGTCTCGAACGAGACCGATGACGCCGACGTCGGCGTCAGAAAATATCGTTAAGACTCCGTCGAGTAAGCCGTTACCAGCGCGAAGCACAGAGATAACTACCGGTGTGCCGCCTCGAAGCTGTCGACCCTTAGTCTCGGCGAGAGGTGTGTCGACCACTATTTCTTCAGTCGGTAAATCCTGGGTTGCGTATGGAACCATGAGTTGGCCGATCTGACTCAACAATCGGCGAAACTCTTCGTTTCCAGTTTCGATAGACCGCAAACGATCAGTCCAGGCTATGACTACAGGATGTTCTACAACGCTAAACACGACCACAGAGTAGAAGCAGACGCGACCCGATACCGCATCACTGACATGCTGTATTTATCAAGGAGGCTTGAGTGATTGTCTTAGGCGATGAAGTGAAAACGGCGATTCAGGCTCAACAGGCAGTTGTGGCCTTGGAATCAACAATCTTTTCTACCTTCGGACTGCCGTCTCCCTTCAATGCCGAAGCCCTTCAGATGTGTCTGTCAGCTGTTCGCCGATCAGGGGCAGTCCCTGCGCTAACAGCAGTGCTGGATGGGGTGATTTGGGCAGGTGTGCCAGAACAACTCCACGAACGTGTTCTCGGTGCCACGGTTAAAGTGGCGGCTCGAGATTTGGCTGTTGCGAGTTCGCAGAGAATTGTTGCTGGGGCAACGACTGTCTCATCGAGTGTTTTGATCGCTCACAAAGTCGGGATAGATGTTTTTGCCACGGGAGGAATTGGTGGAGTTCATCGGGAAAGTCAGATCACAGGCGACATCTCGTCAGATCTCAATGCCATTGCGCAATACCCGGTTACCGTAGTGAGCGCAGGGGCTAAGGCTTTTCTAGATTTACCGCGCACCTTGGAATATTTAGAGACCCAATCTGTCCCCGTCGTTGGGTGGCGAACTCGTGACTTTCCAGCTTTTTATACCCGTGAGTCCGGTTTGCAGATTTTGCATCGGGTCGAAGACGCGACTGAAGCGGCTGAGCTTCATTGTGATCGAAGAGATCTCGGGCAAGGTGGTGTTCTCGTTGTCGTACCGATCCCGCTAGAAGCTGAACTGGATTCTTCTCGGATCAACCAAGCAATTGAAAACAGTCTGACGGAGGTGCGCCTTCGAGGACTAGCTGGGCCACAAGTCACGCCTCACGTTCTTGCCGCTGTAGAGAAAGCAACTGAGGGTGAGAGTGTTGCAGCAAACCTTGCGTTGGCTGAACACAACGCTGACATTGCTGGCCAGATTGCTGTTGAGATAGCTACACCGTGAACGTATATGAACTATTGATCGTTGCTGCGGCGGTGATTCTTGGTTCGTTGGTAAAGGGCACGACTGGTCTTGGGTTACCTCTTACAGCAGTCCCTGTGATTGCGTCCTTTGTTGGAGTTCAAGATGCCGTTGTAATCATGGCCGCCCCTACTGCTGTAAGTAATGCGATGTTAGTTAGGGAACATCGCGGGGATCTTCGCTTCGCTGAAGGTCTTGTAATGTTCGCTGCACTTGGATCTCTAGGGGCGCTTATTGGTGTATGGCTGTTACCTCGAATCGATGATCAGCTGTTATTTCTTCTGCTTGCTTTGGTGTTAACAACTTTTTTGGTCTGGAAATTTACTGCTAGCGAACCTACGTGGTCACCGAACGTCCGGAAATGGGGCAAGATGCCTGTGGCTCTGACATGTGGACTAGCGCAGGGTGCAACCGGTATCTCTGGTCCGCTCGTTGCCGCCTGGTTTCAAGGCTTGGGTGTTTCGCGTGAGCGATTCGTGGTGTCCAATACAGCGGTTTTTCTGTTGACGGGAATTACTCAAATAATCACCCTCACCGCTACTAACCAATGGTCAAGTCAACGCATTATCGGATCAATGTTGGCGTCGTTAGTTGTTGCTATAACGCTCCCGTTCGGAATCAGAATCGGTCGTAAACTCAACGCAGTGCGATTTGATTTAGCAGTGAGCACAATCATTGCTGCCTGCACTGTCAGTTTGTTGATTCGTGCTTTCTAGATCACCGGTAACGTCATCATGGTGAATCGTCTTGTAGCTCTATGCATGCCGGGTGGCCCCGAGTTTGTAGAAACAGTTCAACGAATATGGGACGACGGCGATGCTGTGTTGCCGATAGATCAACGGTTGCCCCAGAACGCTCAGGTAGAGCTAGTCGAGCAAATGGAAGCCTCGGTTGTAATTGATTCATCAGGGACTTCTTTGTTGTCTGGACGACCGGTCGAATCGGATGATGCTTTGGTTGTCGCGACTAGCGGCAGTACTGGTCGACCTAAAGGAGTTGTTCTTGAACATAAGGCGTTAATTGCTAACGCCGAAGCGACCAATGCTTTTTTGGAAGCTGACCCTGCTGTCGACAAGTGGCTTGCTTGTTTGCCTTTAAGCCACGTCGGTGGATTTTCTGTACTAGTTCGAGCACTTCACTCTGGAGTGTCTCTAGAAGTTCATGATGGCTTTGATGCTGAAAAAACAATTACTGCGGCGCAACACGGCGTGACTCTAATTTCGCTGGTCCCCACCGCGATGCAACGTGTAGAGACAGGACTATTTCGACGAGTGCTTGTCGGTGGCGCGTCTGTGCCTATTGATCGCCCTGACAATGTCATCGCGACTTACGGAATGACAGAAACCGGGAGCGGGGTTGTGTATAACGGACGGGCACTTGAAAATGTCGAATTGCGTGCTGTTGATGGTGAAGTCCAGATTCGTTGTCCGATGCTCTTTAGGTGTTACAGAAATGGCGAAAATCCCATTACTGAAGATGGTTGGTATCCAACTGGCGATGCAGGAGAGTTGGACGACAACGGTATTTTGACGGTACGTGGACGTATGGGGGACATGATCATCACAGGTGGAGAGAATGTGTGGCCTGTCATGATTGAGCAGATATTAAACAAGGCGGTAGGAGTCCGCGAATGCGCAGTAGTCGGGCGTCCAGACCCTGAATGGGGCGAATCGGTGGTAGCGGTAGTAGTTCCTGATGCCGACACACCTGTGCTGGAGGATTTAAGAGATTTGGTAAAGAGTTCCCTACCCGCTTATTGCGCTCCGAGATCGTTGGAATTGACTGACCAACTTCCGAAAACGGCTCTCGGGAAGATACAACGCCACTTACTTTAAATGAAAGTCTTTGGGGCGTTCGTCTGCGGACGCCGGAGATATCCGTTAACGGGCTGAACATCGATAGGTAAATCTTCCACGAAAAGAGGAGCGGTGCCGAGGCCATGAATTTCAAGGGGCGCTAACTCCAACGCTAAATCCCTAGCTGCCCGCAGGGCTATTGGCCCATCTAGGAATGATGAGATGATGACGTTGATGTTGTTGCGCGCAGCTTCGGACGCAATCTCGCGTGTGGGTGGTGGTCCACCCAATACCGATGGCTTTAGGACAAAGGTTTGGGCTGCCTCTAAGTCAACGAGACGATTGATTTGCGCTTGGTCTGTTAAATGTTCATCAGCGCCGATGCAGATACCCGTTTCTTCGTATATCTGTTGCCAGTTTTCAGGGTCCGATGTTGGTTCTTCTACGAGTGCGACGCGACTGGTGTTTGTGCTTGTCAGCACATCAAGTGCTTCTCGTGTTGTCCACCCTCCGTTAGCGTCTAGCCGAAGCACCGCTTGGTTATCAATAAGCTTGACCGCGATGTCGATCCTTTTGATATCTGTCATGGCGTCACTTGCTGCCACCTTTAATTTCACAGCGCTGTAGCCGTCGTTTATCGCATCAGTAATTTGCTTCTCTAACGAAGAAATATTCGTTGCGCTAACCAGAGCCTGCACTGCTACGGATCCCGCGGGTAGACCGATTTGCGATTTCGACTGTTCCAGATAATCGAGAGCTGTTGCAGCACCGCTCAATGCGGCTGGCAGAGTAGGGAGGGAATGAGGATTTTTCGACCATTCTGCTAAGGCGGCTTGCGTCTCTTCGAATGTCTCTAGGCCGAAGCCAGGGAGCGGCGCGGATTCTCCGTATCCGAAAAACCCATCTTGTTGAACGGTAATTTCGATGATTTTCCTATGCGTCGTTGTGCCGTGTGCTGTTGCTATCGGGCTTCGAAGTTGCAGCGTTCTCTCGTTAAGAGTTATTAGCATGAGAAGTGTTGCATGATTGCTTCGGCCGTTGCGTGGGGCTGTTCCAGGTGGGTGGCATGGCCGGAATTTGCGATTATTTCAATCCTTGCTCTAGGAATTCTTGGAGCCATTTCTTTTGCGATGTGCAAGAACTTCGAATCTTGTTCTCCCACGATCAGCAATGTAGGTGCACCTAAATCCTCAAGAATGTCATGCAGTGGAGGCATCGCGCCCGTGCCGCTGGCTCTGAGACTATTGGCTAAACCGAGTGGATGGTTTGCAGTTCGTTGTGTGATCGAATCGTGCCACTGCTCGGGGGTCAGACTCTGTCGGAGGCTTTCCCACATAGGCATCGCGACCCAAGTGTCGATGAACTTCCCAATACCAGCCTCCGAAATCGAGGCCGCAAGTTCATGGTCGTGTTTCAAACGTCGTTCCCGTTCTTGACCATTGCTGATGCCAGGACTTGTGCCAATAAGAGCTAACGACTTCACCATTTCTGGGTGGGATAAAGCAAAAGTCAGTGCTATTCGACCGCCGAGTGAATAGCCGATTATTGATGCTGGAGAAGCATCGAGTTGCTTCATTAGCGATGACAGTTGTAGCGAGATGTTCTTAAGAGAATAGGGATCCAAAGAGATGGGAGATTCGCTTCGACCATGACCGATGAGGTCCGGGGCTATTCGAGTGCCACCTAAAAGCTCGGTTAACGGTGCCATTGCTGAACCAGAACCGGTGAATCCATGGATGATCAGTACAGGCTCACCAGTGCCTGTTACCTCAACCTCCAAGGCGATGTTGGCGCAATTAAACTTCATAGCTCCGACAGTGCGGTGGCGACTGCTTGCGCAAGGCGCCGATGCTGATCAACATCGAGTTCTCGATCGACAGGAATTCTGATGACACGTAAACGGTCTGGGGCTTTAAGTAGCTCAGCGAGCTGGTTTATCTCAGTGACTTCGAAATAATCGATACCTATTGACTCAGCAATTTTGCGAATCGGTAGCTGTTGAGGTGTAGTAAAGAATTCTTTGAACAGAGATGAATCTGCCACCCCAGAAATGGGTAGGTAGCTAAAAATTCCTCCGCCCTCATCATCAAGAACGATAATTGTTAAAGAAAGGGAGTCTTTTAGGACTGCCAGTAGGCCGCCGATGTCGTGCTGGAAGGCAAGGTCTCCGATTAAGAGTGTCGTGTGATGGCCGGCAGCTGCAACTCCAGCAGCACTTGAGATGACGCCGTCTATGCCACTGGCTCCTCTATTCCCCATGACCCATAGTGGTTCCAAACGAGCTTCGAGAAAGCTATCGACATCGCGCACTGGCATCGAATTAGATACATAAAGCACGTGGTCTTCTGGAAGTCTTCTACCTAACTCTCGGGCGACAGCGGGCTGAAGTAGAGGTTCAGTGTCAATAATGTTGTTGATTGCTTTTCGGGCTTGTTGGTCGGCTTTCTCCCAGTGATCAGTCCAGCCTTCGTCAGGTGTACAAAATTCGAGTTCTTCTGCCAGCTCCGTCAGTCCTTGATGATTGACGTTGACTATTTCAGAGACCGTAAAACTTGGCTCAGCCCAGCTACTTGATGGGTCAAACATGACTAACTGCGGTTTATGTTTTTCTAACCAAATCCGCAGGGGTTTGCAGGTGGGTGGACCCCCTAAACGGACCACGACATCTGGCGCTGCGGTATCGGCCCATGAACCCCGGAGTAAATGATCATGGTGATTGATGACAGCTACGCCATCTGCGTTGAATCGGAGCTGGGATAGCGGCTCCGCCAACAATGGGTAACCGGTCCTTCGACAGAAATTATGAACTGCCTCTTGCCAGGAGGCTCCCTCTGTCATGGGGCCAGCGATCACAATGCCTCGAGGCTTCTGCTTGAAAGTTTCGGCCAGTGCCTTGGTTGTTGCGGGATCGAGAGTTTGAACGGGGCGACTGAGTTGGATTGCGGGTGGTCGCGAAAGTGGTTGCCGTTGTGATTTCGGTTCTAAAGGTTCCCGAAACGGCCAATCTAGATGGACAGGGCCGGGTCGTGTTCCGGTTGCTGACTGAAAAGCGCGAGCTGCTGTTCGTTGGAACCAATTCAGATTTGGGTCTGAAACAATTGGAAGTTCGGCAAACCATCGAACATTGCTGCCATAAATATTTGTTTGGTCAATGGTTTGGCCGGCGCCCCAATCGCGTAGCTCAGGTGGTCGATTCGCTGTCAAGATGATGAGGGGAATCTCGGACCAATTGGCCTCACAGATTGCTGGTAAGTAGTTCGCAGCAGCGGTACCTGAAGTGCAAATCAGAACAACCGGTTGTCCAGATGACTTTGCCAAACCTAGAGCGAAGAAAGCTGCGGAACGTTCATCCAGCCGAACCCAAGTTTCGATTCCTGGCGTTTCCGCAAAGGTGAGCGTCAGCGGTGTCGACCGAGAACCGGGAGAAACCACGGCATGACAAACACCTTGACTTACGAGTTCATTAGCGAACGTCGCACACGCGTCGTAGACCGGGTCGTCACTCATTGATCTAAGGAGTCAGATCGAGGGCGCCAAGAAGAGCCTCAAACTTTGTGGCGGTCTCTGCTAGTTCTCGATCAGGTTCGGCACCTTTGACTATGCCGCCGCCGGCGAACAGTGTGAGGGAAGTGTCTGTCAAGAGGGCTGACCTGAGAGCGACTCGAAACTCCCCAGAACCATTTGGGGTCATCCAACCAACCGGAGCCGCATACCAACCTCGATCCATCGATTCGTGTTGGTCGATCCAGTCTTGAGAGCGTTGCCTAGGTAGGCCCGCTACGGCAGGAGTTGGGTGTAAGGCTTTAACGATGTCGAGGATGTCTGTGTTCTTTGGCAATGTCCCTGAAATAGGTGTGTGTAGATGTTGAATGCTCCGCAGTTTCATTACCCCTGTAGCTACTGGTGAGTCCAAATGAACACCCGCTGCTGTCAGTGATTCTGTGATGTCGTCAATAACGATTTGATGTTCGTTCCGTTCCTTAGGGTTTGCCAGCAGCTCAGCGCGTAATCGGGCGTCGGCCCCTGGATGTTCATGGCGGGGCCGTGAACCGGCTAGAGCAGCTGTTTCAAGGCGATCATTCTCAACGTTGACGAGTTTCTCTGGGCTAGCGCCCAGGAAGACTTGGTTTCCGTGCGCTATTGCGAAAGTGGCGCAAGAAGGATGTTGCGTTTTGAGTCGTTCGAGAAGTGCTGCGGAATTGAGATTGGCGGGAAGAGATAGGGATCGAGCAGTTACTACTTTCGTCATATTTCCTGCATCGATTTCAGTCAAGGCCTTAGCAACCAGACCCAAATACTCGTCATCACTTTTGTGATCTATCTCCTCAACCCATCCAAGATCCAGGTCTAAGGAAGGATTTAAAGTAGGAATTTCGGTTCCATCGACGTGTGTAATCCAAGTGTGACCGTTTGATCGTGCGATAAAAATTTCGGGTAGTACTAGCTCGCCTCCTCCGAATACAGCCCAATCGGGGTGACGTTCGATTTCGCGGTCGCTAAATGCGAATCCGCCGATGAGAACTCCCGCTGTGAAATCTGGGCCGGGTTCGCCTACTAGGTCAATGTTTAGTGTCCCTAAGCCAGCACGGACGGATTCGAATCGAGATGCCCGCTGGTTGGTCCTGAAATGTTGGGCGTTACCAAGGGCGAGGAACTCGAATCCCGCATCAGGAATTGCCCAATACGCTTTTTGGTGATGCGTTGCTGAAGCCCACAGACCTAGTAAATCCAGTGGTTGTTCCAAGCGTCTTCGAACAAGAGTTAGCTGGCAAGGCTCCGTTAAAGTAGTCATCCGAAGCGGCCCTCTTCATGAAGATGATGGCCGACCTGATCAATTAGTGCTTGGCGAAAGTGTTGAGCTACTAGTTCAGTAACTAATGGAAGCACATTTTCCACTATTTTCGTCTGCGAAGAAGTTGATGTCTCACCAAGATGTTTTGCGAAAAGAGCGACAGCGTCTTTAGCCACGCTCTCAACATGGTCAGCGTGTCGAACAGCTAAATGAATTAGTTCATCAAATGGCATACCTGCATCAAGTAATTCGACACCGGCCTTCAACATGGACAGTGTCGACACTCCGAATTGTTTATCGTTGTCGGTTAGCGGCCTGATTAGCCCCGCATCGACGGCGAGTCGCACAATTTCCTCATTGGTCCCAGAAGCCGCCACTAATTCGTCGAACGAAAGCGAATCTGAAGGGCCGTTGAGTGAAGTCAGTAATGGATGAGGCGAAGAATCGGCTAATTGCTGAATTTGGGCAAGGCTGAACCCGTCGTCGGATAACTGTTTAATCTCTTGCAGGCGATCGGAATGTGAATTGTCGTACAGTGCCACCCGCCCTTCGCGGGTGGGTGGATGCAGAATTCCGATCTTTTGGTAGTAGCGAATGGTGTCAACGCTGAGTTGGGCATCTCCGGCTAATTGTTCAACTCGCACACCATTAGTTTAAGAGCAACAACTCCAAGAGTCACCACTCTTATTCTTAATATGGTGAGAACGGCTAGTTGATTTGTTTGTTCATTCCTTCCCAGTAAGGGGAGCGGAGCTTGAATTTCTGCAGTTTGCCGGTAGCAGTTCGAGCAAGCTCATCACGAATTTCGACTGAAGTAGGACACTTGTAGTGCGCCATCTTTTCTCTACAGTATTCAATCAACTCTTGTTCAGTAGCTGATTGACCTTCGGTCAGTACAACCAAAGCTTTGACTGTTTCACCCCACTTCTCATGGGGCACCCCGATAACCGCAACTTCGGCGATCGCAACGTGGCTAAACAACACATCTTCGACTTCGATCGAGGAAACATTTTCGCCTCCAGAAATAATTACATCCTTTTTTCTGTCTGAAATTGTTACGTGGTGTTCGTCATCCATCGTCCCGCCGTCACCGGTGTGGAACCAGCCGTCAACTATCGCTTCGGCAGTCGCTTCGGGCTGCTCCCAATATCCCTCTAGAACGACGTTAGAACGGGCAAGAATTTCTCCTTGAGTGTCAACTTCGATCTTTACTCCGATGGCAGGCGCCCCAGCACGGCTCAGCTTGCGGGCCTTTTCTTCAAAGTCCAAATCATCCCATTCAGATCTGCATCGATTCATTGTTAGAAGAGGCGAAGTTTCGGTAAGGCCATAAATCTGAATGAATTCCCAACCCAATTCTTCTTCCATCCGAGCGATCGTTCGGGTCGGAGGTGGAGCACCTGCCACGACCATTCTTAGTTTGCCGCGTCCGGGGATTTCGCCTTCCCAGTCTTGAGCTGCCTCTAAAACTGCTGCAACAACCGCTGGGGCTCCGCACATATAAGTGATGTCGTGATCTTCGATACGTTGAAGAATGTCTTCTCCTCGGACCTCGCGAAGTACAACGTGCTTGCCACCCATACCGGTAACCGCGTAGGGCATTCCCCACCCGTTGCAGTGAAACATCGGCAGGGTGTGCAGATAGTTGTCCCTATCGCTAACTCCCGCATGCCAACCGAACGTTGTTGCGTTGACCCACAATGCTCGGTGGGTTTGTTCGACACCTTTAGGCCGAGCTGTCGTTCCGGATGTGTAGTTGATTGTTGCTGTTGCATCTTCGTCTGGGGTCCAAATTTCAGGTTCTCCGCCTGATAAATACATTTGGTCATCGCTATCCGTACCCATTACTACGAAATGATCAACATCGATGTCCTTGCAGGTGTCCTCCATTGAGGGGTCCACCAGCAACATTGATGCTCCACAATGATCGACGATGTATGCGATCTCATCGTGGCTCAAGCGAAAGTTGATGGGAACGAAAATTCGGCCATAACCTGACACTCCCCAAAATGAGGTCATTAGCCTGCCCGAGTTTTGGGACACCATCGCAACGCGCTCGCCGACCCCGATACCTAACTCATCTAGCTTTGCGGCTTGCTCTCGTACTTTGATTCCGAACTCACGCCAAGTTAATTCACCCAAACCACCGCCAGGCACGTCGGGTTCATCAACTAGAGCAATTCGGTCTGAATAGACGTTCTCTGCTCGATATAAGAAATCAGAGATCGTAAAAGGCACCTTCATGACGTATTTCCTCGGTCGACTTATCGATGTTGCAGGTAACAGTAGACCGGTAAGGTCCATGTAAGTCCACTGAGATGATCCAAAATGTCTTTTCAAGTACACCTGATCGATGGAACATATGAACTCTTTAGGCATTTTTTTGCCGTCCCATCACGCAAAACAGGTGCCGGTGCCGAAGTGGGAGCGCTGCGAGGAGTTTTGGGGAGCGTCATTGGTTTGCTTGAAGAAGGCGCAACTCATTTAGCAGTGGCAACGGATCACGTGATTCCTTCGTTTCGCAATGACTTATGGGATGGCTATAAGGATGGCTCCGAGGTGGACTCCGAAATAGTCGAACAGTTCGAGCCCCTTGAAGAAGGTCTTAGGGCGTTAGGGGTAGAAGTTTGGCCAATGGTGGAGTTCGAAGCAGATGATGCTTTGGCGGCGGGCGCTGTCATGGCGAGCGCAGACTCTAGGGTAAACCAAGTCCTTATATGTACTCCAGACAAGGACTTAGCCCAGTGTGTTGGCGGCAAAGTGTTTCAGTGGGATCGTCGGAAAAACTTATTGCTCGATAGCGAAGAAGTTAAAAAAAAATACGGCGTTTCGCCGTCTTCGATTCCAGATTATTTAGCTCTCGTAGGTGATTCAGCCGACGGATTTCCAGGCCTCGCCGGGTGGGGCCAAAAGTCGTCTGCGACTTTATTAGACCGGTACGGATCCATCGAATTGATACCAGACGAAAGCCAACAGTGGGATGTCACTGTTCGTTCGAGTGGGTCACTAGCTGCAACCTTGGCCGAACACCGAAACGAAGCCATGCTTTTCAAAAGACTGGCGACCGTGCGCCTAGATGCACCAGTCGCGAAATCTATTGAAGCTTTAGAGTGGCGGCAGCCTGAACCAAATTTTGAAGAGTTCTGTATCAGTAACCGTATGGAGGCGCTTGTTTCGCGAACACGGAACCTGCTCATTGATCGGGCCTAAGATGGGCCAATGGAACTTGGACCGGTCCATCATGTATCGATTAATTGCGCCGATGTTGAAGCTACGGCGCCGTTTTACACCGATGTTCTGGGGATGAAGACGCTTGATCGTCCTGATTTTCGGTTCAACGGACGATGGTTGCAAACTGAAGGTGGCGGAGAAGTTCACCTGATTGAGGTTGAAGGTTGGGAACCCCCCAAAGGTCAGCATTGGGCCTTTCGGGTGGAAGACATCGACGCCACTGTCGCTGAATTGAGAGAAAGGGGCGTCGAAGTGAAAGATCCTAAAGCGTTGCCTGGTACAAGTGCCCGACAGACCTTTTTCTTCGACCCGTCAGGCAACATGATCGAACTTAATCAGCCAGTCTGATTTCAGGAGTTTCGGCCTCATCCCATTTGTAAATAAGCTCCCCACTGGTATCAGATAGCTGAGTTACATAGGTCCGACAGTCGCTGGACGCTACGATCAGATGTTGTGTCAAATCCCAGCATGTCCGAACGTTTAAAAGATCTTGAAGAACGCCGTCAAGCGGCTCTTAATGCCGGTCCAGAACGGGCAGTAGCTCGCCAGCATGAAAAAGGGAAGATGCTTGCACGCGAGCGGATCGATTACCTCCTTGATGACGGATCGTTCCACGAGCTCGACATGCTCGCGCGGCATCGAGCGCATGATGTGGGTCTAGATGAACGCCCTTACACCGACGGAATAATTACCGGCTGGGGCACAGTCGATGGGCGAAAAGTATTCGTAGCCAGTCAAGATTTCACGGTTTTTGGTGGTGCACTCGGCGAAGTTTTTGCAGAAAAAATGCACAAAATTATGGACCTTGCTGAATCGGTCGGCGCTCCAATGATCGGCTTGAACGATGGCGCGGGTGCTCGTATCCAGGAGGGAGTTGTTTCTCTCGCTGGTTACGGCGGCATCTTTCGCCGTAACGTTCAAGCGTCAGGCGTAATCCCTCAAATCAGCGTGATTCTTGGCCCCTGTGCCGGCGGTGCAGTGTATTCGCCGGCGATGACCGACTTTATTTTCATGGTCCGAGACACAAGTCACATGTTCATTACCGGCCCTGATGTGGTTAAGACAGTCACGGGCGAAGAAGTGAGCCTTGAAGAATTGGGTGGAGCCGGTTCGCACAGTACAAAGTCCGGCGTTGCATCTTTCGTAGCTTCGGATGAGAAGAGTGTCCTAGACGATGTGAAATACCTTCTTTCCTTCCTGCCGTCGAACAACCTAGATAATCCGCCAGTTCTTAGCGAGGGTGATGACCCAGAACGCGATTGCCCTGCGCTCCGAGAAATACTGCCGGACAGTCCAAATGTTCCCTACGACATCAAAGCCGTGATTTCTGAGGTTGTAGATGACGGAGAATTTCTTGAATATCACGCAGGTTGGGCAGGGTCGATCGTTTGCGGCTTTGCGCGACTAGATGGCCGGTCTATTGGCATTGTCGGGAATCAGCCCATGATGATGGCTGGCGTCCTTGACATTGAGTCATCAGAAAAAGCGGCTCGATTTGTTCGTTTCTGTGATGCCTTTAATTTGCCTCTACTTACTTTTGTCGATGTTCCCGGTTTTCTGCCAGGTGTAGATCAAGAACACGGGGGGATTATTCGACACGGTGCGAAACTTCTCTATGCCTACTGTGAAGCAACAGTTCCGAGAGTTCAGGTCATAACTCGTAAAGCCTATGGAGGCGCATACGTGGTAATGGACTCGAAGTCAGTTGGATGTGATGTGTCGTTTGCCTGGCCAACGGCTGAGTTGGCTGTAATGGGTCCGCAAGGCGCAGTAGAGATATTGAACCGGCGCGAACTACAACAAGCTGCAGATCCTGAGGCCCGAAAAGCAGAACTAGTTGACGATTACACCGAAAAATACGCGAACCCTTACGTAGCAGCCGAGCGAGGAATCGTTGACGCAGTCATTGATCCCGGCGAAACACGTAAGAAGGTAGTGGCGGCCTTTCGAATGATCGAAAGCAAACGGGAAGAACTCCCTAAACGTAAACATGGGAACGTTCCGTTGTGATTTCGCCGATTGTAGGAACCATCCATCCTGCACCAACTGACGAGGAAGCAGCTGCGATCGCTGCCGGGATCGAAGTGCTTTGGCCAGAACCGATGCAACAAAATATTGAAAGCCCTCGGTCAAACTGGAGATTCAGTGGGCGCTGGTGGGGCACAACCTCGCGTTGGCCCACGAGGTCCTACTAGACATCTCATTGGTGCTTTCAACACATTGCATTGGTGATCTGAGGATGAGTGTCATGGCTGTGATTATGGCAGGATCTTGAGGTGAACGATTCTGCCCCACCACTTGCTGACCTGAAGGTGCTCGATATATCAACAATTTTCGCGGGTCCGCATTGTGCCAGGTATTTGGCAGATTTTGGGGCTGACGTAGTGAAGGTTGAACAGCCGTCCGGAGATTCGTCTCGGAACATCGGATGGCGTGCAGCAGACGGAGAAACGCTGTGGTGGAAATTAGCTAATCGAGGTAAAAGGGCCATCACTTTGGATCTGAAAAATCACGAGGATTTGGCGACCTTAAAACGGATGCTCAGTGTGGCTGACGTCTTAGTTGAAAATCTTCGGCCGGGAAAGCTAGAAGCATTGGGCTTGATTCCCGACGAACTAATCGAAACAAATCCAAAGTTGACGATCACCCGGGTAACTGGTTTTGGTCAAAGCGGTCCTTATCGGAATCGCCCTGGCTTTGCGACGTTAGCGGAAGCTATGAGCGGCTTTTCTGCTATGAGCGGGGAGGCTGGTGGTGCCCCGCTACTGCCACCAATTGCGTTAACAGATGAAGTGACTGGTTTGGCAGCTGCCTTTGCGACGATGGTCGCAGTTCACTCTGGCGGAGGACAGACCGTCGATGTGAATCTACTTGAAACCATGATGCAGATTATGGGTCCGCTCATTTCTGCCTGGCACACCGAAGGCTATTTGCAGCCACGACTCGGTTCAGGCATCGCGTACAGCGTTCCCCGAGGCACCTACCAAGCCTCTGATGGGGGATGGATCGCGGTCAGTACATCGAGCGATGTCATTGCCCAAAGAGTGATGAAACTCATTGGTGTTGCCGAAGATGAAAGGTTCCAAACTTTTGACGGTCGAATCGCTAATCGAGAAGAAGTCGACAAGCTGATGGCTGATTGGGTTAAAAAACGGACACTGTCAGAGGCATTAGAGAGTTTTGAATTAGCTGAAGCTGCTGCAGCACCGGTGTTGAATGTCGGTGAACTCTCCTCTGATAGGCATGTGGCCGAGAGAGGCGCCCTGGTTGAAGTTGATGGAATTGTGATGCAGTCCTTGATAGCTCAGCTATCGAAAACACCGGGCAGTGTTCGTTGGGCTGGACGGAGCTTGGGTGCCGATAATGGGGACTTGCCTGGTCCCGACGCTGTGTGGTTTCGGGAATAATTGTCTAACTATTGATAATCAGATTGTCCGTCGAGATTCAACCAAATCGACGAGATCATTCATAATGCGAGTTATTTCGTAATCTTTCGGCGTGTACACGCGAGACACCCCAGCATTGAGCAAAGTGTCCTTATCGTCTTCGGGAATGATGCCGCCAACAATTACTGGCGACGTCACGCCTTGACCTTTTAGGGCGGCTAATACCGATGGCACAAGGTAGAGGTGACCACCGGACAAGATCGACAACCCAATGACGTCGACGTCTTCGTCGCGTGCAGTGGCAGCAACATGTTCCGGGGTTGTTCTGATTCCTTCGTAAACGACTTCCATCCCGGCGTTGCGAGCGGCAACCGCTATTTGTTCGGCGCCATTGGAGTGACCGTCAAGGCCTGGCTTCGCTACGAGTAGGCGTGGAGGGCCACCGCTGAGTTTCTTGCAGCGTTCGGCGACTTCTTTGAGCCCCACAGAATTACCCGAGCTGATTTGTACCCCCGTTGGCCCCCGATATTCGCCGAAGACCTCTCGCAGTACCTGTGTCCATTCGCCTGTTGTCACTCCGGCTCTGGCTGCAGCGATTGTATAAGGCATGATGTTCTCGTCACCTGAAGCAGCATCACTTAACCGCTGTAGAGCGGCGGTTACGGCTTCTTCAGATCGCGATGAGCGCCACTGTGTGACATCTTCAATCATTTCAGCTTCAACCTGAGGGTCGACTTTTAGAAAGCTTCCTTCACCCCCTAGAGGAGATTCGGTGGTTTCCTCGAATGCGTTGACTCCTACGATGGTCAGCTCCGTCGATTCGATCTGACGTATCCGATCGGTATGGCTCGCGACTAGGCGTTGCTTTAATTCGTCAATGGCTGCGAACGCACCGCCTAACTCAATAACTTCATCTAATTCCAGTTGTGCTTCACGAACCAGCTCAGCGGTCCGGTTTTCAACTACATGCGATCCATCAAAAATGTCATCGTATTCTAGGAGGTCGGTTTCTAGAGCCAATACTTGTTGGATGCGCAGCGACCATTGCTGATCCCAAGGTCGCGGTAAACCGAGAGCTTCATTCCAAGCAGGTAGTTGGAGTGAACGAGCACGTGCACGCTTTGAAAGGGTTACCCCTAGAGCTTCGAGGACGATTCTCTGGACATTGTTTTCCGGCTGAGCTTCGGTCAATCCAAGAGAGTTAACTTGTACTCCGTATCTGAAGCGTCGAAGTTTCGGGTCGCTAACCCCGTAGCGATGTTCACAGATTTCGTCCCACATTTGTGTGAAAGCTCGCATTTTGCAGACTTCTTCGACGAATCTGATGCCCGAGTTAACGAAGAAAGAAATGCTGGCCACTACTCGAGGAAACTCATCCTCGGGGACCTGGCCAGAATCTCGCACAGCATCGAGTATGTCGATTGCATTTGCGAGCGAGTAGGCGATTTCTTGTACTGGAGTGGCTCCCGCTTCTTGAAGGTGGTAGCTGCAAATATTGATTGGGTTCCACAGCGGTACGTGTTGAGAGCAGTAAGCAATCATGTCGACAATGAGCCGCTTGCTTGCTTCGGGTGGGAAAATATAAGTACCGCGACTCAGGTATTCCTTAACAATGTCGTTTTGTGTAGTTCCCCTGAGCGTGCCGGGTGCGATTCCGCAGTCTTCAGCGTTCGCAATGTAGAGACCAAGCAACCAGGCGGCCGTCGCATTTATCGTCATGGACGTGTTCATCTGCTCTACCGGGATTTCATCAAGCAGGATGCTCATCTGACCCAAGTGGTAAACCGGGACCCCAACTTTGCCGACTTCGCCGACAGCGAGGGGATGGTCAGGGTCGTATCCAGTTTGGGTTGGCAGATCGAATGCGATCGATAGACCTGTTTGCCCCTTTTCTAAGTTGTTTCGGTACAACTCATTTGAAGCCTTTGCAGTGCTGTGGCCCGAATAGGTGCGCATAACCCAAGGGCGGTCCCTTTGAGATTTGGGTGCGTCGTTCACACGGGCTCCTTGCTTTGCACTTGAGCCTAAAGACTTTTACTAGCTCTCAATCGTCAAGCAAACCGAAATTCATGGGTCGAGACCAGACTTCGGCTAGTGGCCGGTTTACAGCTTCGGTCAGTAACTCGAGATAATCCTCACGACTGATTTCGACGGCTCCCATGCTTTCAAGATGAGGTGTATTCCATTGAACATCGATTAATGCACCACCGGTAACCTTCATAGCGTCAACTAACGCTACGAGAGCTACTTTTGAAGCGTTAGGGACCGAGTGGAACATAGATTCGCCTGCGAAGAAAGAACCGATAGCGACGCCATACAGGCCTCCTACAAGTTCTCCATTCTGCCAAGTCTCGACACTGTGAGCCCAGCCGAGCCGATGGAGCTCTAGATAGGCGTTCCTGATATTGGCGTCTATCCATCCGTGAGGCCGCACTGGACTTGCACAAGCGTCGATGACTTGGTCAAACGCATGGTCCACGCGAATATCAAAATCTCTGCATGATCGACGCAGGGATCTACCTACCCGAAGATAGGAAAGAGGAAGTACGCCACGCGGATCGGGGGACCACCAACCGATGGTGTCTCCTAACGGCATGGGGAAAAGACCGGAGCTATACGCCGACAACAAGGTGCCGGGCTCCAAGTCTGCTCCGGCGCCGACGAGACCATTTTCGTCAGCTGTGTGTGCAGGTGGAAAAGTCCAACTGCTTGCTTCCGGCTCAACTGGTCCTGTCAATGTATCCCCACGCATACTGGTGAGCATACGCATTACTCGATGCTTCACTCAAAGCAGAATGGCTAATCAGTCAAATCTTTATATATGTCAACTTCAGAAGAAGTGGCTTCTGAGACCGTTACTGAAGCGACTGAAATTGGTTTTACGGGCAAATCGAGACCGTCGGTTTCAACCTCCTGCATCTCCAAAACCACATCAAGGCCGACAACTATTTGACCCATCACCGAATAGTTGGGATCTAACGCAGCCCCCAAAGGCCCAGTGATTATGAAGAATTGCGAGCCGTTTGTGTTCGGTGTTCCCTGGTTCGCCATAGCGAGAGAACCAACGAGATACCCCTCTTCAGGTCCATAGGCACCTGTGAATTTGTACCCCGGTCCACCTCGCCCGTTTAAGCCTTGAACATCGCCACCCTGAATGACAAATTCATTAATTACCCGATGGAATATCGTTTCATCGTAAGCATGGTGACGTGCCAAGAAGATGAAGTTATTGACGCTACGAGAGTCCAACGTTGGATCAAGGACGACGGTGAAATTGCCGACGTTGGTAGTGAATTTTGCGGAATATAACTGACCAGGATCTATACAAAGTTTTGGCGGTGTCTCAAATTGTGTTCGTTTTGTGGACGAGCCATCAATTGCAGGACATCCTTCGATCCCGAGTGCTTCTGCGCCTATGGATTCGACAGCAGTTTCTGGTGTCGCGTCTTCACCGCCGGTCAAGCTCCATAAAAACGCAACCAAAAGTACGGCCGCAGCGATTGCGACCCAACGAATCACAATTTTCGTGCGTCGTGAATTCTTGGTTGCTTGTTGAGTCGCGTCAGCCTGGGCTTGGCGGTGGGCTCGTTGACGTTCGCGTTTGTTGTTGCTCATAACTGTGGAGTAGTAGTCCCTTACCGGTGAGGTTTAGCAACGAAGGTAGCAATGCTGAAGCCATAAGCCCAAGTGAACAACCCGTAAATCATCAAGGGCTGAGAGTCGCTGACAGGTACCCTCAAATTCCGTGGCACTCGTCGTACAAAAATTCGGTGGCACTTCTGTCGCAGATGCTGACCGCATGCGCGAGGTAGCTGACCACGTTAAACGCACTCGTAGTCGAGGCGATGACGTCGTTTTGGTTGTCAGCGCTATGGGCAAAGAAACAGACGAGCTTCTCCGATTGGCTGGTGAAGTTAATAACGATCCCCCCGGGCGTGAAATGGACATGCTCATTACTGCAGGCGAGCGTAAATCCATCGCTTTGATGTGTATGGCACTTCACGCTGCCGGAGTGCCAGCTGACTCTTTCACGGGAAGTCAGGCCGGGTTTGAAACTGACGACAACCATCGCAATGCAAAGATCGTTTCAGTTGATCCACGCAGAGTTCGAGACTCTGTAGACAAAGGTCGTGTGGCGGTAGTAGCGGGCGCTCAGGGAATGTCTGCTGATGACAACGTGACATTCCTGGGTAGGGGTGGTTCAGACACGACGGCAGTAGCGCTAGCCCACGGTCTTGGGGCCGATGCGTGCGAGTTGTATACCGATGTGTCGGGCGTTTTCACGACAGACCCAAGAGTTTGTCCAACTGCAAAACGAATGGAATCTATTTCCTTCGACGAGTTACTAGAGATGACGGCTGTCGGCTGTCCCAAACCAGTTATGCGTTCGGTAGAAGTGGCCCGAGCTTTTGGGGTGCCGCTTCACGTTCGATCGGCCTTTACGTGGGAACCTGGCACCTGGGTGCTAGAGGAGGACCCTGACATGGAAAGAGCAATCATTAAAGGAATTGTGCCTGACACAAGCCAAGCGAAGGTCACCTTAAGTGGAGTTAAGGATGAACCAGGGTTAGCAGCCAAAGTATTTAGGACTTTGGCTGATGCGTCGGTCAACGTAGACATGATTGTTCAAAATGTAAGTGACAGTGGACATACAGATATCTCGTTCACGGTTCCGCTTGAAGACTTGGATACTGCAACCACAACATGCGAGGCCCTTGCCACCGAATTAGGATTTTCAGCGGTAATGGCTGACCCTGACCTTTGTCGTGTATCTGTCGTGGGCGCAGGTATGGCCTCTAACCCTGGGGTTGCTGCCACAATGTTTGAAACTTTGGCGCAAAACGAAGTGAATATAGAGATGATCGCTACTTCTCCAATTCGTATCAGTTGCGTAATAGCCGAACGTGACGTGGACAAAGCAACAGCTGCTCTTCACACTGCATATGGCTTAGATTAAAAGACAATCAATAAATCGCGCCGAACTGCGACGCCGTCATCGGTAACCTCGGAAGTTATGCGAGTAGGAATCGTAGGAGCAACCGGACAAGTAGGTGGAGTGATGCGCGACATCCTCGCCGAGAGACACTTTCCGTTAGACGAAATAAGATTTTTTGCGTCATCCCGGTCAGCTGGAACGACAATCAGTTGGAATGGATCTGACATTCTCGTTGAAGATGCGAGCTCCGCAGACTACAGCGATCTAGACATAGCACTTTTTTCAGCTGGCGGAGCAACTTCCCTCGCGCTCGCTGAACAGGTTTCTGCGCAGGGCGCTCTGGTAATCGATAATTCTTCTGCGTGGCGAATGGATCCGAGTGTTCCTCTAGTGGTCCCAGAGGTGAATGCAAACGAAGTCAGTAATACCCCCAAAGGCATTATTGCTAACCCCAACTGCACGACTATGGCGGCGATGCCCGTTCTCGCTCCTTTGCATTTAGAAGCTGGCTTAGAGGGGATGATTGCCGCCACGTATCAAGCAGTTTCGGGCGCTGGCTTGGCAGGCGTCGCTGAACTAGGTGAACAACTTCGTGCAACAGTTGGAGACGCTGAACGATTGACCTATGACGGTGACGCAGTTCCGCAAACTGATTTCAACACATTCCCCCAACCGATCGCGCACAACGTTCTGGCGCACGCTGGAAACTTTGTTTCCGATGGCAGTGGTGAAACTGACGAAGAACAGAAACTGCGCAACGAAAGCCGCAAGATCCTAGGCATACCGGGTTTGCAGGTTTCGGGGACCTGTGTGCGAGTTCCAGTTTTTACTGGTCACTCTTTAGCTTTGAATTTGCGGTTCGGTTCGGGAATAAGCCCCGAACGGGCAACTGAACTGTTGGCCGCAGCCCCTGGAGTAGTTCTTACAGACGTTCCGACACCTCTTGTTGCCGCCGGTCAAGATCCCTCCTATGTCGGACGTATACGACGTGATCCAACCGTGGAACACGGATTGGCCTTGTTTATTGTTGGAGACAACCTCCGAAAGGGTGCTGCTCTCAACGCAGTCCAGATTGCTGAAACGGCTCTAGAACAGAGATTTTCTTAAGTTCTGATTGACAGGTTTGGGCAATCACAAGGGACCGAATCGCACCGAGGACAGCCGTCGACGTAACGAGATACCGCCTCTTCAAGTGATAAGTCAAGCTGAACGGCGAGGGAAGCGAGCCAAGCTAAAACGTCGCCTAACTCATGAAGCTGTTCTTCTCGGCTTCCCTTACGAACAGCTTGAGCGAGTTCACCTAGTTCTTCGGCAAGCCAAGCGACAGTCGCAGCGAGGCCCCGCTCATTGTCACGTAGGCCATAGGTCTCTTCCATCAGATCTTGAAGTTCGCTTAAGTGCACATCCCGACGTTAGGCCCCAAAATCAATGCAAGCCGACATTCCTTTGCGAGGCATGAAACAGTGGGTGCGTGCCAATCAATTTTTGCCCCGTAGTCTTGTACCCCTCGGACCGTCTCGATGGGTGTGATCGCCGATGAAAAAAACTCTCACCGTAGTCCTGATAGCGCTTTTAAGTGTGGCGTGTCTTGTCACTATTGTCATCGGGTTGTCAGGCACCACTAAGACGGCTGCGAATCCCGAGATAGCCGAGCCAGTGTCCACTCGGATTATTGAAGCCCCTAAAGGCGATGCGAACGCTGCAGACGCTGCTCAAGACAAGGTTATAGAAGGCCCTTCACAACGGCTCCCTAATGCAGCTGCGGGCACTGTGACTTGGCTTCCGAAACCGGGTGACCTTATCGAATTTGGTACCGCTTTATATGCTGTTGACAACAAGCCCGTCATATTAATGAAGGGCTCGTTACCAATGCATCGCGATATTGCTTACAAGATTTCTGATGGT
Organism: marine actinobacterium MedAcidi-G3; assembly: GCA_000817105.1. Lineage (GTDB taxonomy): Bacteria > Actinomycetota > Acidimicrobiia > Acidimicrobiales > Poriferisodalaceae > MedAcidi-G3. The sequence continues at coordinate 74,221 of JUEP01000006.1, read as the reverse complement.
CCCGACGTGGCTCAACTTGAGCGAAATTTGGTGGACCTTGGTCACGCTGTTGATGAAATGGTGACCGGCGATTCAAATGATTTAACTGTTGATTATCACGTTACGCCGTTGACGGTTTCTTCAATCAGGTCCTGGCAACTGTCACTTGGATTGACCTCTACGGGAATAGTTAGTCACGGGACTGTGATTTTTCGACCAGAGACCGTGCAAGTTTCAGAATTACATGTCCGACGGGGGCAGATCATCGACAAAGGAAGCGTTCTCTCGGTTTTAATTAACTGACATTGTTTGGAACGAGACATAATCCGAACGAGCTAGTTTCTAGTAATGGAGACTGGGGCGCTTGAAACGCGGTTGAGTTCTGAAATACGAGAACTCGAACTTGAGGCTTTTGTATTGCAGTTAGAAGTAGACGGCTTATGTGTTGTCCCGCCTGAAAAAACCGGTGTCGACTTTCAGACGATTACCTCCTTACGTGATCGACTGCTGACTGAAGCCGAAGCGCTAGTGGGATGCGGCTTTGATCTCGATACGGGCCCAAAGGCTGAACTGACGATGAAGGCAGAGGACAACGTGCTTGCGCGTGCAGCAGGAGATTTTGGAGAGCCAACTCAATTTTTGGTTCAACAGCTATGCGCCCGTGACCGCCTTTTCCGTGATTTAGCTATCAACCCCGTAGGCCTAGCCCTAATCCGCCACCTCATTGGCCGCAACGCCACCCGATTTAGCAGTCATAATGCGTTTGTTAAGTGGCAAGGAGAGTTTGGTTACGGAAGCAACCTGGGATTGCACTGTGATCAGTTGGCAGTTCCGCGTCCTTGGGGACGGAATGCGCTTACTGCGAACACAAATTGGTGTCTTACCGATTACACACATGATGGAGGGGCATTGGCCTACGTTCCTGGTTCGCACCGCCGGATGGAGCCGCCTCGTTTCCCTGAAGCTGTCGAGTTAGCGGTACCGGTAGAAGCTCCCGCAGGGTCACTGATTGTTTTCCACGGCGCGACCTGGCATGGCGGTTTCCCCCGTTACACGAAGGGGATGCGCCTTTCGATAGCGAACTACTTCCGTCACTACATGATTTTGCCGCAGGACGATATAAAAAATCTATTTCCGCAGGATCTAGCTGAAGATTGTTCAAACCCTGAGATGTTTAAATTTTTGGCAGGGTTTGAGGACGAATTTCCCTATTCAAAACAAACGGAAAGACTTCCGCGACTCATTTCGTGAACTATCCCCACTTAGATTGGGGCGTCAGCATTAATTACGATTTTCCCGAAGAACTTTCGTTCTTCTAATGCTTGGTGGGCGGCGACTCCGTCATGTAGAGCCACTTCGGAGTCAATTACAGGAGAAAATTCACCAGTTCTCGTTAACTCCAACAGCTGATCTAGGTCGCTGCGTTGCCACCCGTTTGATCCGCGAATATCCATTTCTGCAGTCCAAATAAACCGCAGATCAGTCGGTGGATCGAATCCGGCGGTAGCGCCGCAAGTCAAAACTTGTCCGCCCAATTTGACGCACTTCAGCGACCTTGCCCAGGTATCGCCCCCGGTGAAATTAACCACAACGTCATACCCGCCACCACTGAACAGGCTTCCAGTCTTCTCTCGGCAGTACTTCACGAAATCGGTTGTGGTGTAGTTAATGGTTTCGTCAGCCCCTAGGGACATGAGTTGCTCACATTTCTCGTCACTTCCCGCAGCAGCAATTACAGAAGCCCCACGCATCTTCGCCAAAAGTAAGGCGCTTGTCCCAACGCCTCCACTTGCACCCAAAATGAGCACTGAATCTCCGGCGTTGACGCTGCCTCGAGTGAGCATCATCCGATGGGCTGTTCCATAAGCGACAGGTAGACATGATGCATCAGCGAAAGAGACATCTTCTGGAAGTGGAATGAGTTGTTCTGCCGATACGGCAACATATTCAGCGTAGGCCCCCCACAAGGTGTCGCCGATCATCCACAACTTCCCATTTTCGTACCTAACTGGGTCAACGAGTACCCGATCTCCAACGGACCAGCCAATGACATCGTCTGCGACTTCGGAGACCAATCCGGCGCAGTCACAGCCCGGAATGCCAGGAAGTGGAACCTTTATTCCCGGCATTCCTTGGCGAGTAAAAACGTCGTGGTAGTTCAACGAACAGGAACGAACTGCCACTCTGACCTGACCTGGCACAAGGTCTGGCTCTTCTATATCTCGGTACTTCAGAACATCTATTGACCCATGTTCATCGAAGACGATTGCTTTCATCAGACATTCCGATCTAAGGCCAAAAGCTCTTCAGCCCTTTTTGTGAGTGTTGCCCGATCAATTTTGGCCGTCGACGCGAGAGGTATCTCATCAACGAACCAAACATGACGGGGATGGGCATAGGCCGGACCATTTTGTAATGCGTATTGTTTGACGTCGTCGACCGCAAGAACATGGTCAGGTTCGGTTCGGATGAAAGCCGCAGGCAGTTGTCCTTTCAAATCGTCACTAATAGGTACGACTACCACCTGGTGAATTGCTGGGTGCTTCTCAAGCATTTGTTCAACCGAATCCGGGTAAATGTTTTCCCCTGCACACACAAACATGTCGTCCACGCGACCGACAAAGAAATACCAACCGTTTTCGTCGCACTTCATCAAATCGCCCGTGTGATACCACCCATCGGTAAGCCGTTCAGCATTAGCTTCGGGAAGTCCGTGGTACCCCAGCATCACGCCTTTAGATTTCACCCATAACTCACCCTGGTCAGATTCCAGACCGCTAGCTGGGTCAATGAGCTTGAGTTGGACCTTGTGGTGTTGACATCCGAGAGAAATCTTTGGTCGAGGAAGATCTTCGGGGTGCGGTCCGAATTCTAAGACAGCTTCTGTAGTTCCGTATCCGTTAGTTACGAACGCTGATGGAAATAGAGCCTGAACATCATCAAATAAGGCTTCAGTTAACGGGGCCGAACCGATGAAGACTCGCTGGACGGACGAAAGGTCATATTCGGCTGACGATTGACGGAGTTCCGCTGTCACGAGCGCATACATCGTGGGTACCCCCGAACACATGGTTACTGCATGTTTGCTGATCGCTTCTAAGTACCCACTAGCTGAAAATTGGGGTAACAAAATGACTTTCCCCCCACTTGCGAAAGCCATCTTGGAAGCCATCGAAGCGTTCTTGTGATAGAGCGGCGCGGATACCAGCATCACTTCTCCGGGCATAGTCGCACCAAACTCTAAGACCGTAAATGTGACATTCTCATGCGATAAAAGAACGCCCTTTGGCTGACCGGTTGAACCTGAGGTATAGATCTGAATCGCTACATCGGATGGGCGAACCTCAGCCAGGTCAGGTAACGCAGCCCCGCTCATGATGTGTGCCCAACTGTCAGAACCTATGACAATCGACGAAACATCAGACAACAGATCGGCGTGCTCAAAATCTGTTATCAGTAACTTCAGATCAGCGTCTTCAGCGATGTACTCCAGAGTAGATTTTGGAAGCCTTGTGTTGAGGGGAACGAAAACCATGCCTGCAGCAGGGGCGCCGAACATCACGGTGTAGTACTCGCCAAGATTTCCAGCTAACAGCCCAACCCGAGAACCCGCTGGGATTCCCATATCGATTAGAGCCTGCGCAAAAACCCGAACGTCGTTGGTTATTTGTGAAACTGAAATCTCAGATGCAGGCTGTCGAGAGCGGTCGACCAAAGCAACCCCATCAGGGTTGGGATTTCGATCCAGAAGAGATGCCACGTTCATTGATGCAATTATCCCAAAACTTCAGGTTCGCATGTCATCAAAATTTCCGCGACGGTCGCCGTGTTAGGAAGTCGGACAATCGTTGCAACAGTTTCAGCCAAGTCGTCAGCTTGAATCATGATTGACGGGTCTACCCCGAAAGCTGAGGTCATATCGGTTTCGACGTAGCCGGGGCAAATAGCGGTTACCCGAATACCGTCATCGAAGGTTGCATGCCGGACTGCGTGATGCAAAGCAAGCAAAGCGTGCTTAGTCATTGCGTAGCCGGGAGCAAATGTTCCCTTGACTCGCTTACCGGACAGCGACACCACGTTGACAATTCGGCCTTCCCCCGAAACAGTTAGAAAGGGAAGAGCTTTTTGGATTAGGCGTAACGGGCCTTTGACGTTGACCGCCCACATCTCATCCAAATTTTTTTCAGATAAGTCAGACAACCCCTCCATATGTCCTATCCCAGCATTGTTAGTCAGTCCGTCTATACGCCCTCTCAAATCGGCCGTCGCCTGTACCCATGAATCCCCACTTGCCGGCTCAAATGCGTCATACATATGACAAGAAACATTTTCATCAGCCCACTCTTGGATCGATAGCTCTAATTGATCGATATTTCTGGCACCGAGACTTACAATCCAACCCTCTGAATGGAATTGACGGGCTAAAGCTGCGCCAATACCGCGGTTAGCGCCACTAACCATCATCACTCGACCACGTGGATCAATCACCTTAAAATTCCCTACTTGTCATACCGGCTTACCGTAATCGTGTGGGGACCAGAATGTCTCAACATCTGAGACAAGGTGCCGAAAACATGGGCGTAAACAATGTCGAGTTAGTGGTCGGGCAGGCGGGATTTGAACCCACGACCTCTTCGTCCCGAACGAAGCGCGCTACCAAGCTGCGCTACTGCCCGTTACACCATTCTGGGAAGACTGACGCTACCGCAAACATAAGATAATTCCCCGAACTACAGAAAACGTCTAACTGACTTCCGCAGGCTCTTCGGTGCCGCCACCTTCAGAAGCCTGATTAGCAGCCTCGTCAGATAGATCATCTGGCCCATCGGATGCAACTAGCTCAGGTTCGGGCTGAGAGGCTTCAATAAGCTCCTCCCTCATGTCTTCGCCTGCCAGGAGTTTGACGGAAGCCATCTTTAAACGAAATGAATCCAAAGGCTTTACCAGCCAGCCCTGAGCTCCAGCTTGCTGGGCTAAATAAAGATCCGCCGAACGATCCAAAAGCATCAGTACTGGGACATGACTAATTCGCCCCGCACCAATCTCCAGCCGAAGATCCATGCAGGTTGCCATGCCACCCATGTTGCCTATCTGAAGATCGAGAATCACTAAGTCAGGATTTTCGCTGGATACTAAATCTCGAACATCAGCACCTGCGCGAACCACAGTCACCTTTGTGCCTGGATCACTGAGCGCGGAACTTACCTCTTCGATCAGCCAGTCAGCGTCGCTTGCTAAAAGAACATCAGTCACTAAGAGACCAGACTAGCCGCCTAGAAACCCCTCTAGAGACCCTAAAAGCATCAGGCTTCAAGAGAATGGGACAGGAGGCAGGGCTCTGTAGTCTGGAACAGGACACCGAGCGAATGACTGAACGGTAAAACTTTGACCAAATTGATTCGAATGTCCCGTTTGAGCGTGGTCTCCCTAATCATCTGCTCGACAGCGTTTGTCTTTTGCTCGCCGAGCGCGGGCGCCCATGACGGCCACGAGCATTCCCGAGAAATCCAAATCGTGGAGGTCGTCGGCCTATTAGACCCTATTGAAATTGATTACATCAATCTGCAACTAGATAACGCCCAACGTAATTGGGCTTTAGCGATAGTTCTGCAGATAAACAGCCCAGGTGGCGCAGCAGACCAGCAGGCAATCGAGGATCTCATAGAAAATATGGAGGGATCGCTAGTTCCGGTTGGGGCCTGGATCGGGCAAAGTGGGGCCACAGCGAGGGGAGCAGCTGCCCACCTAGTAGACGCCGCGGACTATTCAGGTATTGCGCCCGGAAGTAAAATTGGAGATTTCGACGACTTCGAAAGATCAAACAAATCCGCAACCAACCAAGTCGAAAATACCCTACGGCGCGGGGAAGAAGCGGTCGCAGCTGGCCTGGTTGATGTCATGGCACCCACCTTGGGTGAATTCCTACTGGCAATGGAAGACGCCGCACTCATTGAGAAGATTTCAACGGAACTCGAACGTGCAGACGGATTAATCCAGCGGTCAGTCGCAGATGACGTACGAGTTACTTTTAACAAACTTTCACTTTTAGACCAGTTATTTCACACGGCCGCAAGCCCAGCTGTTGCATATCTTTTGTTGCTTGTCGGCATGTCAATGCTGCTACTCGACTTCTTCACTGGCGGTATTGGTGTAGCTGGAGGGGTTGGATGTGGCTCGCTGTTGCTGGCCTGCTATGGGCTGGGGGTTCTGGACGTTCGTTTGTGGGCGTTACTGGTTCTAATAGTTGCGATGTTTGGATTTGCAATTGACCTTCAAACAGGGGTTCCACGTTTTTGGACGGTCTTCGGTGTGAGTTGCTTAATAATTGGATCGTTTCAGCTGTTCGGTTCCCATTCACTTAGTTGGCTAACACTTTTAGGAGGTATTGGGCTCACCCTCGCATTCGTGTTATCGGGTATGCCTGCGTTGGTGCGGACTAGATACGGTACGAGCACTCTGGGCAGGGAATGGATGATTGGCCAAATGGCAACTGCATCAACAGACCTTGCGCCTGAAGGCATCGTGGTATTTGAACAGGCACAGTGGCGAGCCCGAGTTAACCGTCTCACTCCTCTCAAAGAAGGCGACTCTGCACGAATTGTTGGACTTGAAGGTCTGGTGCTGGAAGTTGAGCCTGAAGAAGGTGGTGCCATTGATTATCGAGAAATGCGAACGCAACCAGCGTCAGAAGTTGGTGTTTCGGAGCAAGAAACACACGAATAGTTAAGCAAAAGTGATGCATAAAGCCTGCATCTAGCGTTTTTCAAAAATTGAATCCTTTTTCGATTTTTGCTTGCAAATCGTCCAATAGCGCGCCTAGATTGCCCGTGGAGGCACTTTGGGGGGCGTTAAATATGGCTGCATTGCCTGATGACAGTTGGGAACATAAAGCTGCGTGTAGAGGACCACAATCGACGGTTTTTTTTCCGCCGCCGAGATTCGAACGCAAAGATGAAAAATTGAACCGTGAAGCTCGGGCTAGAGCTATATGCGCTCAGTGTTCAGTGAAGGAAGATTGTCTTTCGTACGCGCTTGATATTCGTGAACCTCATGGAATTTGGGGTGGCGCAAATGAAGCAGAACGGCGACAAATGCTGCTGGTGATTGACGGTCAGGCCGTCTAAAAGACCCTGTTGTCGCAATTCACTTAAACGTTTTGTTCCGGCTATTGCTCGGGGATCCTGGGTCCGGCGATTCTTAGATCTTCTCTTCTGCGCGTTATGCCGGTGCCATCCAGAATGGCGCAGATGGGCAGCGCAAATTTTCTTGTCGTGCCGAGTGCATCACGAATTTCAGCAACAGTGACGCCCTCGGGTTTTTCCCGTAACAGATGGGCCACGGCGATGGCAGCCTTATCTATTGCGGAAGCGGCAAATAGAACGCCGTCATTTTGAATCACGGTGCCGCGTTGTATCAAACCTCGAATTTCTTCACCCGAGAACTCCTCGGGTTGAGAGGGCGAAAAAGGGTCTTTCTCAAGCTGCTGGAGCAGAGGGTGATTAACAAATACATCTTTTTGGTCGATGGGGCGGGCGCGACCTTCGAGTATCTCTACGCCACCGATCGTCGCTGCAATCAGCCGCTCTTTTTCTTCAAGTATTGCCATATCTAAACCCAATGGACCGGCTTGTTCGATCAGCAAACGTACATGCTCTTCCATTGTGCTAATCACTGAAGGCGAGGCGACCCAATCGCCGAGAACGGGTTCGACGGTTGTCCCGGTTAGTCGTTCCAATTTGTCTGCTTTGACCCAGCCCCGCTCAGTTATGACTCGATCTACCGAGCGGTCCGGTTGAGCTTCGGAGGCTTTGAGTATTGGGTCTACGTCCAATACTTGGCCGCCGCCGACGGTTTCGTCACGCCCTGATTCACGCAAAACAAATCGGTCACCCGGTAGTAACGGCAAATGCTGGGGGAGGAAAACTCTTACCTGTCCCTCTGATCCTGGGGCGAGTCGATTGGGGCCAAGCACCCTAATACTTACGGGCCACTCGCCGGAACCTATGTAAAGGGAGAAAGCTCCGCGACGTGAAACGTCATGACCGAGATTGGCGAGTATCTGCAGGTCTGCATCAAACCTGTCTGTTCGGTGCCATTGGTCATCCAATACCAACGCATTTCCACGATTTAGGGCCTGTTGGTCAATGTTTGTGAGGTTGAGGGCGACCCTGTGACCGGGGTCGATCTTGGTGCGCGTTTCACCTTGAGTTTGGATAGCGCGGATCCTGGTTCGCTTCTCGCCGGGTACCAGGATTAATTCATCTTCTACCCGGAGGCGGCCCCCTGTCAGTGTGCCTGTAACAACGCTCCCAGCACCGGTTGCGGCAAATGAGCGGTCGATCCAAAGTCGCGGGCGTTTGATGTTGGCTGCGTTAGGTGCTTCTTCGGTGAGAGTGTCCAAAGCATCGCGGAGTTCATCGATACCAGTGCCGTCGATGCTGTCAACTGCTACGACGGGCGCATTTTGGAGGAAACTCCCTTCGGTCTTTTCCTCGATATCCATGTGCGCCAGCTCGGCAAGTTCGTCGTCGACGAGGCCTATTTGGGTAAGAGCGACTACGCCGTGGCTGATCCCTAGTAATTCAAGAATTCGCAGGTGCTCTTCTGACTGCGGTTTCCATCCCTCTGTTGCGGCGACAACAAATATGCAGGCATCAACTCCACCGACGCCAGCAAGCATGTTTTTTATAAATCTGATGTGTCCAGGGACATCAATAAAGGAAAGTCTGCGGCCTGACGGCAGGGTGGTGAAGGCGAAGCCTAAGTCAATCGTTAGGCCACGCTTTTTTTCTTCAGCAAGTCTGTCAGGGTCAGTTCCGGTGAGAGCACGTACAAGAGTCGATTTACCATGATCAACATGACCCGCTGTGGCGATGATGTGCATTGATCAGATAGCAGAGGCAATGGCTTTTGCGACTGCAGCATCGTCGTCAGGATGGACTGTTCGTAGGTCGAGAATTGTTGACTGATCGCGAACTCTAGCTATTACCGGAACTTGAGCGTTACGTAACTCTTTTGACACATCCCCTTCTATCTCAATTCCGGCAGAGGGGAATTCTTCTCCCGGTAATGAACCACCCCCTGTCATGGACATTGTTGAGATGGGGTTGCCAACGCCCAGAGATTGAGCGCGAGTTTCGAGCTCTGCAACCGGAGTTTGTGCCATCCGCCAGAAAGGTATTGCATCGCCGTCTCGTCTTAGATAAGCAAGCGCTGTTTCCTGAAGAGCGTTCAGTACCAGAGCCCCTGGTCGGACGGCTCTCATCAGGGGGTGTTTTGCACAGGTTTCTATCAAGTCTTTGCGCCCGGCGATAACTCCTGCTTGAGGACCACCAAATAGTTTGTCGCACGAAAAAGTGACTAATGCTGCTCCTGATTGCAACGTTTGTTTCACGGCAGGTTCGTCTCGCAGCCAAGAAGGCCTGCCTTCGCGTAACCAATGACATGCTTCGTCAATGAAGCCGGATCCAAGATCGGCAATGATTGGAGGTCCGACAGAACTCAAAGCTTCAACCGAAGCCTCTTCGGTGAAGCCGCTTATCTTGTAATTAGATGGGTGAACTTTGAGAAGCAGAGCTGTGTCATGCAACCGGTGGGCTGCTTGATAGTCAGCAACCCGAGTGCGATTGGTGGTTCCTACTTCAATCAACTGAGCGCCGGATTCTGCCATTACGTCAGGCACCCGGAAGCCGCCCCCGATCTCTACAAGTTCGCCACGCGATACCGCTACAGGTCGGTTGCGCGCTAGGGCTGCTAATACCAGTATCACTGCGGCGGAGCAGTTGTTTACGATGAGGGCTGCTTCTGCGCCGCTCAATTTGCAGATCAGGTTCGCTGCATGATCGTTTCGAGAGCCGCGGTTTCCTGTAGTTAAGTCAAATTCAAGATTGGTTGCTTGGGAAGCCTGTTGGTAGGCCAGTTGGGCTCGTCCTAAGTTCGTGTGAAGTAGTACACCGGTGGCGTTGATGACAGGGCCCAGGAGTTGTCGTTTTAGCTTTACTGCTTCGTCGCGGGCTGAATCTGGGTCATCGTTACCTATGGCGATACGAGCCGCTTCGACCAAAAGTGGAGATGGCAGATCTATGTCCGACAGACTTTTAGATAAGGCGTCAACAGATGGCGGTCTCACGATTAAGAGGATAGGTCTGACTGGGTTCGATTCGCCCCCCGTACCGTCGCTAGGATCAGATAAGTGGGCGTTCTATTTATTCTCTTCGTCGTTGTCCCGATTCTTGAGCTGATGGTGATAATCCAGGTAGGCCAATCGGTTGGCGCCTGGAATACGGTGATTCTGCTGGTGGTTGACAGCTTGGTGGGAGCTTGGCTCGTTAAACGTCAGGGGATCGGTTTACTCAAAAAGTCTCAAGAGCGCTTAAGAAATGGAGAGGTGCCAAGCGATGAAATTTTTTCTGGAGTAGCGGTTCTTTTCGCTGGCGCGTTGATGCTCACACCGGGCTTTCTTACCGACTTCATAGGACTGTTGTTGTTGGTTCCTCCCATTCGAGCTGGTGTCTTACTGATTGTGAGACGAAAGTTTCGGTCGCGAATAGCAACTAACTTCACAAAACCGAATGTGCCTGAATGGGACATAGACACACCGCCTGATGAGGGCGGGGATGCATCTGGAGATATTGAGAATTGACGACACCAGTCGAAGTTCGCTTAGCCGCGACAGTCATGTTGGTTCGAGATGGGGGACAGGGTCTTGAAACGTTCATGCTCAAACGGAATCCTAAAAGTAAGTTTGTGCCTGGACAGTTTGTTTTTCCTGGTGGGGCTGTGGACGTTAAAGACCAGTTGATTGACGAAGTTGAGACGGTTTCGTCCGGATTGGATGATTACCAAGCCTCCGATCGGCTCAGCATAGAGAGCGGTGGTCTCGCTTATTGGGTGGCCGCTATTCGAGAGTGCTTTGAAGAGGCGGGAGCGTTGTTAGCTCGACTCGATGGCGAAGACTTACCGTTGACCGATCCCGAAGTACATGAACGGTTTCAGAACCACCGCAACGCGATATACGCCGGCGACCTCACCATGGTGGACCTGTGTCGGATAGAAGGTCTTTCAATGAATTTCCATGACCTGCGTTATGTCAGCCATTGGATTACTCCCATTGGTCCGCCTCGCAGGTTTGACACTCGGTTTTTTGTAGCGCGGGCACCACTGGCCCAGCGCCCTGCGCACGATGGAGGAGAAACGGTCGAGAGCTGTTGGATAACTCCCAGAGAAGCTATGGATCTTCAGCAGGCGGGTAAATTCGAAATGATTCTGCCGACAATCGCTAATTTAGAACCGCTTTTGGAACTGGACTCGGTTGACGAAGTGATGCAATGGGCAGACGGGTTAAAAGACATACCGGAAATACTTCCGGCTTTGGTGACTTCTGCAGATGGTTCGCCATCGGTGCTTATGCCTGGAGAAGATGGCTACAAAGAGGCGCTGTCTAAACCTCCGCCGCACGGCTCGACGAAGTAACTAAGAAGTTCTATCTCCCGTTAGTGAGACAGGTACCTCATTTAAAGCCGATGCTGAGCAAGCTGCCATGTCAAGTGGGGGAGCTATCTCCTCAACAATTCGTGTAGCAATCTGGTGAAAAGCTCGACTAGCTGGTCCGTCTGACATAGCTACTGGCTGACCAGTGTCGCCTCCGGCTGAGACAGCTGGCTCAAGTGGAATTGAACCCAACAAGGGTGCGTCAATTTCCTCAGCGAGCCGTTTACCGCCCCCTTCGCCGAACAGCGGCCACGAAGTGCCATCGGGTGTTGTAAAGGCCGACATATTCTCCACGACACCTAAGATCGGCATATGACTGCGTCGTGCCATATCGGCGACGCGGATCGCTACTTTTTGTGCGCTAACTGCAGGTGTGGTCACAACCAACATTTCTGCTTGAGGTAACAACCGGGCTAGAGCCATTTGCACATCACCGGTTCCCGGAGGCATATCGATTAGTAAATAATCCAAATCCCCCCAGTCCACGTCATGAAGAAACTGCTCGACTGCTTTAGCCAACATTAGGCCTCTCCACATCAAGGCGGTTTCTTCTGTCTCAACCATCAAACCAGTAGAGACAATTTTGAGAAGTCCCGAACCTTGAGGTCGCTCCTCAGGAATTATTTTTCCCCGATCTTCTTCTGACTGAGCAGGTCTGGCATTCAGGCGAGAGTTAACTCCCAACATCCGTGGCACGCTGAATCCCCAAATGTCTGCGTCGAGAATTCCTACAGTGAGACCTCGAGACGCCAAAGCGGTAGCGATGTTGACCGTTACTGAAGATTTCCCCACTCCACCTTTGCCCGAGGCGATTGAAATGACTCGTGCGCTTGAAGGAATTTGAGTGGGGGCCGCTGTGTCTCGAGCGTTACGTCGGGCGCGATCCATAGCGCGTGTCCGCTCCTCGGGCGTTAGCTCATCCCAATACAACTGGACTTCGTTGATGCCCGGGAGTGACTTAACTCTAGATTCGCAGTCTCGTTTTATCGTGGCCCGAAGCGGGCAGCCCGCTGTTGTAAGCGCGATAGTGATTTGAGCGGTCTGTCCCTTGAGCGAAGCAGATCGGACCATTCCCAAGTCGACAATGTTGTCGTTTAATTCTGGGTCCATTACTCCGCGTAAAACACCGAGAATCTCGTTGTCGTCAACCGCGTCTTTACTCACAGACATAGAGGCTAGTTTCCTTGATGGCTGTGATCCACTGTCATCTATTCGCTACACTGTAAATAGTTATAGCCGGAGGGCCCTGCAGATGATCATCTTGACAGATATCGCCACTGAAAAAGTCAGAGAATTAATTGAAGCTGAGGGTGAGTTAGACCTAGCGCTCCGAGTAGCAGTTCGGCCGGGAGGTTGTTCTGGGTACAGCTACGAAATGTTCTTTGATAGCGAGACAGAGGCAGATGATATGTCGCAGTTCTTCGGCGAAGGCGACGTTCGCGTCGTTTCTGATCCGATGAGCGCTCAACTCTTAGAAGGTGCGACCTTAGATTTCAAAGATGGTTTGATGGGTTCCGGCTTCGCTATTGACAACCCGAATGCCCAAAGAACTTGCGGGTGCGGTAACTCCTTTAGTTAAAAACAAAACTTTTAGATGAGGGAAAGTAATCCCTGAAGTTCGGCATTGTCCCAGATGTGGTCAAGCCGCCTAAGGACAGTTCCTTGTTCGTCTAGCAGGAAAATAAAGGGTTCATAGTTGACTCCCATTTGGGTGACAGCTGGCGCTATTGGTCCCAGGTCCTTGGCGCTCGGGTTGGAGTAAACCTCGGCGTGGATTACGTCGAACCCAGAGTAATTTGAACCCACCTGGGAGATTAAGTTCTCTAAAACCGGACCGCACATCCATTTTGTTCCGCAAAACGCAGGGGTACTCACAATCAGCACCGTTGCACGTTTGGAAAGTATCGAGTCACTCAGCGAGACCTTATGAAAGGGACAGAAAGGCTGGCGAGTGCAAATCGGGCTCACCCCAGCGGAGCTAGTCAGTGTGGGAGTCACAAGAGCTGGGAATTGGTCGCCGGGCCAAATAATAGTGCTGTCAGACTTGGATCCCGGATTTGCGTAGCCCACGTACTTCCCATGCTTTCCTAGATCGAAACGGAATTCATGAACACCCGGTATTTGGAATGGAACGATTACTGGGTAGTAAGGCATAGCGACGCCATCAACATGTCGTTGGGCACTAGTGGAATGAATTAGCTGGAAATCACTGTTGAAAACCTCGACATCAATCGATTCTGGGGCAAGGCCGCCCAGATTTCCTTGATCATCAGAGAATGACCAAATAGTTCTTTGTGGCCCCCCATCGCTGATAATGGTTTGGTCAGAAAACCATTTCGACGCCGCTCTGAGATCATCTTGGTCTTTTGTTCGAACCCCACAAGCAGCTAAAAATGCTGCTGCGGCTAGCCCGCCGCCTGTCAGAGATAGAAATGCTCTCCGGGAAACGCCCTGAGGGTTCCAGATATTGTGATCCACGCCTTGGAACGTAGCCTGAACTCTGATCGAACCCGGAACGCCGAAGCCTATTCCTGCATGCAGGCAACCTCGTTGACCGAATGATCTTTGAAGCTTCTTCGTTTCTGAGATGGAAATTATTTCAGTGGGAGAGGCGAAAACTCCACAGGCAAGCAATGCACTATTTGCTGCAGTCCCCGCTGCTACATGGTTGAATCAAGGTTGACCATCTGATTCGCCGAACGGGTAAATCAGATTTATGCCCTTTATTCGTGCCTGGAGGTACGACGTGTCTCAACCCGTTGCCCATTATTCAGCGTCTTATCGAGCCGGTGACCTTCTGTTTGTATCTGGTCAACTTGGTCTCGCCGATGGCTCTTTGGTCGAAGGGGTGGAACTCCAAACGGCCCAGGCTCTGACCAATGCGCAGGGTGTCCTGATGGATCACGGGTTGACCTTGGCTGACGTGGTGAAATGCACCGTGTTTATGACCGATATCGAAAACTTTTCGACCATAAATTCGGTTTACGCTGATGCTTTTGGAGAACACCGACCGTCACGGTCGGCAATTGCCGTAAAGGCACTTCCGCTTGGTGGACTTGTCGAAATTGAAGCGATAGCGCACATTTCGTCCCCGTAAATTCTGACGATTTTTCTTTACGGTCGAAGTCGTAACTATGGTCAAGGACTGGCTACCATCTAGAGAATGGTCGGAGGAATCGCGATAGTAGTAATTCTGCTACTGAGCCCATTCATGATCACGCTTAGTCTTGCCGGTGTCGCAGCCCTGTTGGGGAACTCGTTGAAAGGCGATGCTGAGTCACGACACGAGGGAAGCAGCCTCGTCGAAACCAACTACTAGCTTTCCAATTTTGTTGGTATCTGCTGCTTAGCGGCGTCGGCTTTCGCCCAAACGGTAACCAACGCTTCTTACTGTTTGGATTAAGGCAGCGTATTCTTCGCCAAGCTTCGCTCTTAACCGACGGACATGAACATCAACCGTGCGAGCCCCGCCGTAATACTCGTAGCCCCACACTCTGCTGAGAAGAACCTCTCGCGTGAAAACTCTTCCGGGAGTAGCGGCCAAAAACCTCAGTAACTCATACTCCATAAACGTTAAATCGAGCGGTTGACTGTCAACTGATGCTTCGTAGGTTTCTAGATCCAAGATCAATGGACCGTATTCGATTCGTTCGCCGCTGAGTTCGCCACCCGACGATGCGAGCATGTGTCTGACTCGAGCCTCAAACTCTCGGGGATGAAATGGATCCAAACAAAAATCATCGAAAAGGTCGTCGCGTAATTCGAGTTCAGTTAATTGGTTGCCTCTGATCATCAACAAAAGAGGAGCTACGGGAATGTCGCGCTTTCGAAGTGCTCTCAGCATGTTCCAACTCAGATCACTGTCCTCAACTAATTGGACAATCGCTCCACCCCAACCTTCATCAGGTTCGAGAAGGTCTACATCGGACGGTTCAGCAAGACCTTTCCAAACGAAGCCATTTAAATCCAACAACTGTGCTAATTCGGGAGCTGGATCAGCAGGGTAAAGAGCGAGGACAGTCATCATAAACTCGAGTAATAGCGGTCTAGCTCAAATGGTGTGACTTGGGCTTTGTATTCGTTCCACTCACGTCTTTTGTTGCGAAGGAACCAGCTGAACAGATGGTCGCCCAAGGTGTCAGCTACGAGATCGCTTTTTTCCATTTCATCCAACGCTTCGTCCAACGACTGAGGGAGCTGCGCTTGGTCAATTAAGCCTCCGTGTTCTGTGAAGCCAGTCATTGAAGGCGGTGCTTCCAAAGGCAACTCGTACCCCTGTTCGATGCCTTTCATGCCTGCAGCAAGCATTACCGCAAAAGCAAGATACGGGTTGCACGCAGGGTCAGGAGCTCGGTATTCGATTCGGGTAGTGTCATCGACGCCACTTTCTCGGCTGGTCGGAACCCTGATAAGAGCGGCTCGGTTAGCCCGCGCCCATGAAACATTTACCGGTGCTTCATAACCGGTCACGAGTCGTTTGTAGCTATTGACGAGTTGATTGGTGACAGCAGTGATTTCCCGCGCGTGATGGAGTAAGCCCGCGATAAAACCGCGAGCAACATCAGATAAACCATCGGGACTTTCGGGATCATGAAAAGCATTTACCCCGTCTTTGAACAATGAAAGATGAGTGTGCATGCCTGATCCTTGGACGCCAGTTAATGGCTTGGGCATGAAGGTGGCGTGTACTCCATGTTCGAGAGCTATCTCTCGAACAATTAAACGAAACGTCATCACATTGTCTGCCATGGTCAGCGCATCGGTGTAACGCAAATCGATTTCGTGCTGGCTTGGGGCATCTTCGTGAAAGGAATATTCCACGGGTATTCCCATTGCTTCCAAAGTTGTCAATGTCTGACGACGGATATTGCTTGCGACGTCCGCCGTCGTCAGATCAAAATAGCTGCCGTTGTCTAGAGGAACCGGGTCACCGTTTCTGTCGGCTTCAAATAAGAAATACTCGAGCTCGGGAGCAGTAAAGAAGGTAAAGCCTTGAGCACGGGCTCGTTCCATCGAGCGCCGGAGTACTTGTCTGGAATCGCCTGGGAAAGGGCTCCCATCAGCCCGTTCGATGTCACAAAACATCCGAGCTGCGTTTTCATCGTTCCCGCCCCACCGCGTGAGTTCGAAAGTGGCCGGGTCCGGTTTAGCGACCATGTCTTCTTCACGAACTCGACTGAAACCATCGATTGAAGACCCATCGAAAATCATTCCGCTTTCGAAAGCAGTTTCAAGCTCAGCGGGAGAAATGGCGAATGATTTCAATTGACCTTGAACATCGGTAAACCAAAGACGAACTAAACGAATCCCGCGTTCTTCAATACGTCTTTGTACGTAGTCCTGGGGTCGTTCCATCTGACTTCACTCTCTCGTTTAGGTCTTTGGACCAATAACAGCATCTCTATTCTTCGTGATTCTTGGGCTAAATCAAACCTTAAACGGTTCCGTTTACATGACTTTCACAATTGGAGTACGAGGCTAGAACTAGGGGTCTGTGGCCTCGTCATCAATGCTGGACTGATTGGTTGGTGAAAAAATAGTGTGACATAGCGTTTCTAATTGTTAGTTTGCCTTTCGATCCCGCCCCCTCGAACAGGAGCAAACACAGTGGCGTATAGGGCTGAATACATATGGATTGACGGAACGGAACCGACTGCAGAGATTAGGTCTAAGACTAAAGTCCTTGCAGATGGCGATGACCCCGGAATATGGGGTTTCGATGGATCAAGTACGAATCAGGCAACTGGTGACAATTCAGACGTTGTGCTCCAGCCTGTTTTTCAGTGCCCCGATCCGATTCGCGGTGGCAACAACATCTTGGTCCTGTGCGAAACCGCGCTGACTTCGGATTTGTCACCCCACCCGACGAATACTCGCGCTGCGGCACGAGAAGCGTTGGAGCAATATGGCGATCAAGAACCATGGTTTGGACTCGAGCAGGAATACACAATGCTTGATCCAGTGACAGGTTGGCCAGCTGGCTTCCCCGCCGGTGGGTACCCAGCCCCACAAGGACCTTATTACTGCGGAGTAGGAGCAGTAAAAATTCGTGGACGCGAACTTGTAGAGCTACACACCAACTGGTGTATTGAAGCTGGTCTTGCAATATCAGGAACGAACGCCGAAGTAATGCCTGGTCAATGGGAATTCCAGATTGGTCCAGTCGACACTGTTACCGTCGGCGACCATCTTTGGATGGCTCGTTATCTTCTCTACCGCGCAGGAGAAGAGCATGGATTAGAGATCAGTATTGCAGCGAAGCCAATGAAAGGTGATTGGAACGGGGCCGGTATGCACACCAACTTCTCGACCAATGCCATGCGCGAAAGTTACGAGGCGGTCGAAAAGGCTGCCCAATCGATGGGTGAAGCCGGTAAGCCAGAAGAACATCTCGCTGGCTACGGCATCGGAATCGAAGAACGCTTAACCGGTGCGCATGAAACTCAAAGATTTGACCAATTCAGTTATGGGGTTTCGGACCGAGGAGCATCAATTCGAATTCCATGGCAGGTTGCTCAAGATGGTAAAGGCTATATCGAGGATCGTCGTCCGAATGCGAACGCTGACCCCTACGTGGTAGCAACTTTGCTGACTAATACTTGCTGTGCCGCTTTGGCGTAATACAGCTCGCGATTAGCCGTTGATGTTTATTTAGGCGGAGCCCATGAAGGGTTCCGCCTAAATACTTTTCGCAGATGACCTTCCTCTGGTTCTAGCCTCATGACATGGCTTCAATCAGGGTTGCGTTGGCACAACTCAACTTTCGCGTAGGTGACTTCGAAACAAATGTTGAGTTAATTTCCGAAGCGTATGAGCGAGCTGTCGAACAACAAGCAGATCTTGTGGTTTATAGCGAGTTGGCGGTATGTGGATACCCACCAGAAGATCTGCTGTTGAAACAGCAGTTTCTCGACGACGCCCGCGCTGCTGTAGACCAGATCGCAGCCAGGACTTCCAACGCGGTCGCTGTTGTTGGGTTCCCAGAGCTTGAAAGTGACTGCCTCTACAACTCGGCGGCCATTTGTTACCAGGGAAGCGTCAAAGGAATTTACCGAAAGCAGTTGCTCCCCAATTACTCGGTGTTCGACGAAAAGCGGTACTTCACTCCCGGTGCTTCCGCCGGACCGATTATCGAAATAGCGGGCGTCAACATTGGAGTTTCGATATGCGAGGATCTCTGGTTTGACGAGGGCCCCATAGATGACCAAGTTTCCTCGGGTATCGGGTTAGTTATTTCATTAAACGCTTCTCCGTATCAACGAGGCAAAGATTTAGATCGCGCATCAACAGTCATCGAACGCGTTACCAGGCACAAGATCCCCGTCGTATACGTAAATCAGGTAGGAGGCCAAGACGAACTGATATTCGATGGCTCGTCGTTCGTTGCGGACTCCCGAGGCCAGCTCGTTGCCCGACTCCCGCAGTTCGAAGAAATGATTCACGTTGTCGACCTTGAAGTTGAGGATTCTGACTGTGGCGAACTACCAGTGATCGTCGCTTCACCAAGTCAGGAACCTAAAAATCTGATTCCTGAAATGAGCGTTTCCAAAGAAGAAGAAGAGACTGCTGAAGTCTGGAAGGCCCTCGTTTTAGCTACCCGCGATTATGTGAACAAGAACGGATTTGATGAGGTTGTGATCGGCTTATCCGGAGGCGTTGACTCGAGTTTGGTAGCCGCGATTGCTGTTGATGCGTTGGGTTCGGGTCGCGTTCACGGAGTCTCGATGCCTTCGCGCTACTCAAGTCAGGGATCAAAAGACGACGCCGCCGAATTGGCTAAAAACTTCAATATTGATTTCGAGACAATTCCGATCGAATCGGGGTATAGCGCCCTGACCAACATGCTTGAGCCTGTATTTGAGGGACACCAGTCCGACCTGACTGAAGAAAACCTTCAAAGTCGCATTCGCGGGATATTACTCATGGCCATGTCGAATAAGAAGGGTTGGTTAGTTCTGACAACCGGGAATAAAAGTGAAACTTCAGTTGGGTATTCGACACTGTATGGAGATACCGCCGGAGGTTTCGCGGTCATTAAAGACTGTCCAAAGTTGCTGGTCTACGAGCTTTGCCGCTGGCGCAACAAGCAAACAAGTTCCGCATGGATCCCTGAGGCCTCTATAACGAAACCGCCATCGGCAGAACTGAGACCAGACCAAACTGACGACCAGTCGCTGCCTCCATATGAGGTGCTCGACCCCCTGCTTGAGGCCTACGTCGAACGAGACAAGACTGCTGGAGAACTGATTTCACTGGGGTATGACCCGGAAATAGTTAAACGCATTACCGGCCTTGTAGATCTGGCGGAGTACAAAAGGCGTCAATCACCGCCCGGTCCTCGGATCTCAACCAAAGCTTTTGGAAAAGATCGACGGTTGCCGATAACTAACCGGTACAGATAGCGCCTCAAACGAGGAACATTTTAGGCTTCCTATTTTCACTAAACGGCCGATAAGCTCACCGACACTTAAGGTAAGGGTGAAGTCGGTTCACGAAACTGAATGAATCTGCAAGGGAAAACGTTAATGGCCGAAACTAAGAGACCCAGAGAGCCGTTCGCACCCTGGGATCGACGAGCTCTCCCAGGATTATTTGATGTCGAAGAAACAGCCAAGCGCGTCGGTCATTACAAATGGGTTGAACTGAAACTCTTTGAAGCGCTTGGTGGTTGGGTCGCCACGGTTCCCGAACTTGATGTCAAACTGCGCTTAGGCACTCACTGCTACCACCACGCGTGGCACGCTGAGTTATTCGACAAGCGCCTTCCTGAATTGCGTGAGATGAAGACTGATCGTCTGACGGTCGCAGCTAACGACCATATGGTCGCTTTTATTGATGCGATGACTGAACCTGAGGGTCCGGATATGACGATCGAAAAGTTAGTTGGGGTATATCGAGTCCTTATCCCTCACAAGATCGCTGCCTACACCTATCACCGCAATGGGACATCTGAGATAACCGATATGCCTACCGTGCGAATTTTGGACTTCATTCTTCAAGATGAATTCAACGACTGGCGTGAAGGCGAAATGTTGATTCAATCGATGATCGAATCCGACGAAGAAATTGATCGGGCCATGGTTCATCAAACCAAGCTCGAGAAGCTTATGCTGGCGGCAGGAGGCATTGCCGGCCCCGGTTCAATCGGAGACCCCTATATAGATCTGCCAGAGGAGAACTGATGAGAAAAATCTTTCCCGCCGAAGAATTGGCACGTGATGCCCGGTTCATTCGGCAAACGAATGAGCAACGTTTAGGTGATCCTCGCGGAGCGAGGGTAGCTGGAGGAAATAGTGGTGATCGCTTAGCCAAACTGACACCCGAACTAGCCAATGGCCCGGATCGAGCTCGAGCCTTGATGCACGGTATTTTCGTCGGTGAAATTCAAGCTCTTGAAGGTGCCGGCCGTACTTGTTGGGATTTTGAAGTTGGAGAAGATGTCCCCCTTGCGTTAAAGCTTGATATGGCCCGCCAGTGCTGGGACGAAGCTCGTCATTGCGAAATCTCGGTTTCGTTAGCAGAACATATGGGAACCGAGCTGGGTGAATTCGCTGAGAATGGTCTTCTGTATGAAGCAGCATGCAACCCAGACCCCGTCTTGCGTCTAACAGGGGTGAATAGAGCGCTAGAAGGCCTCGCTATAGATGTCTTCAACACCATGAAAGAATTTGGGAACCTAGCAGGCGACCCTGTCCTGGAATTCTGTGAAGACTGGATGTTGGCTGACGAAGTCACGCACGTGAAGATGGGTTCCGATTGGCTGCGGCGACTTACCGAAAATGACAAAGAACGTCTCGACAAGGCCTTGGAATTTCAAAAGATTGTCGACAGGCTCTTTTCCTTTAACGGATTTCGGGGTGAAGACGACGACAGCCCTATTCAGCTAACAAGAAGGTTCCGTGAACTAGCCGGCTTCAGTGACGACGAGATTGATGAAATCGCTGATATGTCGAGAGACGCCAGAGTTGAGGCAGCTAGCTAATGACTCAGGTGTCAGTGGCACCCGAGTCTTTCGAGATGGTTTTCTACGACGCCGCCGTTATCGGTGAAGTTGTTGCTGAAGTAGCGGAACGGCTCGGACTGGAAGAAACCATCAAGCTTGAAATTGATGAGGGATCCCCTCTCGGTCGAAGCAAAGTAACAAGTTATGATCCGATAGAGCTCTGGGTTGATGGTGGCGCGCTAGAAAACACTAAAAGACCCCGCCAATTCGGTACAGCTCGGACCAAAGACACTGTCGGACGGCTACTACTTCGAATCTTGGACCGCCGATCTGGTCGATTCGATGACACACCGGCTGATGATGATTTGGACTTGATGCAATTCGCAGCATGGGACGTTCATTGTGTTGGTCGACTTGAACGACTTGGCATAGGCGGGCAGCGCCAACGCCGTCTCTATCAATTCCGAAATCGACACGGCTTTACCGACCTCGCAGATTCAGCTTTCGAAAAGCTCTGGGAATCGAGTGAACTTAGCTGGACGGAAATCGAACGGATATCAGAAGGCTGTCGGATTTCTTAAGAGATGACCTTCGAATCAGGGTCGCTGCGTTACCTGATTAGCAATCCAACGGTAAGTATGTGCAAGACCTTCGGCTAGGTTGAACTTCGGATCGAAACCGAGTGATTCGATTCGGTCATTAGAGAAGTTTCGATTCTGCACCCCAACCGGGCCGGGCACCCACACCGGGTCAATTTCCTTTCCCGCTGCCGAGGCAACAAGCTGAACAAGCTCTCGAACTGAAACATATTCCCGTGTCCCAATGTTTGTGGGATCGCTGCAATCGCTATCGACGAGACGTCTTACACCATCTACGAGGTCATCGACATAGACGAAACTGCGGACGGCAGTGCCATCTCCCCACACTTCGATTGTCCCATCAGTTGATTCAGCTACCTTGCGACACAAAGCAGCCGGCGCTTTTTCGCGACCGCCTTTCCATGTGCCTTGCGGACCGTAACAATTTTGGAATCGAGCTATCCGCGCTTGGAAGCGGCCCTCCCTTGCATAGGAGGCAACCGCTCTTTCGGCATACAACTTCTCCCAGCCATATTCGTTGTCTGGCAAAGCTGGGTAGGCATCATCCTCTGTGAGCTCTGATTCCCCCAAGTCCATATCGCGATATACGCACACTGAACTAGCCAAGAAATAACGATCGATCTCGGCTCGTGCTGCTGCTTCAACAAGGTTGACGTTTACCAACATGCTGTTATGCATGATTTGGGTTTCTGCCGAATGAATAAATCCCATGCCCCCCATGTCTGCGGCAAGTTGGTAGACCTCATCAAATCCACCGTTGAGTGCTTCCGTTGCAGCTTTTGGGTCACGGAGGTCTGCCACCATAAATTCATCGGCTTGGCTGGCTTCCCACTCTGGTTCTTTGAGGTCGACACCTCGCACCCAGTAGCCGTCAGCGGCTAGACGTTTAACCAAATGGCTTCCAATGAAGCCACCTGCACCGCAAACCAAAGCTCGCTTCGTCACGCTGACCTTTCAGTTCAAATCGTGGGCGCTGAGACCCTGTAGGAGATCGATATCTGGACGTTCGGTGAGTATCCCCGAACACGATGCTGCCATTTCGACCATAACAGGAGAGTCGAAATGCCTTCGTGCGGCATCATCCGATTCCCATTTTTCTATGATCACAAATCGATTCGGGTCAGCAAACGACACACACAAATCAGCATTGCGACATTCTGCCTCTTTACGGGTCATGACCACGTACTTAGACAAGATCGGAATCAAAAGATCTGGCTCAGTTGCTTGGAAGGTCAGCTTTAGAAGAGCAATTTCAAGGTCATCGTCAGGCATTGCTGTCGGTTCGGTCATTTCTGCTCACAGTCCGTGTCGGAAATCGCGATTCCAGCCGGTAGTTTCCAGGCAAGCGATTAGGCTCGTAAGTAAGGGTCTGGGAATTAGATCGTTTCGTTGAAGTGACGAGCGTACCGGCGGAAGGCACTACTTTGTAGTCGTCTTCACTGGTCGGGGGAGAGAGGTCAGAAGGTGGCCAAGAATCGGGTCGAAAGAGATGAAGAAGACCTAGTTCGTCTTTACCTCACCGATATCGGACAGTATCCACTTCTAACGAAGGACGACGAAGTTCGGCTGGCGCAAGAAATTGAAGCCGGTACTGAAGCTCGAACAGCGCTCGATGCCGATCAACTGGCAGATGGATCAGTCATCACTTCAACAAAACGGCGGGAGCTGCGTCGAGCCGACCGTAAAGGCGAACGAGCTGAACGGACTTTCGTTCAATCGAACTTGAGGCTTGTTGTATCGATAGCTAAAAAGTACCAGGCATCAGGGCTTCCCCTTCTTGACTTGATTCAAGAAGGAAACCTTGGCCTCATGCACGCTGTCGAAAAGTTCGACTGGCGTAAAGGTTTCAAATTCTCTACATATGCGACATGGTGGATTCGTCAAGCGATAACTCGAGGTATCGCAAACACCGGTCGAACAATCAGACTTCCAGTACACGCAGGCGATACCCTCGCTCGACTCCAAAAAGCTCGTTCCCGGTTGGAACTCAAATATGGTCGTCCAGCTACCCTCGCTGAATTGTCGGTAGAAGTTGACATGCCTGAAGACAAGGTCTCAGAAGCGCTGCGTTTTGCAGCAGAACCGCTGTCGCTATCTGAACCTCTGCGCGAGGACGGCGACGCAGAGCTAGGTGACGTTGTTGAAGATAGAAACGCGGAAGATCCAGAAGAAGCAGCGGCCGTTGCACGTCTTCCGGATGAAATCACAAAGCTGCTAGGACCTCTTGACGAAAGAGAAAGAGAAATTCTGAAACTCAGGTTTGGTCTTGATCGAGGCGAACCGCGAACTTTGGAAGAGGTAGGAGAACACTTCAACCTCACCCGCGAACGAATACGTCAGATTGAAGCACGAGCTATGTCCAAGCTGCGACACCCAAGCAGCGACACGGGTGCACGCGACCTACTGGGCGTTTAATTTTCTTATAACAGTCCAGATGTCATCTAATTGGCGGCGTTAGTTTTCGGAGAGTTTTCGAGTAGCAATTGCCACTAAGGCTCCGACGACGATCATGAGAAGAAGCTTTTTCACGTTGGTTCCTTTCCGTTAGATTGTGGGTTCTGGGGGAATAAGTTAGACAGATTTGGCGGAGGTGGACGGGAATCGAACCCGCCGGACGGGGATCGCCCGTCCCGCCCGCTTTGAAGGCGGGGGAGCCCACCAGGCGCTCAGACACCTCCACGGCCAGTCTGCCTCGCGCGTAACCTGATTGGAAAGAAAACTTTGAACAAATACGCGTTGTTTTTGTCCCTGACTTAAACCTGCCCACTGAAATCACAGAAAAGACTGAAGAAACCCGCAGTTTTTCTTGATTATTCGACTGAACGGGTGTTCAATGACACGCGTGTAATTACGACTGCGTCATCTTGACGGGTCGAGACAGTTGTTAGGGCGGAAACAAATGGCGTTTGTGGATGACGGTGGCGGCCAAACAGAAGAAAGTAGTTGGTGGGACTACGCAAATTGTCTCGGTGTCGACCCCGATTTGTTTTTTCCTGAACGGGGAGCAAGCACTAAAGAAGCTAAAGAAGTGTGTCGAGGCTGTGTAGTTCGTGAAGACTGCTTGGAGTATGCCCTGAGCCACGGAGAGAAGTTTGGGATCTGGGGTGGCATGAGTGAGCGTGAGCGTCGGCGTCTGCGTCGACAGCGTGCGCTTGCCCGTCGCGCAGCTGCGGAACGGGCAAGTTAGTAAACCTAAGCGCAAGGCTTTCAATCCCAAGTTCAGACCACTGGTAGCCTGAGAGGCGTGAATCTTGGCGGCTCAGAACTCCTCATCATCCTTGTAATCGTTTTGGTTTTGTTTGGCGGAGCCAAGCTCCCCAAGCTGGCGCGTTCGTTAGGACAAGCACAAAAAGAATTTAAAGACGGGTTGGACGACAGCAGTTCGAAGCCATCAGAGGATTCGTCAGATAGCTGACATCAATATTTTGAGAGGCTAAGAAATCTCAACGGCGGTGTTCTGTAGTCGTGATTGTCGACGTGCTTTTAGAATTCGACGTCGTTGACGTTCAGAAGCTCCACCCCACACACCGTGCTCCACACGGTTAGCTAAGGCGTATTCCAAGCATGGGACTTGAGAAACACAGCCCTCACAGAGTTTCTTTGCTCGTTCAACTCCAACTCCGTCACTCGGGAAAAAAATTGATGGATGCTGGTTCGCGCAATTACCGATATTCATCCAAGTTGTCTCTGTGGAAATATGGCTCATGTCAGCACTCCAAAGATTGCGGCAACGCTTGTAGCTTGCCGGTCGTTACGACTATGACGCTCGAGGAGACTAAAAGGTTCCCCATTACTGCAGTTTTTATGAAATTTTTATTTCTTGATAGATGGAGCCATACAGCCAAAGGTTTATCGGCACTAAAGGTTCCGACTCTTCCCGCCGCTACAGTAAGGGACTCGTTGGCGAAGGAGCATCGGTGACTAACTTCGAAACTGAAGAAGAATTACCACCCCCCGAGACTGGTATACGAGTCGTGTACCTGGGACCGGTCTCTCCGCACTGGGATATACAAGGACTGTTTGGGGAACAAGCTGTCGTCGATGAGTTTCGACGTCGAACAATTGCTCGTCTGCAACTTCTTCCGCCACATGACCCCCAGTTCCGACGTAATCGTGAACGTGTGAACCGCGACGCAGAACGCGAAAATCTGCACCTCGAATGGGACTTAGGTGTCCCTGAAGAAGACGAAGTCGGCTAGCTTTTTAAACCGGGTATCGCCGAGATAACAACAGAGCTTGTTTGATTCTGTCTTGGGATCGTCTAATCCTCACAACTATCTGTAACGAGGTTGTTAACCATTCGTTTACCGAATAGATGACGCCAATTCACGAGTTCTAGGCGATTTCGTCATAGTCCGCCTTTAGCTTGCCGAGCATGAAACTTACTAATCTTATCCCTCGCAGTACGAGGCTGCTTGTGGTGGCTCTGTTCGCCGTCTTTGGAATGCTCGCTGCATCTTGTGGCGACGATTCAGATGCCCCTTCCTCATCAGCAAGCTCATCAGCAAGTAGCTCTGCGGAGTCAAGCTCTGATCCTGAAGCCGCCCTGAGTGGCTCGTTGATGATCACGGGCTCTTCGACAGTTGAGCCTGTCACTAATTTGCTGGCTGAAGCTTTCTCTGAATTACATCCTGATGTTGCTTTCTCAGTCTCAGGACCTGGTTCTGGTGATGGGCACAAGGCTGCGTGCGCTGGAGAAGTTCCAATTTGGAACAGTTCACGTCAGATTAAGGACAAAGAAGTTGCTTGCTTGGAAGAAAAAGGGATCGAGTTTATTGAGTTTCGTGTCGGTATCGACGGGATCTCCGCCATCACTTCAATTGAGAATGATGCTGTCGAGTGTCTAAATTTCGCTGATCTTTACAGTCTTGTTGGTGTTGAAGCGACCGGCTTTAGTAAGTGGTCTGACGCGAATAGTCTCAATGCAGAGATTGGCGGAACGGGACCATTCCCAGAAGGTGACCTCGAGATCTTTGCTCCAGGTGAAGAATCAGGAACATTCGACAGTTTCATTGAAATTGCATTAGAAGACGTTTGGGAAGAACGTGCCGAGGCGGGTGAAGCAGACGCCAATTATGCCGTTCGCCCCGACTACAACGCTTCTGCGAATGACAACGTAATTATTGATGGAATAGCAGGCAACAAGTACAGCCTTGGTTGGGTAGGTTTCGCTTTCGCAGACGAAGCGAGAGACGAAGTAAAGCTGCTTGAAGTTGACGGAGGCGACGGTTGCGTGGCCCCGTCTCCCGCAACGATTGCTGATGCGTCATTCCCCATCGCTCGCTTCCTCTACACCTACGTAGACGTCGCTCAAGCAGACGACCCAGCTGTTAAGGGCTTCATTGAGTTCATGCTCAGCGACGAGGGCCAGAAGTACGTCGTTGATGCCGGCTACGTGAATTTAGCTGACTCGGATCTTGCCCAAGGACGGGATAGCTGGGCAAATAAGACAACCGGTAAAACCTTTTAATAAGAATCCGGTTTACATGCACAGATTGAGGCCATTTATCAATAAGACTGCGGAGTAATGAACCCAATCTCGCTAGAGGATTTCCAAACAACCGGCGGGCGTCGAGCACGGAGCTCACTCGCCCGCTGGTTGTTCCTTTTGGCCTCAGCCGCGACTGTTGCGGTCAGTGCACTTATTGTTTGGACCATAGCTTCCGAAGCTTGGACATTTGGAAGCCAAGTGGCTCGAGATCAACTCCAAACTATTGGATGGTTTCCACGTCGAGGCTTGTTTGACTTAAGCACGCTTTTAGTGAACTCAGCCCAGATTTCTTTGATTGCGATGTTTGTTGCAGTCCCTAGCGGCCTCGGCGCAGCAATCTACTTATCGGAATATGCGCATCCGAAAGTCAGACGTCTTATGAAGCCCACTCTCGAGTTGCTTGCAAGTGTGCCTAGCGTTGTATTGGGCGTCTTTGCTATCAGCTTTATTACTCCGGCAGTGCTCGCCCAATTTTTCGATGACATAAATTTTTTCAACAAACTTGCTGCAGGGATAGGTGTTGGATTACTAGTGATTCCTCTTATCGCTTCCATTTCCGAAGATGCCTTAAGAGCAGTTCCTGTTTCTCTGCGCGAAGCCTCAGCCGGTTTAGGCGCACGGAAAGTTTCGACAACCCTTCGAATTGTGATTCCCGCAGCGATATCTGGCCTTATGGCGGCAATTATCGTTGGCTTTAGCCGGGCAATTGGGGAAACAATGGTCGTCACGATCGCTTCTGGGGGCGGCGACACCTCGCTATTCGATTTGAGCCTGAAAGAATCAGGAGGCACGATCACGAGTGCAATGGCAGCGCTTGGTTTGGGCACCGACCAGGTTGCAGGAAACGACTTGGCTTTCCAAAGCCTCTACTTTCTTGGCGCCCTGCTCTTCTTAATCACGCTTGTCCTAAACATCTTTGGTAACGCAATCGTGCGTCGCATGCAGGAGCGTTATTGATGGCTATCGTTTCGAACCCTGCTCGGCTGGCCGAGCAACACGCCGCATCATTGAGCCGTAAACCCGGCAGTGACATTCCTGGCCAAGTGTTTAAAGGTGTGCTCATCAGCGTTACAGGTCTGGCTGTAGCGTTCTTAGCTGTCCTAGTCGGCGTAATGGTTGTGGATGGCTGGTCGGTACTTAGCGAACGTCTCGGTGATTTTTTAAGCCGTGGATTTTCCCAGCGCTCGGCGGCCGAGGCTGGAGTGTGGCAAGGAATTATCGGCACCCTGCAGATAGCGATTGCTACGACGGTTTTTGCGGTTCCCATTGGTGTCGCAACTGCGATCTATCTCGTGGAATACGCAGACAACAACAGGTTTTCAAGGTTGGTTGAATTAAACGTCAGAAATCTTGCCGGTGTTCCATCCATTGTGTACGGGCTTCTCGGTTTGGCTGTGTTTGTTAAGTCGCTAAGCGGATTTACTCAGGGAAAAACAATTTTTGCAGGCGGAATGACGCTGGCAGCAATGGTTCTTCCGATTGTGGTGATTACCTCCGTGGAAGCTTTGAAAGCTGTGCCTCAAGGTGTCCGAGAAGCGGCGTACGGAGTGGGTGCGACGAAATGGGAGGTTGTCGCAAGACAAGTGTTACCTGCGTCGTTCTCAACGATTTTGACGGGCACAGTTCTTTCGCTAGCGAGGGCGCTGGGCGAAGCGGCCCCACTTATTTTGGTTGGGGCAGCAACGGGCTTTATTAGCTTCGGCGACGCAAACTTCCTCGAAACCTTTACAGGGCCCTTTACAGCCTTGCCAGTCCTGATATTTAATTTCGCTCGACAACCGGGCGAAGATTGGTCGGCAAACGCAGCAGCCGCGAGTGTCGTGATTCTCGTGCTGATTTTGATGATTAATGGAACGGCAATTTATTTACGCAACCGATTTGAGAAAAAGTGGTAAATACGAATAACTCAGAAGAGACTCCAGCCAGAATGAAGGTCGAGGAAGAATCTCCCCGTATTGATGTCGGAAGAGCGGTGCTATCGATGACTGAAGACCAAGTTGGCGAATCAAATGCCAAGAGTGCGAGCACTGTATTTGAGGTATCCAAGCTCAACGTTTATTACGGCGATTTCTGTGCTCTTCGGGACGTCAGTCTTGACGTTACGCAATCAGAAGTCACCGCTTTCATCGGACCATCTGGCTGCGGGAAATCAACCTTTTTGAGGTGCTTCAACCGTATGAACGACTTGATCGAAACAGCGCGCGTCGAAGGTGAAGTTCGCTATCACGGTGTTGATCTCTATCAGAGTGAAGTTGATGCAGTTGAGGTGCGGCGACGAATAGGAATGGTGTTCCAAAAGCCAAATCCTTTTCCGAAATCCATTTACGACAACATTGCGTTTGGCCCGCGAATCGCTGGGGCAAAGAAATCTGAACTTGATGACATTGTTGAGCGCTCGCTCCAGAGAGCCGCCTTGTGGGACGAAGTGCGCGACCGTCTCTCTGATCCTGCCTACGGCTTGTCGGGAGGACAGCAACAACGACTTTGCATAGCGCGAGCCATTGCAGTGGAACCAGATGTCGTGTTGATGGATGAGCCCTGCTCGGCTCTCGACCCGATAGCTACTGCAAGAATCGAAGAACTAATTGCTGAATTAAAGACGGACTATACGATCGTCATTGTTACGCACAACATGCAACAGGCAGCACGAATAAGTGATCGAACGGCTTTCTTCTCGGTCCAAGTGACTGATGCTGGTCGGCGAACCGGTGAGCTTGTCGAACTTGGCCCCACCGAACAGATCTTTACCAACCCGGATGACCCCCGCACAGAGGCCTACATAACTGGTCGGGTCGGCTAATTCAGCCCTGTCGAGCCATCCTCTACGCTTTGAATGAGGTGTGAAATGAGTAATACAGAAGAAACACGGACAGAGTTTCACGACCTCATGGATGAGGTTCGCGGTGATCTTGTCCGGATGTCAGGTTTAGTAACCGAGGGTATCTCTACTGTGACTCAAGCCCTGCTCGGTAACGACATAGGTCTCGCGGATCAAATTTCGAGTGGTGACGATGAAATTGACCTGCTGAGTGTTGAGGCAGAAGAAAAGTGTGTGCGGATGCTGGCACTCCAACAACCAGTAGCTGTCGACCTTCGAACTATCCTTACCGACCTTCGCATGATCTCTGAAATTGAGCGCTCAGGCGATCTGGTAGCAAATATCGCTAAAGGAATCGGCCGCCTCCAAGGAGTTGAACTCGACCCTCGTTTGCGAGGCCTTTTGGACAGAATGTCGGAACAAGCGCTGCGTCTAACAAGCCGCGCAATGGACTCTTACCTCGACCGCGATGCGGGGCTCGCTGGCGCGCTAGGTGACTTAGATGACCGACTCGATGAATTGCATAACGATTTCATCGAAACAGTCTTCTCGTCACGCAATGATCGCCTGATCACCACACAGCAAGCTGTGCAACTCGCCGTGATTGGCCGCTTCTACGAGCGGATAGGTGACCATGCTGTGAATGTGGGTGAACGGGTTCAGTACCTTGTCAACGGAGAGTTGCCGGAGCACAAGGGGGCGCAGAGAGCGCGAGCTCGGAGAGAGCAGGGCGATGTGTCGTGACTCTCGCGCTGGCGATATCACTTTTGTTCCTGACAATTTCTTTCGTAATCGCCTATTCACGCCGCTTGAAGGCCCAGAAAGAACTAACCGTGCAACTTGGTGACCTCAATAGTGCCTTTGAGTCACTCACGAATGACGCGAGGCTAGCCGTACTTGGATCAGAGCGGCTTCGACTGGCCTTGGATCAATTACGAGCAGGAGTTGTAATCGTGGATTTGGCAGGCCAAGAAACGATTCGCAACGAAGTAGCTAAGCGGTACACCGATGCCCGGCATGCTGATTCGCTAGTAGAAGGCGCTCTCACAGAAGCGCTTGAGGTTACTTCTAGGGGTAACCCGGTGGACCAAACTGTTAATTTTTCTGGGCCTCCGAGCAGGATGATTCAAGTTCGGGGCAGACCGCTGTTACACGAAAATCGGCAGATTGGGTCCGTAGCTATCGTTGACGATCAAACGGAAAGCGTTCGATTGGATCGGGTCCGACGTGACTTTGTTGCGAACTTGAGCCATGAGTTGAGAACGCCGATAGGCGCGATTGCCCTGCTTTGTGACACGTTGGCTGACGAAGAGGATCCGACGGTCAGCAAAGGTTTGATTGATCGCATCAGTTCTGAAACCACCCGGGTTGGAGAAATAATCAATGCCCTGCTCGAATTAAGCAGAGTCGAACTCGACGGAGAGCCTCGAACTGACAAACTAGATCCCCGGTCAGTTATTTCTGCCGCAATCGATCAATATCATGCCGCTGCCGATGCACGCAATATCGAGATTCTCAGGGACTTTCCTGCCCAATCTGTGCAACTAAAGGGAGATGCCGGGCAACTGGTCCGCGCAGTAGGCAATTTGATTGACAACGCAATCAAATACTCTGAGCCAGGGAGCAGCATTACAGTATCGGCAGTCATTAGATCAGACAGCGTTGATCTCAGCGTGCGCGACTCCGGAATGGGTATTCCCAGGGGAGAGTTTGATCGAATCTTTGAACGGTTCTATCGCGTCGATAAGGCCCGAAGTCGAGAAACCGGAGGAACAGGTCTTGGTTTAAGCATTGTTCGACATATAGCGGTTAATCACCGCGCAGAAATACTTGTTGAGTCCCGAGAAGGCGAGGGATCGGAATTTACTCTTCGAATGCCGAAGGAAAGCACACAATGACTTCGATTTTGGTTGTAGATGATGAACCTGTTTTCATTGAAGCGTTAACAATTAGCCTCGAGAGAGAAGGTTTCGGTGTCATAGCCGCTGCCGATGGTCCTGCGGCCCTGGAAGCGATCTCAGAAAAAGACCCTGACCTTATTTTGCTTGACGTAATGCTCCCTGGAATGTCCGGCATCGATGTATGTCGTGAAATCAGGAAAAGTTCTTCGGTGCCGGTGATTATGGTCACAGCGAAAGGTGAGGAAATCGACGCAGTAGTCGGCTTAGAAGTAGGTGCTGATGACTACATCACAAAGCCCTATCGATTGCGTGAGCTCATTGCGAGAATTCGAGCCATACTTCGGCGCAGCGAGAACTTGCTTGAGAAGGAAGAAACTACCTCGAATCCAGAAGTGCTTGTCGAGGGTGCGGTGCGGCTGGACCTAGAGCGACACGAATTAAGTGTCGATGGCAAACTGGTTTCCTTGGCGCTCCGTGAGTTCGAACTTTTGTGCTACCTAATGGAAAACTCGGGCAGGGTGGTCACCCGTGACAGCCTGATGCAAAATGTTTGGGGTTGGGACTACATAGGTGACACGAAGACTATTGATGTTCACGTGAAGCGACTGAGGTCTAAAATTGAAAGCGACCCAGCAGCTCCGCTGCGCATCTCTACTATTCGGGGAGTTGGTTACCGCTATGAAAGAAGTGGGTGACCGCGAAGTTTCGCTTGGGTTGCATATTCTGTGCCTGTAAGGATGATTCTTGGATCAAAATCCGCTTCCCCCAACGACCGAACTTAATGGTTCGGACGCGTCTAAACCGGCAACATCAACTCCTACTCAGCGTGTATCTTTAGGACCGTTTGCTCGGCTGGCGCGCGTTCAGTTGGTGTCAGCTGCGGGAGATGCCCTGTTCACGATCGCTCTCGCTGGATCTTTATTTTTTAATCTCGACCCCGACGCCGCTAGACCAAAGGTGGCCTTGTATCTCTTATTGACCATTGCACCTTTTGCGATCGTCGGACCCCTCATTGGCCCCATGATTGACCGGCTGCGTGGAGGCCGGCGAGCCATGGTCATCGTCAGCGGTATGGGCAGAGCTGTGCTGGCTTTTTTAATGATCCGCCACCTTGACTCACTACTTCTCTTCCCAGAGGCCTTCGGAGCGCTCGTTTTAGGCAAGACCTATCACGTAGCAAAAAGCGCAATCGTCCCAGGACTTGTCCGTGGTCACGAAGACCTCGTAGAAGCCAACTCCAAACTTGTCCTCCTGAGCGGACTTGGTGGCGCACTCGCGGCCGGACCGGGATTGCTCCTAGCGCTAATTGGATCAGAATGGGTACTCGGCGCAGCGATGATTGTGTTCGGAGCAGTAGTTCCCCTAGGTGCTCGACTACCAAAAACCTCCATAGCGCAAGAACCAACACCCCAAGGTGAACGAAGCGACCTGCGCAGCGCTGGCATAGTGCTTGCTGCCTCAGCCATGGCCATATTGCGCGGAATGACAGGGTTCACCCTTTTCCTTGTCGCTTTCTGGCTCAGACGAGAAGACGCGGCCACCATATGGTTCGGATTAATGGTTGCATCAAGTGCGCTGGGAGCTTTTATAGGAGCAATCTCAGCACCACAACTGCGGCGGCTCGTTAAAGAAGAATACTTACTTGGTGGAGTGTTAACAATCGCCGCTGTAGTCGGGGTCTTTGCGACATTCCCAGGTGACCGGACGGCTGTGCTTGCATTCGTGTTAGCTGTCGGATTCGCAGCAGGGCTAGGAAAACTTTCTTTCGACGCCATTGTGCAACGAGACGCACCGACAGTAAATCAAGGCCGCTCCTTCGCAAGGTTCGAAACACGATTTCAGCTCTTTTGGGTTCTAGGTGCCCTCATTCCCGTCACTGCACCCAATGGTGTGCTGCCCCTGCGAGCTGGGCTTCTGATTCTGGCGCTTTCCAGCGGCTCAGCAGCCTTTCTCTACTTGGGGGGCTTAATAGCGTTAGCCCGAGGTAAACGAACCCCGTCGCGAGTTATCGCAGATCAAGTTTGGACTGAAAAGAGATACCAAAATCTCAATAAGCGGTTACCTCGATGGATGGTACGAATAATTCCCACTCCATCGCGACGCGAAAAACCTCAATCTTGATCTAATTCCGGCAAATCAATTCGAGCAAGCCATAAGCCGGGGGCATCAACCTCATTCGGGGTTGGAAGCGCCTCTGAGTCATTCCACAGACGCGCCAGCGTTGCTTCGTCAGCTCGATCTAGGACACCGGAAATAAATGCTGAGCCGCGATCAACCAGTTCTGAAGTGATTTCAACTCCAAATAGTTTCTCAACGAATTTGTCTCCGGCGCTTGTGGTGAACCGGCGACGTCGAACAACTTCTGAAAGCGAGTCATAGGAACTCAACAAACCCTGGGCAACACGTTCAACGACATAATCGACATAGCCCACAACCACTGCCAGAAGCGCCTCAAGGTCCGGGATAACTGCGCTTTGAGCATCAGACCGCAATGCTCCCAACAAATTTTCTGGGTCACCTAACGCGCTCTGCAATTGCTTTTGTAAGTCCGCTGGATCACCACTCCCGATGTCTAAATCCATAAAGCGATCTTCGAAGCCACGCGGGTCGGTTTGGAAGCCATCAACATAGCGTTGCAATAATTGTTCAAAAGCTGTCTTGATGTGAGGTATAGACAACACCGAATGGGTTGCCATTTCGCTGATACACACCCACAACTGCACATCATTCGAAGGAAGCGACCACTCCTCAGCGAAAAGCTTAATGTTGTCGACCAATATAAGAATTCGATCCTCAGGCCGGGGAATTGGCAGGGCGTAACTCCCGAAGGCTGTAGTAGCCAGGTGCCCTGCTATTGAACCGGCACTCATTGCCATCATCATCGGGTTAAGTGCTTTGAGGAGACCATCAAGGATTTGAGCTTCTGCATCAGGCACATCGGACGGCAGTGTCCCTTTTGTTAATCGTTCAGCGAGACGATTCAACAACGGCTGATATGCGTCCAATGTTGCATACGCCCACTCAGCGCGAGTTGCTGCCTCTATCGAAAGAGGCCGTCCTAAAGCGCCCACTTGCAAGGACGTGATGTTTGTGACGTGCAATTCGGCAACCCTGGCCAACTCAGCCAGTTCAGCTCTTTGAATCGGATCTACATTTGGCTCAGATTTCCCTTCGGTAGCAATCTGATGGGCAAATTGACGCGCCATGTCCCAGGCAATTGGACCTTGACTGTTAAAGATTTTTCCAAGGTCACCGAAGAATGGAAGACCACCAAAGGGGTTATCTTCATCAAAAGGGTCGTCACTTGCCACACCCGCATGGTAGGCCGGTGCGTGTACAGCTTCACACTAGTTAACTGAATAGCTGAAATACCGAAGCGAGAAACTTGATGACATCAGTTGCGATCTTGGGAGCAGAAGGCGCATTACGTTCCCGAATTTCTGAAGCGTTAACCCAAATCTTTGATGAAGTAATTGGATTCACACCCGAAGCAGAAGATGTGTCCCTGTCTGACATTGAAGCCATCGTTTATCTGGCATTCTCCGATGACTCAGATCAAAGCAACTTGATAGGCCTTTTAGAACTCGTTACCGAAGCTGAAATTTCTCAGGTAATCATCGTTTCCAGTGCCATGGTTTATGGGGCGTGGCCTAACAACTCGGTCCCCCTATCAGAAGATGCGGCAGTTCGACCTAACCCAGAATCAGCCTTCGCAGTCCATCAAGCTGACGCGGAAAGAACAGCTCTTGAGTGGGCCGACCTTGACCCTGAGCGGAGGGTGACGATCTTGCGGCCGACAGCTGTCGCATCTCCAAACGCTTCGGGACTTATCGGTGAGGCGCTGCTTGCCGCTGCACCTATCAGGACCCGACGAGATGACCCGCCACAACAGTTTGTTCACTTAGACGACGTTGCAACAGCGGTTGCAACAGTGATCCAACTCGATGACTCAGGAGTTTATAACGTTGCTCCCGACGGGTGGCTTACAGCTCGAGACGTTCGGGACCTAGTAGGGGCCCGACCGATTATTCGACTTCCGATTCCTTTACCGGGTCGCTTGGATCGCTATGTTGCGCGACGCGTCGGACATCAAGCGCCGACCGGCCTTTTGCCTTACACCCGGTATCCCTGGGTTATTGCTAATGATCGTCTACGAAGTACAGGATGGGCGCCACGCTACGGAAATGATCAGGTTTTCGTAGCGGCGGAAGCTGGAATGCCGTGGGACTCGATGAACGCCAAACAGCGACAAAATGTGTCCCTAGGCCTAGGAGCAACAGTAATTATGGCTCTGTTATATGGCCTTGGTAGATGGCTAAAACGAAGCATGCTACGAAACACAAACTAGTTCAGTTCTCCAACCTCAATATCAAGCACGAATAGTCGATTAGCTCGCCAGATTCTGATCGGAGATGTAGCACCGGGCTGAAGCATCCGAGCATCGACTACGAGTCCACCCATATCCAAAACAAGTTGCCCGTCCAGCTCCACAACGACGTCGCCTACCTTGATCCCGCCGCTCTCGGCTGGGCCACCAAAATCAACCGACTCGACTAGAACTCCAGCATTGTGGCTAGGAGGTAAAAGCCGGGTTGGCGCATCTGAGCCACGTATCCCGAGTCGCCCATGTCTGGCTTTGCCCCACTGAATAATGTCGCTAGCAACGTGGTGCGCGATTTCTATAGGCGTGGCAAAACCTAAACCTTCAGCCCCAACATCAGTAACAGCAATAACCGTGGTGATACCTACCAGTGCTCCACGAGCATCAACCAACGCCCCGCCTGATGATCCTGGGGATATCGGAGCATCAGTTTGTACTAACTCATATAGCCAATCTCCCTGAGGTGACTGCAGTCTCCGGTTCGTGGCGCTAATTACGCCGACAGTGACGGTGGGACCACCTCGCAAACTTAAGGGCGACCCAATCGCGATAGCAGTTTCACCGGCACGAAGTGACGTCGAAATACCCAACGTCGCTGGCACAAATTTGTATTCTTGATCAGTTGTAGCTCGCAGAACCGCAACATCAGTGAGTCGATCTGATCCGACGAGTATGGCCTCAACAACCGTTCCATCAGCAAAAATCAGACGGTAGTTATCACCGTTCTCTACCACGTGAGAATTTGTTATGAGATGTCCGTCATCTCGAAAAATAACTCCAGACCCTGAACCGACAACACGACCGGATCGGACCACCTGGACACCCACCACACTTGGAGTTACTTTCGCTGCGACATCTGCCACAGGAACAAACCCCGTCCCTCCCTCTCCTGAAGTCGAGACGGTAGCGGTAGCAATTTCGCGCTCAATAACTCGTTCAACGACTTTCGGTGAGGACCCAAAGGTAACTCCGACAGCGAGCGCCATCACCACAGCACCGATGACCGCTCCAATGAGTCCCGCCCCAAAAAGTTTTCGCTTCCCCGCAGGACGCTCTGGATTGGTAGACAAATACTGGAGCTCACTGGGATGGCGCCAAATCCGATCGTCGGGGTGGAGCGCATATTTACTGGTAGGGGCATCCTCGGTCGTCGCATTTTGATCATCTGGAATTTGAGACCAATCAATCGAATTCTCTAATGCCCACACCTCTCGGAAATTGTCCGAACGACCCTCGTCCGCTGTTTCGTCTGGATCTTGGCCAGGGTCGTTGGTTATGCCCACACCCCAAAACGTACATAGCGAATCACTATTCTTACCCGCGGCCTGGCCAAGCGATAGGGAGGTGCCCCTTCGTCGGCGTACCATAAGCAATGTGTCCCATCATCAAAGTAATGATTCCTGGGTTGTACTAACCCCCGATGAGTTGCAGATCGGTGAAATCTATGACTGGTGCGTCCACCGATCAGGAGGCGCAATAGTACTTTTCTCCGGAACAGCTCGTGATCACGCTGAAGGCAGAGACGATGTTTCATTGCTCGAATACGAAGCTTATGAAGAACATGTCGAGCCGCGCTTGGAAGCCATAGTTGAGGAAATGCGTAACCTATGGCCCGATATTTTGAAGGTTGTAATAGCCCATCGAACTGGCCCCCTCGAAATCGGTGAAAGCTCAGTGGTGGTAGCTGTGTCATCACCGCACCGTCCGGAAGCATTCGAAGCTGCCAGATTCGGTATCGATACCTTAAAAGCGACCGTTCCAATCTGGAAAAGAGAAGTTTGGAGAGACGGCGAAGATTGGGGCCTGGCAGCCCAAGACATCCGAGACGTCCCGTCGACCGAACAAAATCCAGAAAGATCATTGTGACGCCAATCGCTTTTCTCGGCTTAGCGGTAGCCATCACTCTTGTTGGTTCACTGTTTCTTATGATTGGAAGTCGAAAACGGACACCATGGGATTCGAGTATTAACGCATTTCAAAAACGACTCGACGCGTTAGCGCCCGATAAAGATCAAGTGATTGGACCAACAGGCGACGACTCCTTAACCGGTGAGGGAGGGAATTCCGCTGGCACGTGACCTAGCGATCGACCTCGGCACCGCTAACACGTTGGTGTACGAACGTGGACGCGGCATCGTTCTTAACGAGCCGTCAGTAATAGCTATGAATGAACGCACCGGCGACGTATTGGCGGTTGGTCGTGAAGCATGGCAAATGATCGGAAGAACTCCGTCCTACATCGTCGCTATCCGACCATTACGAAAAGGTGCCATCACCGACTTCGATACGACACAACGGATGATCAGGTTGATTCTTCAACAGGTTGGTGTCGGCCGGTTCGGAAAGACCCGGGTCGTGGTATGTGTTCCTTCAGTCATCACCCCAGTTGAACGACGGGCAGTGACCGATGCTGCGCGCCGAGCGGGAGCTAGTGACGTTCGCCTCATTGACCAACCAATGGCTGCTGCGATTGGGTCTGGTTTGCCGATTCACGAGCCGATAGGAAATATGGTTATCGACGTGGGTGGCGGAACTGCAGAAACTGCGATGGTCTCGATGGGAGGGATCGTTTCGCTGAAAGCTATAAGGGTCGGCTCGTTCGATTTCGACTCAGCGTTACAGAGCCACGCCAGACGTGTTCATGGTGTCGCTATCGGCGAACGAACAGCTGAAGAAATTAAAGTTCAAATAGGATCGGCGTGGGCAGTCGACGATGAATTTGATGCTGAAGTAAAGGGACGAGATCTCACCACTGGGTTGCCGCGCACATTCATATTGACCCCCGATCAAGTCCGTTCGGCGCTCGATGAGCCGGTGCAAGCAGTAGTCGACTCGGTTGTTGATTGTCTCAGCCAGGCACCACCAGAGCTCTCTCAGGATTTATTGGTTCACGGCGTCCATCTAGTTGGAGGCGGAGGTTTGTTAAAAGGGCTTGCTCAACGAATAGAAAATGATGCCCGCGTGCCCGTACGAACTGTGCGAACGCCAATGGAAGCTGTAGTTCTGGGCGCAGGTCGTGCGCTTGATGATTTCGAATCACTCTCGGCAACCTTCAATACTTATGGCAACCGTTGATAACTGTCGCGTGGCTTTGAGTACGCCACCGAAATATCGGCTGATGTCTCTTATTGTCTTGTGTTTATTAGCGTTTAGCTGTTCAGATCAAGGCGAGAATCTCTCCGATATCGAAGATCAACAACCGCTGTCGGTTGAACGATCAGTTGGCTTTGATGGAGACATCATCAGGCTCGGAGTTATCGCAAATTTGACTGGGCAAGGCGCGTCACTAGACCGAGCACGGTTGACGGGAGTTTCCGCTTATTGGTCAGACGTCAACGCGCTAGGAGGAATAGGTGGGAGATACGCCGTCGAACTAAACGTCATCGATCACAGCGGTAACCCCGGACTGGCGGAAGAGTCTGCGCCCGAATTACTAGACAAGGTCCTTTCCTTAGCATTTATAAATGAGACCGCACTTGGAGCCGTTCACCCTTTTCTTGTTGAAGGCAAAGTGCTTGGTGTAGTACCTACATCAACATTGGACTGGGAATCCGATACCAGGTTTTTAACCCACAGCCCCCCAATCGAAGCTGTGGTCCTAGCGCTTTTCGAAAACGCCCCCTTGTCCAAATGGTGCGTTATCACTGATGGCTCACCACTCGGCGTGGGGCTTAGAAGGTCCACACCTCAAGCAGCTTTGATTGCTGCGGCAGAATTCGTCACTCTCATTGGAATAGAAGAAGACCTCACCTCCGCGGTATCAGCTGCTGCTTGCGAACACGTTCTCGCCGAAGTGTCAGAAGAATTTCAAGAAAAACTGATCAGTTCACTGCCAGCTAACCGAATTGTTTACCGTCTCGCCGGCTTAACCGACCCGGTAATTGAGCGAAGCGATCTCAAATTCTCCTACATCGACTCGGGCCCATCTTGGGATGTTGACTCAGCAACCGGGATGCGACCATTTTTAGCAGCGATGCTGCGCCATGCTCCAGATGCCAAGGCCGACACAAGAACGCGTGATGGCTATGTCTCCCAAATACGACTACACCAACTCTTGGAAAGAGCCGTACAACGTGGTGACCTTAGACGTGCATCTTTATTTGACGCTGGTCAAACACACACTCGTATTCAAATGTTTGGCTTAGCCGAAGAAATAGATATGTCGCTCGAAGAACCGCCGCTCCCGAGGACCATGAATGTTCGAGTCAAAGTAAACGATGACGACGGCTCAGACGAGCGAGGGTGGAAGCTCGAGCAAACACTGCGTTCCCAAAACGTGTTGGCACTTGCAACTGAAATAGCTGACTAGAAAGTCCCATATGACATCGAAAAGATGTCCTGTGGCAGCATGAATTTGTTGTTCTCGGTGAGTTAACGCAGTGCTACGAGCTACGTGTGTTTACGGCTCATCAAAATGAGAAGAGCCAGAAAAGCGAGCCGCCGGATCTGCGTTCTGTCACCGATAACCGCTAAAGGACAATCCAAACTGCTTTTCGACCCTCACGGACCCAGCTTCGAAAGCTCCTAGGGCTGCGCATCGAATAGCAACATCAGCCGCACTCACAAAGGCTTAAGATTTATCTTCATCCCCGAGATGATCAGCTACTGCAGCATCTCAGCGCTACAACCCCAGATTGTTCTTGCTCAACTAATCGCTGTCTGCAAAATCAACGCTGCTGCGATTGCTAAGAGTCCAACAATCAACGTAATTACTAAACCGCCTAAAATAGAGAAGGCACCCAGGCCTAAAAGGGCGACAAACTTTTTCCATACAGAGGCCGGTTTATATTCCTGAGAAGGCAAAATCCGGCGCGGATCATTCAAATTAGACGAGCGTGGCGAAGCTAAGGCCTGATCAAGATCAACGAAACTTTCGGGTAATGAATCTGAGAGCGGGACTGCCTCCACAGGTGCCGTCAATTTTGGGTCAGGTTGCATATCGTTCATTAAATTCATCCAAGCCGCGTGCCGTTACACGGGTACATCGTGGCACGCTTATAACCAATGTCCGAGTCGACCATCAATGAGAATAGTTCTCCTCTGCGGGACCCAGCATTGATTAACCGTCGAGCTCCTGTTTGGGCTGTGGTCATTGCAGCCGTTTTGACTGCAGGGTTGCTAATAGTTATAGCGCTTGACCGCATCTCTGTTACATCGAAAGTTTTGACAAGCCCTGGAGCAACGAGAGAAATCGGTCCGATGTTGCAAGTAGATCCCGCAAACAGCTTCAACGCTGAAGGCCAAATTGAGATGGTCACCGTGAAATCTAATCTTCAACCTTCGATACTTGAACTGGTTGGAGGCTGGCTCGACGACTCAATAAAAATTTCAGAGCGACACGAAATTTTAGGCGACAGGACCGTTGAACAAAACCGCACCCTTGGCCAGGAACAAATGGCACGAAGCCTCGATATCGCTGCCCGGGTAGCCCTAGAACGAATCGGCTACGACGTGATCTCAGAAGCAGGAGCGTTAGTAATACAGATAGTCCCAGACACTCCAGCTTTTCGAACCGTGGATCGCGGTGATGTCATTATCCAGGCAGAAAACATTGAGATAAAGACGTCGCGTGATTTAGGCGAACTGGTGCGCAACAAATCACCAGGCGATAGTTTTTCGTTTTCCGTTCTTCAGATAGACGGAACGACTCGCGAAGAGACAGTGACACTTTCAGAGCGAAATGGAAATGCATTTCTAGGAGTTTCAATCAGCACCTATGTCGAAATGGACGAATTACCTTTCACCATTGATTTCCAAGTTGAACGCGTAGGAGGACCTTCGGCTGGGCTCAGCCTGACTTTGGCCCTGTTGGAGCGAATGCTTCCCGGAGAGCTCCTTGGAGGTTTGACAGTAGTAGCGACCGGTACCGTCGACCCATTGGGAAATATTGGTGCAGTTGGTGGTGTTGAGCAGAAAAGCCATGCTGTGATGCGAAATGGGGCAGATATATTTTTCGTCCCCGCCGCGCAGGTGGATGAGGCAAAAGCCGTGCTCGGCGACATGATTGAAGTTATTGGTGTCGAGACACTCGACCAGGCATTATCCGAACTTCGCTCTATAGGTGGAGACCTAACGGGAATCGAGTTTGTTGGTCAGTAAAAAAATTGGGCTCCGACCGACCATCCGCGCACAGCTTAGATCGATCGGTACTCTCGAACAGCATGGTTCAGTACGCCGAAGGGGCGTTTGGAATTGATCCAGATGCGGTAGCGCACGCTGAATTCGCTCACGTTTTTCGCGGCTACTCCATCGAAGAGGTCAGATCCTTCCTAGGAGATGTTGGAAGCGAATTACATCGACT
Organism: marine actinobacterium MedAcidi-G3; assembly: GCA_000817105.1. Lineage (GTDB taxonomy): Bacteria > Actinomycetota > Acidimicrobiia > Acidimicrobiales > Poriferisodalaceae > MedAcidi-G3. Next base: position 31,318 of record JUEP01000006.1, on the reverse strand, counting down.
GAAAAGGGAACTTGCTGAGGAGCGAGCAGCCCAGAAAGTAGTTGCCAGTTCACCCCAATCGACCGAAGAGGATCAAGACCCGCCGACAACTTCAGTAGGTCCGGGGACGGTTATCGACTTGCAATCCCACCGCCTCACTATTCAACGCCAAGACTCTTTGGACGAATTCGATCCTGAAACCTCCACGGACCTATATGGAGGAGATGATCGAACGGGAGCACACGAGATTGTGCCGTTCCCCAGCGCCGCTCCCGCTCCGAGAAGGGCCGTCATCGACGAACTGTTCGCTCGCCTCGGCCCACCTCAACTTGATGATGTCGAATGGGCGAAAGAAGTCCTCATCCGCACGGGTGAAATCCCCATCTCTGCGCCATCTCCTTATGACTCGCTACATGGCGAAGCAGAAACAATCCTTGATCATCATGACCGCCTTCGAAGCACAGTGACCGAGCTTTCCCGCTCCGCCGTCGGACAACTGAAAAGAAACCTTGCAATCCGACTTGAGAGCCTTCTGCCGGAGCTAAGAGCTTCTTCATCAAATACCTACGAGATGTCACGCTTGGTCCCCAAAACAATGGATGATGAGCTGGTCGAAGGTTTCACCCCTTTCGTGGCTGCTGCAGCAAAATTTGGGGCGGGTGGAATACAAATCAATGTTGACGGTATACCGAGCAAAGTTGCTAAAACCATGGGGGATTGGTTACGTGATCGACTTGAGGCCCATTTAGATGATGATGTTGCTCTCGAGGTTCGACTTCGAGCTGTATACCGGGCGTGGAAAAAATCTGCGGTGGACCTGATTGCCACCGACGCCATTGCGGAAGCCTTTGCCCTAGGGCTGTATGTGGCAATCCCGCAGGATGCCCAAATAACGTGGGAACTACCGGCCGATGGTTGCTGCGGCGACGCTTGCCACACCAATGGATTGGCCTCAGGCCGCGCAAAAGGTGAAGAGTTCCCATCAGGCCATCTGCTTCCGCCAGTCGGTCCCGGATGTCGAAGCCTGGTCGTGCCCGAACGCCAGTAAGATTCCAGGTATATGCAACCTCCTGAGCAAATGAAATCACGCCGACGCCGAACCAGCCGAGGGCGAGTGCTACTCGGCTTCGGAGGCCTAGCCATTTTTCTGTTCTTCACCTCGATCAGAGGCCTTGCCGGCTTCTGGACCGAATATCTATGGTTCGACAGCCTTTCGTTGTCATCAGTATGGACTTCGGTGCTTTGGGCAAAGATCGGCCTTGGTCTTTTGTTCACTGCAACATTTTTCGTATTGCTCTGGATGAACTTGTACATAGCAGATCGTCTTGCGCCAAAGGTCCGACCACCTGGGCCAGAAGACGAACTTTCTCGGAGATGGCAACAATTTACTTCCTCCCGAACTGTCCTCATTAGGAGTTCTATCTCACTCTTGTTCGCCCTCCTCGTTGGCGCAGGAGTCTCTTCTCAGTGGCAAAGTTGGTTGTTCTTTACCAACCGAGTCGATTTTGGAATCGTTGACCAACAGTTCGGTATTGACGTCGGCTTTTACGTTTTCCAGCTTCCGTTCTTGACATTCGTCGTCAGTTGGGCGTTTGCCGCGATAATTGTGATTTTTGTCGTCACAACTATCCAGCATTACCTCAACGGCGGTATTCGTCTGCAAGGTCAAGCCGGATCTCGAGTTACCCCACAAGTGAAAGCGCACTTGTCGCTTCTTCTTGGGCTGCTGGCGTTGGTAAAAGGGGCTGGTTACTACTTGGACCGGTATGAACTAACGCTTTCGGAACGAGGCTTTGTCACAGGAGCTACCTACACCGACGTAAAAGCACAATTGCCGGCGCTTCAGCTACTCATGATCGTTAGCGTCTTTTGCTTCGGGTTGCTTATCTTTAACATATGGCGTCGAGGGTTTACTTACCCCATTATCGCCGTTGGCCTTTGGGCATTGGTCGCCAGCCTCGCTGGCACGATCTACCCCGCATTGGTCCAACGCTTTCAAGTGGAGCCATCAGAATCAACAAAAGAAGCGCCTTACATCGAACGTAATATCGAGATGACCCGCATAGCTATGGGTCTCGACAAGGTGATGCCCCGCAACTTCGATTACGTACCCACTCTCACCGCAAGTGAAATAGAAGAGAATCTTGCAACCGTTCGTAACGTGCGGCTCTTAGACCCGGCGGTCATGCGAGATACCTTCCAACAAACTCAGGGTATTAAGAGCTTTTATGACTTTCGCGACATAGATGTCGATCGATACGAAATCGATGGACGAACAACTCAGGTTGTTTTAGCCGCAAGAGAGTTGAAACAAACGGACTTACCCAACAACTCATGGGAATCTGAACATATAGCTTTTACCCACGGATATGGGATTGCCGCAGCGCCTGCGAACGCTATCGATGCGAATGGTCGGCCCGACTACGCGCTCGCTGACATACCGGTAACTGCAAATCCGGGTGCTGAGTCTTTAGATGTTGATATGCCAGGCCTCTATATAGGTGAGGGCCTGGATGGATACGCCATCGTTGGTGCAGCTCGTGACGAGGTCGACTTCCAAGACAATGATGACAAAACTGAAGTAACTCGCTACAACGGAGCTGACGGAGTAGATATTGATTCACTTCCGAGAAAACTTGCTTTTGCTCTAAAATTTGCAGAGCCAAACTTAGTTGTCTCTGGTGAACTTGGTTCCGAAAGCCGCATCCTCTACAAGAGAGATGTAGTTGATCGAGCGAAAACACTTGCTCCATTCTTGAAGTTCGACCGAGACCCATATCCAGCGATTATTGATGGCAAAGTGATGTGGATTCTCGACGCATATACCTCTACCGAGATGTTTCCATATGCGCAACGAGTTAATCCTCGCGCTGTCAGGTCAGGTGACCTGCGCACCGAAGCAAATTATGTTCGAAATTCGGTAAAAGTGGTTATAGACGCTTATGACGGAACCCCCAACTTCTACATCATCGATGAGGAAGACCCCATTGCGCAGTCCTATCGCAAACAATTCCCTAATTTGTTTACTGACGAACCACCTCCAAATGAACTTGTAGAACACTTTCGGTACCCAGAAGATCTGTTCCGAATGCAAACTGATATGTGGGGGCGTTATCGGATCACTGAAGCATCGGAGTTCTATGATGCGGCAGGAGCTTGGAGTGTTGCGCAAGACCCAGGAAATTCGATCGGACAAACAGCCGTCGAATCAGTCATAGATGCATCGGGCAACATCATCAGTAGTGCGGAGGTACGGATCGCCCCGCAGTATTTATTGATGCGGCTACCAGGAGATGATGATGAATCATTCGTTATCTTCAGGCCTTTCGTTCCATTCTCGGATGATGACTCACGTAAGAACCTGGAAGGGTTCATGGTCGTCCACAATGACCCGGAACGGTATGGCGAGATAGAAGTTTACGAGATTCGTGCTTCAACTCCGGTGGATGGACCAGCTCTGTTTAACTCGAATATTCAGACAGAAGAAGAGATCTCAGAACGAGTAACTCTTTTGAACCAGAACGGATCGACTGTGGTGCCAGGCAACCTGTTGTTGATTCCGGTTGAGAATTCACTGCTATATGTTCGACCGCTCTATATAGAAGCCACCGGAACCACTGCGGTCCCTGAACTGCAATTAGTCATTGTCGGTGTGGGCCCAGAAGTCGTCATTGCAGACAGCTTCGAAGCAGCGTTAGCCAGTGCGGTCCCTGGACTCAATATCGATCTCCAGTCAGGAGCTGCTCTGCCCGGTCTCGATGACACAGGGTCAGGCGAAGAGGATTCTTCTGACACGACTGAACCTGATGAAGACAGCGATTCTGATATAGGCAGCGACTCTGATGAAAGTTCGGTAGAAGAGTTGTTGGCCCTGTCGCGAGAAGCGTTTGATCGAGCTGACGCCGCGTTGCGCGCAGGTGATTTAGCTGGATATCAGCGATGGGTAGAAGCCGCTGCTGGATATATCTCAAAGGCTCAAAAAATGCTTACTCAGTCCCCAGTTCGAGATGACGCCGACGCTGCATAACGCTGTGCTTGGAACAATCTCAACAGCTAAAGGCGACAAAACGGCGCCACCAAGGGTGCTTGTCGTTGTTGCTCACCCTGATGACGTTGATTTTGGAACAGCGGGCACGATGGCGGCGCTAATTAGCGCAGGCTCTCACGTTTCCTACTGTTTGGTGACCAACGGAGATGCGGGGGATGACGACCTAACTCGAACTAGTGACGAGTTAGCAACCTTGCGTCAGAGCGAGCAAATGGCTGCAGGGTTGGCGGTGGGTGTGGAAGACCTGCATTGGTTGAACCACCCAGACGGCCGAGTAGAAAATAACCTGTCTCTACGACGCGACATATCACGCGTCATACGATTGGTGAGGCCTGATGTCGTGGTGACGCAGCCAACTAGTGCCAACTGGGATCGGATCTATGGAGCTCACCCAGACCATCTTGCTACCGCTTGGGCAACTATGGCTGCTGTCTACCCTGACTCACGAAACCCACGGTCTCACCCAGAACTCTTAGCTGAAGGCCATGAACCACACACAGTTAGTGAAGTTTGGATGATGTGGATGGCTGCATCTGAGGGAACAATGATGCACGTGGATATCACTGCGACATTTGAAAAAAAAGTTGCGGCTTTACGTTGTCATTCGAGTCAAACAGACCGCATCGAAGACTTAGAAGAATTGTTGCGAGAGTGGGCTGCAGGCGTCGCCGCTAGCGCACGGATGGAACCAGGTCTTCTCGCTGAAGGCTTTCGAGTTATCAACACCGAGTAAAGTTAAAAAGTCAGCCAAGTAGGGTTCTATGAACGAGCGACACCTAATTGATTCACCACGTGGCTGGCTGACTGTCGTCGCGACCTTTTTTTCGTCTGCTGTGGCGTTAGGCACGGTCTATAGCTTTGGTGCGTTTTTCCAATCGATGGCTGACGATTTTGGAACGGGGAAAGGCTCTACTGCAATTATTTTCGGCCTGACCACATTCTCGTTCTTTTGGTTGAGTTTGGTGACAAGCCGACTCTCAGACCGTTATGGCCCTCGACCGGTGCTTGCTGCGGGAGCGATTGCCTTGTTTATTGGGCTTTGGGCCACGAGCTACGTTGACTCGATTGGCGTGGGCTATCTCACCTTCGGGGTTGGAGCTGGTATTGCAGGAGCCTGCGCATATATTCCGATGGTTGCTCATGTTGGAGGATGGTTTGAAAAATCACGTGCAACAGCGGTGGGTATTTCGGTAGCCGGTATCGGAGTTGGCACGCTGATTATGAACCCGTTAGCGGCGCGGTTGATTGACCTGTACGGGTGGAGAAGCACGTATCGAATTTTTGCAGTCGGAGGATCACTAATTCTTGTCATCGGCGTTTTTATGATGGCACGAGCACCTGGAGAGGCTGGTGCAGCACCATCGCGTATGAAGGAGGCATTTGGATCTCCGACGTTTCGAAAGCTTTGGATCGCTGCTTTCTGTTATGCCACTGCCCTGTTCATTCCCTTCGTTTTTGCTGTTCCGTATGCGAAAGAGCGCGGAATTTCTCCTGTGGCGGCAGCAACTCTTGTCGGTTTGCTAGGCGGCTCCAGTGTCCTTTCTAGAGTTGGGTTCAGTTGGCTTACCAACCGGTTCGGGACGTTTCGTATCTTGCGCTTTGGTTTTGCACTTTGCCCAATAGCTTTCGTTACGTGGCTTCTAGCAGGTTCGTCATTTGCGACTCTGGTTGTGTTCATGCTCATCATGGGGGTTGGGTATGGATCTTTCGTTGCTGTCAGTCCACTCGTACTTGCTGACGTATTCGGTGTAGTAGGACTAGGTTCCCTAATGGGCCTGTTGTACACGGCTTGTGGTTTGGGAGCGTTATTGGGTCCGCCTATTGCAGGACGAATGATTGATGTCTCGGGTGGCTACGACATGCCAATTTGGGTCGCTTTAGGCTTGGGCCTCATCTCGTTTTTAGTTTTGACATTGTTTTCCACGACCCCGTCAGGGAATATTGATGTGCCGGGTACAAGTTCAGCCGAAGTTCTGACAGTGGGAAGCGGTGTCGCTGCCCAAATAAATTCGATTGATGAGACCCTCATGGAGCTCGAAGACTGGCTTGATCGTTAATTTAATAATCGCGATCAATTCTTCTTGTTCGCGCCGCAAAGTTGCAGTTCGTTGCCTAGAACCGCCATACTGATGACCCTTCGCCGCGGGGTGGAGCAGTATGGTAGCTCGTCGGGCTCATAACCCGAAGGTCGTTGGTTCAAATCCAACCCCCGCCACCAAGTAAAAGGGTCCGGCCTTTATGGCCGGACCTTTCTCGTTTTCGCAACCGGCTTTATTTGTTTGTCATGTCGGTGTCCATGTCACCGTCCATGTTCATGTCACCGTCCATGTTCATTACCGCATCAGGATCAAGTCCCGGAGCTGCGCTGGGATCGATGATGATTGCAAGTGCCCAAACAATGGCTATGAAGCCCACTACCCGGGCGAATCTTTCGCCATGTCGCCAGTGCTTTTCGATTGCTATCACGAGCGCTAGTCCGATCATCGCAGCCATGTTCATCACCCCGAACGCCACCATCATCAACATAAGCGCCCAGCAACAACCTAGGCAGAACAGGCCGTGATGAACCCCGGCTCGAAGGTCGCGAAGTGGTCCACGAAATCCGATGAATTGCATGAGATGACCTAATGGACTGCGACAGTGATCGAGGCATCGCATCTTCAGTGGCGTGAGCTGGTATAGACCAGCGGCACAGAAACACGCTACTGCTACCCACTGCGCGAGCGTTGGCCGATCCGCTGCGATATCTCCAAAGACGTCAGCTATGACAAAGGCAGCCACCCCTGTCGCCCCCCAAGCCATCACATATCCGCCTCCGAGAGCGGAAAGACGTGGACCCCGATTGCTGGTTACGGTTCGCTCGTAGAGGGCTGCTAGAGGCGCTATTGACGACAGCATCATTGCAGCCATCATCAGGGTCCACATGATGAGGAATGAAACGAATGACATGCCCATCGTGCCTGGCATCCCCCAAAGTCCCATGTCCATGCGGATAGCCCAGAGAATGGTTATCGCCCAACAACATGCAGTGATGGTGTGGATGACCGTCGTAGATAATTTCGAACTTTTAGCCGGCTGTGCCGACGGCGAAGTTAAGCCGCCCAACGGAACGGATTAGCGAAGCCGCTTAAGCCCTCGCCTCCGAATGAGATACCCATAGCGGAGATCGATGATGTTGATACGGGAGCCATTCCTAAATCTGGACCAGCTGGGTGGGTGTCTACCCCGGTTAGGGAAACGACTTCACCAGAGCCATTTACGTGTGGACGTCCCGTGTATGACGATTCACCGAAGGTCACCGTATGTTCACCGTTTTCGGTCGTGATCGAAACGGGCATTTGTTCGATACCTAGAAAATTAGCTAGGAGTGGGCCCAATGCGGCTGGCGGTCCACCTAAAGAACCGCTTACTACCGCGCCGATCGCTTCTACCTGATCTTGGGAGGCACCATCGTCAACGATCACGCCCACGTTCCAACCACCTTCCGACATTAGGGGCGGTGAGTCGATCATCATTACGAAGGTGTGACCCGACACGTCAACGCCATCAATGTCACCGTCGTCGATAGTGAATGCCAAGGTTGCGTTACAACGTTCAGTGGTCGCTGGGAACTCCATGTTCGACCAAGTACATGGGCACGTTGCTGTGCACGAACAGTTTTCGTAATACATGCCGTCTAGATGCCAAGCCATCTCTGACCCCCAAGTTTGATGCGTCACCCACCTTGGGACGCCTAGATTAAGGATTTCACGGTCAAGTATGGTCGTCAAGTAAAGCAGTTAAAGACATGCATCCATAGACCTCTGGACCAGTGTGGGACAGTAATTCCCGATCTAGAATCCTGGGATGGTCAGGTTAAGTGATCTCCACCCGGTTGAGGCAGAACATCTTCTCAAACGAGCGAAGGACATGCCCGCGGTAGGTCCCGGTGACTGGGTGACGCCGCCGTCTGTTGAGGAGGCAACGGTAGCTATTGTTTCTACTGCAGGTCTTCACCGACGCATAGACCCCCCATTCACTGTCGGATCGTTGGATTATCGGCTCATTCCCGGAGACACCCAGTTTGATGATCTAGTGCTGTCACATATCAGCGCAAATTTTGATCGCAGCGCATTCGGTGAAGATCCAAACATTGTTTTCCCAATTGAACGCCTCCGAGACCTCGCCTCTTCTGGAGAAATCGGCGGCGTAGCGCGTTGGCATTACTCTTTTATGGGAGCGATGCCCGACCCCTCCCAGTTTGAGCAAGCTGGGGAAGAGATCGGTCGACTGATGGCTAACGATGGAGTTGACATTGCTTTTTTGGTTCCGATATGACCCGTATGCACAGGCGCGGTCGGTGCCTTAGCGAATTACATAGAGCGGGCCGGAGTGGCGACTACTTCAATAAGTCTGATCCGGGAAATGTCTGAAGCTGTTGTACCTCCGAGAGCGTTGTGGGTTCCTTTTCCTCTCGGTCGACCGCTCGGTGCCGTCGATGATTCAGAATTCCAAAAAAACGTTATGAGGGCAGCATTCAGTCTTTTAGATACCGCAATCAAACCAACTATTGAAGACTATGAAATTAAGGCACCACACGACGATCTAAACGAGAATTGGTCCTGCCCCCTAAATCTTGGTCCGGCGAGCTCTGATGCTTTAAGTGAACGCTTATTGGCAGAAGTGGCGATGCTTCGTCCGTGGGCTATCGAAACAAGACACCAGCGAGGTCGAACTCTTTTTGGAGTTACCGGAGCTGGAGAAGACCAAATTGATGATTTGGCGCGGGCGTTTGCATCAATAGCTGATGCCGGTGATGTCATTTCCGAACCAGTAGTTGACGGGATCAGTTGGGCATTCGAAATGCCACTGCTTTTGCGCCATATGGCAGACGACCTCCGCACTTTTTATCACGAGGCAATAGCGGCACAGCCAGGAGACAGTTCACCTGATCATGATGATCTCAACCGGTGGATATTTAGTGAAACAGTTCTCGGAGAAACGCTGTTGCTAGTTGCTGATGGGCTGACTGAAGCCTCTGACATGCCTATGGCTGAGCTCGTAAGAGGACTATTAATCCCAGAAGGCCATTACAACGGCGGAAGCGCTTTCCCTGAGCAAGTTGATTTCCCTATAGGTCAACAAGCACCAGCAGATTGATGAGATTTTAAAAAGCTCTATCTGTAACGAAGAGCATCGTCATCGAGCGCTATTGCAGGTAACTCATCTTTGTCGGTCCAATAATCCTGGGTATGTCGCCATGGATCGACTGTTCCCTGCTTGGGCATCAAATGAATGGAGCGCATCAAGTATCCAGGGTTAAAGTTTTCCGGGTCAACCCAAGGAAGTAGTTCCATGTCGCTGTCTTCGGGTCGTAAGGCAGGAATAACGCTTTTTGCGCCAACAGAGTCCATGTGTTGGAGAAGTCGAACTACGTAACCAGATATGAGGTCTGCCCGCAAAGTCCAGCTTGCCCTGAAATAACCGAAGACCCAGATCATGTTCGGCAGTCCAGTAAACATCATTCCGCGATACCCGACGGTCTTAGAGAAGTCCAAAGGTTCGTCGTCAATGGTGAAGGAAATATCGCCGAGAATGCTGAGATCGAAACCCGTTGCTGTGACGATGATGTCTGCTTCAAGCAGTTCGCCACTCTCTGTTTCGATGCCTGTTTCCGTGAAGGTAGCGATCTCGTCGGTAACAACTGATGCATCACCCGCAGCTATCGAATGAAAAAGATCGCCGTCTGGAATGAGGGCAATACGTTGCTGCCAAGGCCGGTATGCCGGCTCGAAGTGTTGGGACACATCGTAGTCGTCACCCAAAATTTCTCGGATGCCTTTGTACAGCTCTTCTCGAACGAGATCAGGATATTTGAATGACATTTCGACGATTTGTTCTTGGTCTAGGAGAATTTTTTTTCGAACTATTTCATGAGTCCACTCATCAGGAATATCGAGTTGTCGAAGTGTGTCTGCGAGTTCGTTTTTGTTTGGCCGCGCGATAAAAAACGTTGGTGATCTCTGCAACATAGTTACGTGTTCGGTTTTGTCAGCGATCGCAGGTATTAGAGTTGCTGCTGTGGCACCTGAACCGATTACGACAACTTTTTTGTTGGCGTAGTCAAGATCATCTGGCCATGTTTGAGGATGTACGACGGTTCCTTGAAATTGGTCCATTCCTGGCCATTCAGGGGTGTAGGGGTCTGTGTGCCTGTAGTAGCCCTGACACATCCATAGGAATCCACATGTGAAAGTGAGCTGTTCTTTGGCGCCTGGTTGTCGGACTTTCAAAGTCCAACACTTTTCGTCACTGGACCATTCAGCGGTTTCGATGGTGTGTTCGTACCTGATGTGCGATGAGATGTCGTTCTCTTCGATGACTTCACCCATGTAGTCGAGAATTTCTTCTGCGGTGGCGATCGGTGGCCCTGTCCAAGGTTTGAAACCGTAACCAAAGGTGTAGAGATCACTGTCGGAACGAATGCCCGGGTAAGTGTGGGTTTTCCAGGTGCCGCCGAAACTGTCCATGGTCTCCAGAATCACAAAGCTCTTATCGGGGCATTCCTGCAGCAGGTGATATGCGCCCCCGATCCCTGAGATGCCCGCGCCAACGATCAATATGTCAAAGTGCTCGGTGGATGCATTCTTCATATCTCTAGGGTTGCCGATATCTACGGTCAATGGCAAATCTGGAAATCAATAGAAAATCATTTGTCGACGATCAAGATTCATTGCGCCGGTCTCTACAAAGCGTCGGATCGCCGAAGAACGAGTGACCAAGACAAGAACGCAGATGCTGTAACCAACACCAAGGCCATAATGCCTGCTTCAGCGACGAAGGCTTCTTCGAAGGAGGAGAAAATTCTTGTCGTCAAGGTCGGAAACCCGATGGGGGCCAAAAGGAGGCTAATCGGAAGCTCCTTCATAGTTGACAAGACAACTAGACCGGTGGCGGCCAACAAGCCCGGTTTCATAACCGGAACATCAACTGTCCGGAAGCGTCTGCGTCGATCAGCACCGAGGGTTGCGGCTGCATCGTGAAGTGCTGTGGGAACTGCGTTTACCGCGACTGAAGCGGCGCCCATCGCCAGGGCCGCGAATCTGACTACATAAGCGAAAATAAGCAGCGCCATTGAGTCGTAGAAGAAGCTGCCGATAAAGCCTGATCGAATAGTCCAGAACCGGAGCGACAGAGCGATCAAGATCCCGGGTATAGCGAAGGTAGAGATCACCACACTGTGTGTAAATCTACCGATTCGGTCTTTGTGTCGGTTGGCTAGAAAGGCGATCGGAGTAATCAAGAGAAGTGCTACCACACCAGTCGCGATGCTGGATGTGAGTGTGTTGATGGTGGCTTCGACGATTTTGGAAACACTGACCGTAAGCGGGCGTCCGTCGCTTCGAAGTGTGCCTCCAAGCGCCCAGTCGGCCATAGCCGCCACTGGTGCAACGATACTTATTGCGAATGTCGCGATGACAAGAAGCAACGAAGGAACTTTCCACGATCCAAGTTCATATTTGAGGGCGTGTTGAGGTCGATGAGTTCGGATGTCGGGGAGGTGACGACTCGCCGCTCTTTCGGATACGACGACCACTGCGGCGAGAGCGAGCAAAATGAGGCTCATTGCGAACGAGATCGGTGGTCGAGCAAGATAATTCATTTCGATAGCTCTAGTCAGAGTGTCGAAACGCATCAGCTGCACTGCACCAAAATCACTAATGGTGTAGAGGAATACCAATAGGGTTCCTGCTGTTATGGAACTTCCAATTTGACGGAGGACGACTCGGAGGAACACTTGGGGTTGCGTGTCTCCGAGCAGAAGTGCCGTTTGTTCATACGAGCCTGGTAATTGTTTGAGCCGAGCGTTCACCGGCAGATAAACGTATGGGTAGCAAAAGAATGTCAATACCAGCCACGCGCCAAACAGTCCGCGAAGTTGGGGTGTGTGATGTACACCAAAGGCCGTCAGCCATTCGCTAGCAAGACCTCCCGGACTGAGCGCCCGAATGAACGCAGCTGCTCCAATGAAGGTGGGGAAGACGAGCGGGACGGGAAGTAGAACACTCCACAGCTTCCGAAATGGAAGATCAGTTCTAGCTGTTAACCAAGCCAGAGCTGTTCCGAGGCATGCTGCGGATACAGAGACTAAGCCTGCGAGGTAGATCGTCCGCCAAAGTGGCTGAAGTGTTTGGTTGCTGAACAACAGGCCAAGTGGATCAGCGCCAGATGTGAAATTTCGCCAAACGAGGTACAGACCGGGAAATGCGAAGGCGATTGCGGTGACCAGCCCGAAAACACGTAAGCCCCTGTTGGCGTTGTGTTTCCTCACTGATTCTGAATACCGCTTGACTCGATGATCCGGGAAGTCTTGTCGAGTCCGCTACCCAGTGAATCAAAATCGACCGAGCCGATCTGCAGTGCCGCTAGAGGAGGAAGCACCTGATTGGGTGCGATGTTGGCCGCAAGAGGGTACTCAAGCGTCTGATCTGTGAAATATTGCTGAACCGACGAACTCAGCAGGTAATCCACTAACGCTTGAGCGTTGCTGACATTTTCGGTGGAGTTAAGAATCGTCGCTGCCGTGATGATGAGGAGTGAGCCAATGTCGTTGTCATCGAAGTCGTGATTCTGGGCTCGGTGCTTGGAGCCGCCAGCCGCACCCTCTTGGTAGTTGTAGTAGTGATTTACAAGTCCGACTTTGATTTCCCCGCGACTTGCGGCCTCCACAATTGACCGATTATTTGGGTAGTAGCGGGCATCGTTGTCAACCATGCCCTTTAGCCATTCTGTTGCTACGTCGTCACCGTGATAGTTGCGAAATACGGTGAACCAATCCATGAACGAACCATTGGTTGCGGGTATGGCGACCTGGCCTCGCCACTTTTGGTCTGTTAGTTCAAAAACTGAAGACGGGAGATCTGAAGGGCCGAGTTCGTCGATGTTGTAGACGAGCACTCTCTTTCTGCCCGAGAACCCCACCCATGTTTCTGCATCTGAGCGATTTTGCGGTGTGACTTGGTTCAGCGTTGTCTGCGGCAACGTTGCTAAGAATCCCTTGGCTTCGAGAAAACTGACCGGTCCGGGAGATTGACTTAAGAAGACGTCAGCGGGGCTTTGGTCGCCTTCTTCGTTGATGAGCATTGCCAATTCCGCAGATTTACCCCAGCGGACTTCGACGTTTATCCCTGTGGCGCATTCGAATGCCCGAAGTACCGGGTCGATGAGATTCTCCTTGCGTCCTGAATAAATCGTCACCACTTCATCGGACTTTTCTGCGCATTCCCCAGAATGAATTTCAGCTGCGAGGCCATCGATCTCGAATCGATCTGCACCCCCACATGCCGTGCCCAACAGGATTAACGTTGTCGAAATTAGAATGATGACTCTTTGCATGACAAGGCACCATAGACGATGTTCAACAATAATGTAAAGCTCACCTTACAAAAATTCTTCAACTCCATTGTGGCTGTGTGATTAGCATCATAACGTAGACGAGATGAACCAATCGTCTCGCTGAGGTAGCGGTGGACCTAATGCTCTCCGGTGGTAACCCCCCACTTGCGTGCAGCAGCAAGTGCTGATGTTTCACTCCTTGGCGAACGCCAACGCGACCGTGTCGACGAAACGAACCGTCACTCGATCACCGCGGGAATAGTTAGTGGTAGGTCCGCAACGGACGCGAAGCTGGTCGTCGCCCGACTCGACAAAAACAAGGGTGTCGTGTCCGTAGTATTCGACGAGAAGGACTTCGGCATCACCTCCCGCTTCAAGCGCGAGCTGTTCCGGTCGCAAAATTAGGTCGACAGGGCCTTGGAGTTTCGGGCTTACAGCTAAGGAGCCTATGGGTGATTGAGCGGTCCCAGATTGGGCTGTAGCCGATAGAGATGAGACCGTCCCAACGAACTCGGCTGTCCAACGGTCAACGGGATTGTGGTAGAGGTCGTACGGTGTCGCGGTTTGTACTATGTGTCCTTCGCGCATGACGGCTACGCGGTCGCCGACAATGAATGCTTCGTCTTGGTCGTGGGTGACAAATATTGATGTGATCCCAAGGTCTGCTAAGAGCTCGCGAACTTCGGTTCTCACCTCGATTCGTAAGCTGGTGTCGAGATTAGAAAATGGTTCGTCTAGGAGAAGTACTCCTGGTCGAGGTGCGAGAGCTCGAGCTAAAGCAACGCGTTGTTGCTGGCCACCAGAGAGCGTTGCCGGCATACGATCTTCCAGTCCTGCCAAGTTCATCATTTCGAGAGCCGCGGAGACCTCGGTGTCCTTCGACGTTGACTTTGAGATCCCGTAAGCGACGTTCTTGGCAACTGACAGATGGGGAAATAATGCCCAATCCTGAAATACCATGCCGACCCTGCGACGATCGGGTGGTACCCAAGTTTCTCCCGCAACAAGGTCTTCTCCGATAGTTATAGAGCCAGACGAAGGCCGCTCTAGACCTGCAATGAGTCGAAGCAAAGTTGTTTTGCCGCAACCGCTTGGACCTAAGAGAGCGATCGATTCACCTGGGGAGACATCAAGACTTACTCCATGCAAAACTGGTTCATCGCCGTAAGAGTGTTCAAGGTCTTCGACTATGACCCCGCGCGCAGCGGAACTTTTCATGCGCCTGGAGTTACAACAATGCGGTCCGCTGTTGGGCCGCCGACCCCAAATGGGGTATCACCCACATTTACTGTGGCTGTTCCATCGGGAGCAAATGACAACACAACACCGGAGCGACCGGGCATCAGACCAGTGTTCTCCAGGAACTCAAGTTGCCCAGTTTCCCACTCCAACTCTTCAGGTATCCGCAAAACTGTGAACGGATCACCCGCATCGATCTTCGACAAAACGACCGCATCTGTTGGTTCTGTGTAACCACTTCCCGGAATCGGATTGCCATGTGGACAAGTTTCGGGCTGATCGAGCACCTTCAGCATCGCCGCTTCCACAGTTGGTGAAATCACGTGCTCCCAGCGACCTGCTTCACTGTGTGCATCGGTCCAGTTCAAACCGAGTACCTCGGTGAGGAAGCATTCGGCGAGTCGATGCCTACGAACGATGGTCGTCGCTAGCGTCTTGCCCTCATTTGTGAGCGTGATCTCGCCGTCAGCTTTCAGATCGACGAGGTTTTCTCGTTCCATCCGTCGAACCATTTCACTCACAGCTGGTCGCGAAACTTGCAGGCGTTCAGAAATCCTCGCTTGAATCACGGGCACTCCATCTTCAGCGAGCTCAAAGATCGCCTCGCTGTACTCCTCGAAAGCTGGATGGTGTTCTGTAGGTTCGTAAGCCACGCCTAGACCTTATCAGCCTGCTTGTCCGAACCCTGACGGGTCAATGTTAAGCTGCATTAACAATAAGGCAGCCCCTATTTCTAGGCGCTTCCCGGGGTAGATCGAACGGCTAACAGATACTGTCATCAAGTAATGCCCAAACGTGCCCGCTTTTTCCTTGGAAGAATTTTCCAGGTTCGAACCTTCGGGCGGCAGCTAGTCGGCATTCGTTTAACCGAAAATCAAACCTTTGCCTTTATGGCTCTAGTCGTCGGACTCACGGGGGGATTAGCGGCCGTTGGTTTCCATTATTTGATTGATTACCTCCACGAAGAACTGTTCGGGCGGATAGCAAGCTGGTCTAAGGGACTTGGGCCGTTCAAATTTATGCCTGGAATTATTCTTGGAGGTTTACTCGTCGGGCCCTTAGTAACTAGAGCGGCTTCAGAAGCGCGAGGACATGGCGTGCCTGAAGTAATGGAAGCCGTTAACCGCCGTGGTGGCCGAATCCGAACTCGCGTCGCGTCAGTCAAAGCGCTAGCTTCAGCTCTCACCATCGGTTCAGGCGGCTCAGCCGGTCGCGAGGGACCGATCGTTCAAATTGGTTCCGCTTTAGGCTCAACGCTTGCGCGCTCATTCAGAATGTCTGATCGACGGCGATCAACATTTGTAGCCGCTGGGGCGGCAGCGGGAATCGCTGCGATATTCAACGCTCCGCTAGCGGGGGTGTTCTTTGCGCTGGAAGTTATCTTGCGATCTTTTACCGCCCGCGGATTCTCAACAGTGGTTATTTCGGCCGTGGCCGCGAACGCTGTATGGCGAGTTCTTGTTGGCGATGAATCCGTCCTTACAGCGGAAGTGCATCAACTCATTCACCCCAGCGAACTCGTCCTATACGCCGTTCTCGGAATCGTCGCCGCAATAGTCGCTGTTGGATTTGTGAGACTGCTTTATTTTGTGGAAGACCAATTCGATGCCTTGCCGGTACTTGCTGACTTACGGCCCGCTATTGGAGCTATTACGGTTGGTTTATTAGGGGCTATCTCATTTGATTTGCTTGGGTCAGGTCTTGCTGGCATCGATAAAGCTCTAGCTGGAGAATTTGCATTCCGGCTTCTACTTTTCTTGGTAGTAGGAAAAATGCTTGCGACCGCCCTGACTTTGGGCTCCGGAGGATCCGGAGGAATATTTTCTCCATCCCTCTTTATCGGAGCGTTACTTGGGTCTGCCTATGGCGAGGTCGTGAATCAACTGTTCCCTGACTCAACAGCACCGGCCGGCGCCTACGCCGTTGTAGGAATGGCGGCTGTGTTCGCTGCCGCAGCTCAAGCTCCGATGTCGAGCATCTTCATAGTTTTCGAGATGACAAATGACTTCGGACTCATCATGCCTCTCATGGCTGCCTGTGCAGCAGCAACCGTGGCATATACCGCGATCAAAAAAGACTCGATATATGAAGTCAAGCTTCGCCGCAAAAACTCCTTAGGCTCTCAAAGCTCGGGCGACGATCAACTAATGAGTCAAGTCTCATTAGTCGGAGCTGCTGAAGCTAAATATGCAGCAACTCAAAAGACAGCCTCGCTCCAGCAAGCAATACAAATAATGAAACGTAGCCGCGAAGAGATGCTGCTAGTTGTCAGCGCGGACCGTGCACTTCAAGGAGTCGCGTACCTCAAAGACGCGCAAACCAAACTTGGAGAGAGCCCGACAGCAAAAGTTTCGGAAATCCTTAGAGAGGATCACCCGGTCGCCCATCCCGGAGCAACTCTGGAGGAAGGAATGCAAATGCTGGAGAATGGCAACACTGATTTGTTGCCAGTTCTCGACTGGAACGACCGTGTGCTAGGGGTGGCTAATCGAGTTTCTATAGTGAAGGCGCATGACAACGCCGCCTCGACCAAGCCCGAAAATTCTTAACTAAACCAAACCGGCAGCGCGAGCTACCGTTTCCAAGTGGGTGCCGAAATCCTTCGAAGGTATAGGCGGCGCAAGGATTAGCTCGTCTACTCCAAGCGACGTTGCGAGCTCAACTTTCGCCTCAATTTCGTTTGGGTTAATTTCCGACAATGGAAGACCCAACTTGAAATCAAAGTCGTCACCATTGAGATCCCGACCGTGCGTGTTCAAAATTTCCTCAAGTCGACCAATGTGAGCCTGAATATCTGGTTGAGCCCACCAGCCATACCATCCGTCTCCCAACAGGGCCGCGCGCCGCATCGCTGCAGGTGAATCACCGCCAATAATTATCGGTGGCCCCCCCGGGGTGACCGGTTTGGGATTCATAACAGCGTTCTCAAAGTGAACAAATTCGCCCGTATAGGTGGCGCGCTCATCGGTCCATGCAACGCGAAGAGCCTCGATGTACTCATCTAGTCGGCGGCCCCGCTTCGCAAAGTCAACACCGAGCGCGTTGTACTCCTCCCAAGACCAGCCCGAGCCAACACCCAACTCAAAACGACCGTCGGTGAAGTGGTCCAAAGTAAGAACTTCCTTGGCTGTAAGCAAAGCCGGCCTCTGAGTAAGTATGAGAACTCCGGTAACGAAACGCAGTTTCGTGGTCGCGTGAGCCAAGGCTTGGGTCACAAAAAGCGGGTCGAATATGCCGGTGTCTGGACCCCAGTTGGGCTCGCCGTCTTCGGTATAGGGATAGTTGGATTCATAGGTAGGAAAGAAGACGACATGTTCAGGGAGAGACAGCGTTCGAAAATTCAGCGCTTCAATCGTTTGAGCGAAATCTCGAGCGAACGGCAAATCCCGACGAGGAGAATTACCGAAAAAACCAGCGATGCCGACGTGCATAAATAACCCCCCTTATATGACTGGCGGCAGATTTCAAGCTCAAAGTCTTGCCCACCGGAAGGACTTCAGACTGGTACATGATCAAATTTGACGCAAATGTTGACCTAAAGATAGGTAACTTCGAGAATTGTGGCTCAAGAATTCGTTCCATCTGTCGACCAACTGATCGAGCGCAACAAACAATTTGCATCCGAAACAAAAAACCTTGAATTAAATGCCGCACCCGATATGCGATTAGTCGTTGTCGCTTGCATGGATGCTCGAATGAACATCGCCGAAATACTCGGGTTAGAAACCGGTGACGCTCACATATTAAGAAATGCTGGAGGCGTGGTGACAGACGACGTCTTACGCTCGATTTGCCTCTCTCAGAGACTCTTAGGCACCCGCGAAATTATTTTGTTGCACCACACAGATTGTGGAATGCAAAAAGTTAATGAAACGAATTTTGTTAACGAGCTTCGAGCTGAATTTGGGGTAGAACCAAACTGGGCAATCGAAGCATTCGAAGATCCTTACCTAGATACCCAAAAGTCGATGCAGAAAGTCACCGAGAACCCCTTCGTTGATGCAAGCAACATGTGCGGCTTCGTATATGACGTAGATAGCGGGCTACTGCATCAGGTTGAGGAAGTTATTTAGGGCTCGGGCAAGTAGCTTCTGCACGGAATGAAGTTTTGGGCCCCGGATGCAGGTAGATCAGTTGCTTATCGGCGACTAATCCCGATCTACTTCTGCGGAATCTTGGGCCCTTTCGGGGGAACGGTGATGTCACCAATGATCCCCGAGCTTCGCGATTCGTTCGATACGAGCACAGCAACTGTCGCTTGGGGTATCGGAGCATTCTTTTTCCCCTTTGCTGGACTGCTTTTGGTATCAGGAACTCTCGGAGAAAGATGGGGGCGACAACGAACAATTCGTGTCGCGGTAACTTTGTACGCCGTGGCTTCGCTTATCTGTGCGATTAGCCCATCTCTTTGGGTTTTTTTCGCTGGTCGTGCCGCTCAAGGTTCCTTCAACGCCTTTATGACGCCATTACTAATAGCGGCGCTTACTGACGCAGCTCCGAAAGATCGGGTTGGACGAACGATAGGCACCTACGCGTCGTTTCAAGCCATCGGCGGTGTTCTAGGCATGTTGTTCGGAGGAATTGCTGCGGATGTCGGGTGGCGGTGGGCTTTCGTTATTGTCGCCATAGCTGCCTTAGCTCTATCGGTAAAGCTTCCTAAAGTGCCAATGGTCAGCCGTTCCAAGAATCTAGGTCTGCGCTCGGTACTCAATAAGAAAATGTTGACGTTGGGACTCGTCGCCCTTACCCAGTCCATTGGTCCTGGAGGGCTTCAACTTCTAGTGGCACTTGTCGGTCGCGATGTGATCGGTCTGTCTGGGTCGGCGACCGGAGCTTTACTGATTTCTGGGTCTCTCACTGCTGCATTTGTTACACCGCAGTGGGGGACACTTATTGACCGGATCGGGGCTAGAAAGGCAACAGCTATAGCGTTGTTTTTATCGATGTTGGCAGCAATTGTGTTGTCGCAGATAAATACGACGATTCCGCTGATCTTAGTCTGGGCTTTGGCGGGGGCTACGGTCCAATGTATATCCACCGGGTTTCAACTGTTAGCCGCGACGGGGTCGCCAAACAACAGGGGAGGCGGCATATCGTTGGTCCTTTCGCACAGGTTTTTAGGACATGCCATTGGCCCACTTTTGTGGGTACCTATTTTCGAGCGCAATATCTCCATGGCGTACATAGGCGCAGCAGCCTTTGGAGCCATATCAATAGCATTCGTATACGCGTCGCAACACGACAGTTTGACGCAAGCTTCTAGCTGATGAGCTACCTAGTTGGTAACCAACTTGCGATCGCTTGACCGATTTCGTTCGGGCTGTCTTCCTGAATGAAATGGCTGCCGCTCACGGTTACTTCGGTTTGGTTGGGCCAAGAACGCACGAACTCTCTTTGCGGCCCGGTCAGGATGGAGCCGGGATCGGCGTTAATGAATAATTTCGGTACGTCCGAATCGCTCAACCATTGGCCATAGTCCTGAACTATTGCCACAACATCAGCCGGCTCGCCTTCGATAGGTATTTCTCGAGGCCAGGTCAAAGTTGGGCGACGATGTTGTGGGTCAAGAAATGGTCGGCGATATTCCGTCATTTCCTCGTCGGTAAGTTCGCGTAAGACTGCACTTGGGAGAACCCTGTCAACAAAAATATTCTTTTCTATAACCATTTCTTCACCAGCAGGTGAACGGAACCCCTGGAAGACACGTCGGCCACCCTCATCAAAGTTTTCCCATAGAAGGTTGGCAACAACTGCTTCCATGTAAGCAATTCCAGCGACGCGATCGCGATGACGGTTTGCCCAGTCGAAACCCAACGCAGAACCCCAATCATGAATCACGAACGTCACATGATCTCCGAGGTCTAGTTGGTCTAATAGGCCATCCAAATATTCTCGATGATCAACGAACCGGTAGGTGCCAGGGCTTACATCATCAAGCTTGTCGGAGTCTCCTTGCCCGATGAGATCTGGCGCTATACAACGACCTTGATTTGAAAGGTGGGGAATAATATTTCTCCACAGATAAGACGAGGTTGGATTGCCATGCAAGAAAACGATCGGGTCGCCTTCCCCAACCTCGTGATATGCCATTTGTTTACCTAAAACAGTTTTGTAACTCTTAGAAAGTGGCTCGGCTGAGAAAGGCGCATCGGACATGATTACTCCTAGTGTGTCGAAGTTTCATCCTTTCCTACACCAGTTAGACCAACCATTGCACGAAAGATTGAATGAACTTCTAACGATCGATTCGAAAGAGACGAAAGTAGCTAAAGCGCAGCGAAAGTTGCCAACGCCGCAGCGACATCTGATTCAACAGCAACAGGTGACTCAAGTATCGCTGTCAACCACTCAGGTCGACCCAAAGAAGCAACACAGACAGCGATATCCAATTCAGACATCATCTGTATTTGACGGACATGATCGACGGCATAACTTGGAGGACGTATATCTGATGTCAGCTCTGCAAGTGCCCACGGATCTGGTGTAGATCCGTCAAGGTGAGAAGATGGAACGTGCAGCAACCTCGGAGAGGTGGGCCGACCACCGCCACCGTCTAGACCAGGACCATCCATGATGATCAAGCCGTTGATCTCAGTTGGGCGCGACCCAAATAGCAATAACCCGACATATCCGCCTAATCCGTAGCCCAGCAAAGTAACTGGACCAAGTTCAGCTAGTACAGCATCGGCGTCAGACATTAAGGCCTCGCACGTATAGCCGCCTCCAACGGGAACCGATGAAGAACCATGTCCGGTGAAATCCAACGCAAAAATAGGGCCTCTCCAGCCTTGAACAGCTCCTGGGGTTGCGTCAGGTGACCGCTCACCTAGACCGTGAAGGATCAGTAAAGGTTGTCCCTGACCATCACGGAGTTCGTGCAAAGCGAGCCGACTGCGAACATGTTCCAGGAAGGTTGTCGTCATAAAACACGTCCTAAAAAATCCACCGTTATTTCGGCAACGTAATCAGGGCGTTCGATATGAACGAAATGCCCGGTATCGGCTAATGCATGAAACTCGGCGCCCTCGGGCAAAATCGGGAAAGCTTCTTCAGGGGTCGTTCCCCAGCCCATTTCTTCTTTGACTGTGCCGATCACTCCGAGATACGGCACATGAAGACCACGCAACCTAGGTATAGACCATTCAGGTCGCCAAGCCCCAGACGGTCCGAACCGTAAAGTTGGATCAATTTTCCAACGCCAACCATCATCGTCGCATCGGGCTCCGACAGTGACCAGGTATTTAAGCCACTCGTTAGACAACCGAGGGTTCATCAATTTGCGCCGTGCAGCTAAACCTTCGATCGTGTCAGCGCGTCGACTCATTTGACCTGCTTTGCGTCGGTGGTCAAGCCACGCATTCAATTCGGTAGCAAGAGCATTCATATCTGAGCGGTCAACTTGGTTAGTGAAACCCCGTTCATTTGGTATGCCATCAAGGTTGATTACAGCCCCTACTCGATGAGGAAGAACTTCAGCTAGTTGGTTCATCATCCCGCCTCCCTTGCTGTGACCCAAGACAGGGATTGGTTTGCGAGTGCCAAGCGACTCAATGACGTGGGCAGCGTCACGCATGTCTGCTTCCCACGTGTAAAGAGCAGCCATATCGCTATCTCCATGCCCACGTTGATCCCACGCGACGACCCGGAAACCTTGTTTTGCCAAAAGCGGAGCAAATAAATCCCATGTACCAGCGAAATCGAACCCACCATGAGCTAAAAGAAGCGGTTGGGAACTTTCATCTCCCCACTCAACGACTGAAACTTCTAGTCCGCCAACGTCGACTCGACGCGAACGATCAGGGCGTTGAGCTTGGGGCAATAGTGAACGGATGGTGTCGATTTCGTTACTCATAAGTTGGAGGGTTAAATAGTCGCAACGGCTTGTGTGGCAGCCACGGCTGAACGAATTGAAGGGAAAGCAAATGAATCTTTTTCACGCGCAGGGACCCTGTCAGATTGGCACAATCGCGCGACCCTCGCTTAATCGCGTAACTTGCAGACATGGCAAATGACATTGATATCGGACTGTTCTCCATCAACACCGACCATCTCGTTGATGCTGAGGCATTATCGACGGTCGCTATGGCTGCGGAAGAAGCGGGTTTCGAGTCCGTCTGGACCGCAGAACATGTCGTGTTGCCCGATCCACAGATGCCGCCCTCACCGTTACCGCCCGATGCTGAACTACTCGACCCGACCGTCGCATTGGGCTACGTCGCTGCCGTAACGACTCGAATAAAATTAGCGACAGGCATCATCATTCTCCCGCAACGTAATCCTCTTGTGCTCGCCAAAGAACTTGCCAGTGTCGATGTGTTATCCAACGGCCGGATGCTCTTCGGAGTTGGGGTTGGCTACCTAGAACCCGAATTTGATGCCATCGGAATTCCTATGGAAGACCGTGGCCGCCGCACCACTGAATACATAGAAGCAATGCGATCAATCTGGAATGACGAAGACCCAGCCTATGAAGGCGACTACGTTTCATTCGCCGGAGTGAAAGCGTTTCCCCGACCTATCCAACCTTTAGGTCCACCAGTAATAATGGGAGGACATTCCATACCAGCATGGCGGCGATCAGTGACCCATAGTCAAGGGTGGTACGGATTTATGCTGGACCCAGAGGCAACAAGCGCGAATTTGGCAGGCCTATCAGAAGCTAATCAAAAATATGAGCGCCCTAGCGAGCTGGGACAACTCGAAATTACCGTGACTCCCCGAATGCGACCTGGTTCTGAGATGATTGAACGATACGGCGAACTCGGTGTTGATCGCCTCGTGCTGCTTTCAGGGGCCCGCTCAGTCGACGAGTCCTTAGCGTTTATTGAACACATACATGAAACGCTGATGAGCTGATGTCAACGCAACCACTCCACGGTCTTCGTGTCGTTGAATTATGTGAAGGAATAGCGGGCCCATGGGCGGGAAGGCTTCTCGCTGGCTACGGGGCCGACGTCATCAAAGTGGAGCCACTAGATGGTGATCGATCTAGGGCAATGGGTCCGTTCCCATCCGACGGCCCCAATCCGGAGACAGGCGCGTTGCATTTACACCTGAACACGGGGAAACGTTCCGTCATCGGCAGCGTTGGGGACGAACTAATCGACCGCCTGATAGGTGGAGCAGACATTGTTTTGCAATCCAGTGCGTTCATCAACCCCGAAGATATTGAACAAAACCATCCAGGACTCGTGCTCGTTACTGTCACATCTTTCGGTCTACTAGGTCGATATAGCTGGTGTAAAGGAGAGGAGATAGTCCATTATGCGATGGGCGGACCAATGTCGGCTAGTGGAGAAGCTGGACGCGAACCCGTCAAAATGGGGGGCGACCTAGGTCAGTACCAATGTGGAACCCACACCGCTACAGCGGCGCTCGCAGCGGTCGCATCACAGCGACGTAACGGCCGTTCAATTCACGTGGATATGAGCAACATTGACACCCAAGTCACCTCAATTGATCGACGCATGACCTTTCTTCTCTATCACTCCTATCGGGGCGACAATGTGCCTCGCAGCGGAGGATATGCCACCTCTATTTTCCCAGGAGGGTGCCGCCCAGCTCTCGATGGCCATGTCCAGGTATCCACTCTGATGAACTGGCTACCGCGAATGTTGGGGGTAATGAACGACCCAGAAATGTCGTCGCTCTATGAAGACCCGACATGGATCGCCAACGAAGATCTTCCAGAAATAGCTGATGCACGCTTGTTGGAATGGACACTAGGACGTAATAGGCAAGAAGCCATGGAAGAAGCTCAAGCTGGTGGCTGGCCCATCACCGCAGTTAATCGCCCTATTGACTTGCTGACAGACCCCCACTTTGCCGAAAGAGGCTTCTTTGAAGAAGTCGAACAAACAAGAGCAGGTGTGACGGTTCAACCAGGCGGACCTATTCGCCTGACAGAAGGATGGAGCGTTGGACGGCCCGCACCCACCATTGGCCAACACCAAACAGAGCTCGCCGCTGAAAAGCCAAGAATTAAAGAAGCAACAGCAAAAATTGACGACGAACTCCCGCTAGCCGGGATTCGCGTACTCGATATGACCGTTGTCTGGGCTGGGCCTTACTCCACTCAGATACTTGGAGATCTCGGAGCCGACGTAGTCCGAGTAGATAACCCGTGGGTGTTCCCAACTGCCACGAGAGGCTACTTCCCTCGCCCAACAAAAGAGATGATCGCCAATCTGGGTGGAATTGGTGGTGGCTACCCGGACGCCGAACCGGGAGAACGTCCCTGGAACAGATTTGCTCTCTTTAATGCTCATGCAAGAAACAAGCGGAGCATCACACTGGATCTGCGTCAGGATCGAGGCAAAGAAGCCTTCCTACAGCTCGTCGATATCAGCGACGTGCTTATTGAAAACAACTCTGTCGATTTGATGGATCGACTAGGAATCGGTTGGGATGAAGTACACGCCCGAAATCCGAAATTAATTATGATTCGAATGCCATCAGTTGGTCTAGAGGGCCCATACAGATCATTCCTTGGATTCGGCGTCAACTTTGAAGCTCTCTGCGGTTTGGGCGCGATTCGGGGCTACCAAGACGCCGACCTATCTGAAAACGAGGCCGTCTACCATATGGACGCAGCATCAGGGGCAGCCGGAGCTTTTGCTGCGCTCATGGCCCTGCGTCGACGAGAAAGCACCGGAATCGGCGAATTAGTAGAAATCTCACAAGCCGAAAATATGCTGAACCACATCGGCGAGTTCCTGATCGATGCAGGACGAACTGGAACAGTCCATCAACCCCTTGGTAATCGACACCGCGTCTATGCACCACAAGGTTGCTACCCCTGTCTAGGAGATGATCAATGGGCGGTGATATCTGTAACTAATGATCAGCAATGGCAAGCATTAGTAGAAATTTTGGAATCACCGTCTTGGGCTACAAACGAAGAACTCACAACGGTTGAAGGGCGACAACAACGCCACGATGAAATCGACGAACACCTGAGCGCATGGACAGCCAAACACACGGCCCACCAAATATTTGAAACATGCCAACGAGCGGGTATCCCTGCCGCACCAGTCATGCACGAAGATGAAACATTCGATGAACCACACTTTCGAGAACGAGGCCTCTTCGCTCTTAATGGCAACACAGACGCAGGAATGCACGAATACCCGACACACATATGGCGATGGACCGGACCCGACATGCGATTCGAAGCTCTCCCGGTTCTAGGTGGAGACAACGAGGCAGTATTTAAAGACCTCTTAGGAATGAGCGATGCTGACTACCAACTGATGGTCGAAGATGGTCACATCCAGCTTGACTATCTTCAGCCAGACGGGACAGCACACTGATAGCAGCAGGTGTCAGTCAGGTCGATCAAGTCGAAACCGGTCGCGAGTCGTTGCGTAATCGGTACCAGCCAGACGACCTAAGGCGTCAAGTTCTGCCGGGTCTATTCGGGTCCCATCTAAGACATCGCTATCTATGTGAAATGCGAGTACCTCACCAAAGGTGATCGCGTGATGCAAACCGTCGGGGTCACCGAATTGAACTTCATGAACGGCCTTACATTCAATAATGGCCTTGGCTTCCTCAACTCCGGGTGCGTTGACCTGGCCAAACTCAACAGCGGTAAGGCCGGTCTTTTCGAACTCATCAACATCAGGAGTTAGCGTCGCAGAAGAATCATTCATCGCAACAGCTAAATCGTGATCCACAAGACTTGCTGTGAACTCGCCGGTGTCTCGAATGTTTTGCAACGAATCCTTAATCACTCCACCAAACACCCCAGTAGAAAACATAAGCACCGGAGGATTAGTCGCTACAGCGTTAAAGAATGAATACGGAGCCAAATTAGGCACGCCGTCAACGCTCGTAGTCCCAATCCAACCGATAGGACGAGGCACGATAAGGCCCGTAGTGAGCTTGTATCGATCCGCAGTATCAAGGTCGTCGACTAGAAAAGAAGTTCGATCCACGTTGCTCAACCTTCCCTCACACGGAAACGGAGCAGAGGAGGACCACTTTCCCCGTCTCGGTTCGTAGCTTCTTCAAACACAGCCTCAACACGATCACCAATAGAAACATGTTCAGGGTCACAGTCAACAATGTTGGTCATCACACGTGGGCCCTCCTCTAACTCCACATAGGCCAAAACAAAAGGAGTTACCTTGCCCCACCCGCCAGGTATGCGTCTCGTGACGGTGCAGCTGTATATAGAGCCCTTTCCCGAAGCCTCAAACCAACTCACATCTTGAGAACTGCACTCCGGACATATTTGTCGAGGAAACCAAATAACAAATCCGCAATCACCACAACGAGGTAATACAAGGCGACCCTGTCGTGCACCATCAAAGAACGGCGTGTTTTCGGAGTTCGGTTCAGGGGCCTTCGCTGGAAGTTTCATAGCGACCTTCCCAACACCAATGTTGAACTTGCTGACCGTGTCGCCAGACTTCCTCCAGTTCCATGAGCAACGGCCAATTCACAGTCGGGTACCTGGACTTGGGCGTGCGCCTCACTGCGTAGCTGACGGACGGCTTCGATCACCTTGGTCATTCCACCTCTGTTGGCCGGATGGTTATTACACAAACCGCCACCATCGGTATTGAAGGGAAGTTCGCCGTGAGGTGCACGTAACGCTCCCGAGGCTATGAACTCACCCCCAGCTCCGCGCTCACAAAACCCCAAATCCTCCAACGTGATCAAGACCGTGATTGTGAAACTGTCATAGATCGACACGTAATCGATGTCATTGGGAGTCACGCCAGCTTCAGCGAATGCGAGGGGACCCGAGCGCACAGCCCCAGTGTGGGTCAAGTCAATTCGGCCGGACTGCGAAGACTTCACGAAAGATCCTGTACCGAGGATAGGGATTGCATGTCGGGTCAAACGATTAGCGACTGACTCGCTGACGATGACCATGGCCCCTCCACCATCGGTAATCACGCAGCAATCCAGACGGTGCAATGGGTCCGAAATCATCGGTGATTCCATGACCTCTTCGACAGTCACCACATCTTGTAGAAACGCGTGAGAGTTGTGCTGTGCGTGAGTCGACGCTGCCACCTTCACTTCGGCAAGTTGCTCAGACGTCGTGCCAAATTCGTGCATGTGGCGTTGAGCAGCTAAGGCATAACCGCCTGGTACTGACATGCCCCATTGGCTTTCAAACGGAGCCTCCGGAGCGTCTCCAACACGGCCACTCCCGCCGGGACCGGAGCCACCGGTGCGAGGTTTTCCGGCCAAAGTGATTAACGCGACATCTATATGGCCAGCTGCGATGGCGGTGGCGGCATGCTGTGCGTGTACAAGATACGAGGAGCCGCCGGTTTCGGTGTCGTTCACGTAATGGCAGTCCAAACCCAAATAGTCGACCATTGACAGCACCCCGAAACCGGGCGCGTCACCCGCCGAGTAATACGCGTCAACATCAGACGTCGAGAGACCGGCATCAGTTAGGGCACCAAGTGCAACATCTGCGTGAATCTGGGGAAGAGTTCGGTCAGGTAAATGTCTCCCAGGATGTTCATACACACCTGCGATGAACGCTTTGCCTTTTATGCTCACCTACTGGAAGCTAGCGGGGATATGAATAAATTGCCGGATTGGAATAAGCCGAGACACGATCAGAGCGGCGACGTAATCATGGTTCTCAACTAGTTATGACAAATAGCTCGCGCCGCAAGTGGTGGGTTCTCGGATCTTTATGGGCTCTCTATGCCTCGTTTGGTTTAGTCGCAGGATCACTAGCTCCGCTCCTCAGTCAGATTCGAGTAGACCTTGATATGTCTCATGCAGCGATGGGAGCTGCCCTCGGTGCATGGCCGTTCGTGTATTTAGCTGTTTCAGCTATCGCTGGAAAACTGTTGGACCGCTACGGGCTGCATATTTGCTTAGCTTCAGGAGCTGTTTTAATAAGTGCCTCAGCGTTGCTTCGTGCTGGGGCCCAATCTGGAACAGGCTTATGGTTCGCTGTTGCAGTATTTGGGCTTGGAGGCCCATTCATATCTATTGGAGCGCCCAAGTTGGTAACCGAATGGTTCACTGCTGAGGAACGAGGATTTGCAGTTGGGTTATACAGCACAGCTGCGTCGCTTGGCGCAATTACTGCTTTAGTCATAGCGGATCCCCTACGTGTGGCTACTGGCCATTGGCGTTGGGTGATGGTGATCTTCGCAGCGGTATCTCTTACCAGTGGGTTGTTGTGGGTTGTTGTGAGTAGCCAGAACCCCCTTCCTAATGACCCTGATCTGATTGGCGATCAGGGTGAAGGACTTTGGCGTGATCCAACGGTGAGAAGAATCTTGGTTCTAGCCTTCGCTATCTTCTTTGTTGGTCACGCGCTTAACGGATGGATGCCCGAAATGTTGCGTGCAGGACCTTGGTCTAGTCGGGGTGCTGCGTGGCTAACTGCAGGTGGAGTGACGATTGGTGTTATCGGATCTCTGATCATTCCTGGACGCGTGAGTGCTTATAAGCGCCCCCAATTTTTGATCATGATGTTCGTAGCGATGGCAGTGTCTGTCTGGGCTTTGTCGGCCTCATCGCAAACGCTCCACGTCCTGGCAATAGCGGTTATAGGGACAGTGAGAGTGTGCAGTGTTCCTATGGCGATGTTGTTGTTGATGTCGAGTCGGTCGGTTCCTGATGCTCGAATGGGCGCTGCCGGCGGGCTTTTCTTTACAGCTGGAGAACTTGGGGGAGTGTCGGGTCCCTGGGTTATTGGTATTGCCCGCCAAAACTCTGCGGACTTTGGGTCCTCAGTCGCCGTATTGTCTCTGGTGGCGATTGTCTCTGCAATTGCTTGCTGGCGTTTTTGGAGATCAGGATTCTTAAACCATGCTGAATAATTATTGTGGTCGCGAAGTAAGTAAATGAGCAGCCAGGAAACTCAAGACAGATGGGATGCCATATACGGTGAACATCGAAGTGTTGGACAACCTGATTCGTTTGTAACCACATCAGAATTTCTTCCATCACCCCCGGCTACGGCAGTTGATCTCGCGGGAGGAACGGGAGCCACTGCTCTGTGGTTAGCGGCCAACGAGTATCAAGTTTCTTTGGTCGAAATATCTGAGGTGGCTATACGTGTAGCGAAAGCAGAAGCAGTTCGTAGGGGACTTCAGTTGTCGACGGTTCACCATGACCTGGAGTCGTCTAAGCAGCTTTTCGACCGTTGGAATGTGGCGATCTGCTGCAACTTTCTTGATCGTTCGCTGTATCCGTTACTGCGTAACTATGTGACTCCCAACGGAGTGCTATTCGTAAAAGTAGCCACCGTTACTAATTTGGAACGTCACGATAAACCAAGTCGACGCTTCCTCGTCGAAACAGGGGAGCTTCCTGGTTTACTTCCAGGTTTCGAACCACTTTCTTTTGTTGAAGATTGGTTCGATGACCGGCATGAAGTTCGAATGGTTTGCCGACGCGTCGTCAACTGACGGGTTAACGAACAGAAACTAAGTCCACGACGAAGATGAGATGCTCGTTTGGGCCTATGACGCCGCCTGCGCCGGCAGTCCCGTAAGCCAAAGCTGGGGGAATAGTGAGTTGGCGACGTCCTCCAACGCGCATACCTACTACCCCTTGGTCCCAACCTGAAATAACTTGTCCACCTCCGAGTTTGAAACTGAAGGTTTGGCCACGGTTCCAAGAAGCATCGAACTCGTTACCGGTGTTCCAAGACACTCCGACATAATGCACTTCTGCGACATGGCCGGATTCAGCTTGATCGCCGTCCCCATTAATAATGTCGACTATGCCTAGCTGTTTGCCGGTCGGGTCGCCTTCGGGAACTTCTACTTGGGGCTTTTCACTCATGGCAGCAGCGTAAGCGGCAACTGCTGTAGAAGAAAGTCAGTCAAGCCCTTCTAAGAAGTTCACCATTGCAGAACTGACCTCTGATGAACATTCTTGTTGGAGCCAGTGACCGGCACCCTCAATGATTTCGCAATGACGTAGATCACCTAAAGCTTGTTGCATGCTGCTGATCGCTTCTGGAGTGTTCCCTGCAATCAAGTCTGTTGAACCGCCCATATAAAATGACGGTTGAGTAAGGGTGGCACCGATATATGGGGCTGTAATGGCGGCCAACCTGTTGATATTGCGATACCAATTCAAGCCTCCACGGAAACCGGAGCTGGATATTTGGTCAACGTAAAAAGAAAGATCTTCTTCGTTAATCCAATGTGGCAACTCATCTGGGAGCACCAACTGTTGACTGAGTGATTCTCCTGCAGGGAAATGGCCATCGAAGGGTTGACTGATGTCTCCGTTACTCAGAGCATCACCGCTAATTAAGTAAATGAAGCCCCGGATAGATCGCTCGATGTCGGCCTCTAAATCAGCCTCTGCTTTACCAGGCTCCTGGAAGAACAACCGGTAGTAGTCTCGATCAGGGCCCGCTGCTTGGGCCATTAACCCATTGATGTCGATACCTTCGGGTAGCGCTCCGATGGGATTCAGAAATGGAACGCTGAGCCCCATGACCGCCCGAAATAAATCTGGGCGCATGAGAGCGGCAAACCAAGCAACGGGTGCACCCCAATCGTGGCCGGCTACCACTACTGGTCCTTGATTTAGGTGATTAGCGACAGCAACGACATCTCCGACGAGGTGGTTGATGTCGTAGGCCTCTATTGCCTGTGGCGCACTTGTTTTCCCATAACCACGCATCGACATGGCAACAGCTTGATATCCGGCCTGAGCTAGGGC